>NZ_JBNJRW010000003.1:0-350198 GCF_050113895.1 Aestuariimicrobium sp. Y1814 | reverse complement strand
CCTAGGTGTTGCGGGTCATGAGGTTGATTGCACGCGCCGGGACGTGAGAGGGGGCGGGTCCTCGGCAGGATGGGAGTTGCGAGACAACCATCGGAACGAGGAGCCCGCCCTTGATTCACCACCGTAATGCCGCGCTGACCTTTGAAGCACGTCGACGCCTGGTCATCCGGTGCCAACACCGCCCGATCGCCCACGTCGCCGCCGAGGCCGGAGTGTCGAGGGCCTGTCTGTCGAAATGGGTCAACCGTCACCGCCTCCACGGCGAGGAAGGCCTGCTGGATCGTTCCAGCCGACCCCACAGTTCACCGACCCAGACCCCACCGCAGGTGGTGGAGTTGATCGAGCAACTACGCCGCGACCACAAGTGGTCGGCCCGGCTGATCACCGCCGAACTGCACGAGCGTGGGCACCGGACCAGCGTCGCCACCGTCGCACGCTGGCTGACCCGGCTGGGACTCAACCATCGCCGCTGGCTCGACGTCGAGGGAGAACCGACCCGTGCGCCGGCACGGATCATCGCCCGCTACCCCGGCCACATGGTCCACGTCGACGTGAAGAAGGTCGGCGCGCTGCGAGAGGGCGGCGGCTGGCGGGCCCATGGCCGCGGATCGAACCAGGACAAGGCGAAACACCGCACCCGGGTCGGCTACCGCTACCTCCACTCCGCCGTGGACGGATACTCCCGGCTCGCCTACACCGAGTCCCTGACCGACGAGCGGGCCACCACCGTGCTCGGGTTCATCAACCGGGCCAGGGCCTGGTTCGCCGCGCACGGGATCACCCGCGTCACCCGCGTGGTCACCGACAACGGCAACCCCTACAGGGCAGCGATCGTCGAACGCTCGCTGCGGGGCTGGGCACGCCAACACCAGTTCATCCGCGCCTACACACCTCGCCACAACGGGAAAGTTGAGCGCTACAACCGGATCCTGGCCGAAGAAGTGCTCTACGCCCGGCCCTACAACTGCGAGGACCAACGCACCCGGGCAATACAGATCTGGAACATCCACTACAACTACCATCGACCCCACACCGCCTGCCGAGACCAACCCCCAGCCACCCGAACCCCGGCACGCGTCACCAACGTCATGCGCTCCAACACCTAGGTGGTGGCCGCGCCGCTGGGCGTGAACACACAAGTTCCCCAGAGCACCCGCCCTGTCATATGGCAGGGCGCGTGCTCTGGGAAACTTGTGTGTTGACGTCGTCGCCGGGTCGTGTTGACGAAACTGCTGCCCGGACCCGTCCATACTCAGTGAAGGGGGTGGACATGGAGCCCGAGGCCTACGCCGAACTGGTCCGCAGTGAGCAGGCCGGCCTGCTGCGGCTGGCCTGGGCGCTCACCCGCGACACCCATCTGGCCCATGACCTGGCGCAGGAGACGCTGGTCCGGGGCTTTGTGAAGCGACGCCTGGTCGAGAAGGCCGACTCGCCGCGTGCCTACCTGCGCACGATCATGCTCAACCTGTGGCGGGGACGACGTCCGCGACCCGAGCATCCTGCCGACCACCCACCGGAACGCCCCACCATCGATGGCCACCACCTCGAACGCGCCAGTCTGGTGGCGGCCCTGGCCACTTTGCCGCAACAGCAACGGGCGATCGTGGCGCTGAGACACCTTGACGACCTGTCCGTGCGGGAGACGGCCACCGTCCTGGGTTGCAGTGAGCAGACCGTCACCACCCAGTGCGCTCGGGCGTTGGCGCGGCTGCGGACACACACCGAGCTTGCTGACCTGCTGGAGGACTGAACCATGCCCACCCTGAGAGACCTCGTTCCCGACATCGATCCGATTGACCCGATCGAGGTCGCCAACGCGGGGCGCCGGCGCCTGCTGCGTCACCGGGTCTTCGGCGCCGGTGCCGCTGCCGTGGTGGCGGTGGCTGCCGTCACCGTGGCAATCCAACTGGTGCCGGTGCGCGACCAGGCGGTCCTTGCGACCACGGCCACCCCCAGCGCCACCGGGAGCCGGCTTGTGACCAGTCACCCCAGCACGTCAACCGACAGGTCAGCAGGTTCCCCCACCTCGTTCCCCGCAGGCTGCCCGTCGCCGAAATCCACCCCCGGATTCGTCGAGATCCCTGCCTACACGGCGATGCTCTACTGGCACGGCAAGATCTACACCCAGACGGACGAGCCCGGCACGCCTGGGGAGCGACTCGGAACGGTGCCCTGCAATATCGTCGAGATCCAGGATCGTGCCCGCCGGGTCTGGAACGGGCCTTGGCCGAACGGCTCCAGCACGATTGGCAAGGTCGGCGCACCCATCCACGTCCAGCAGGGCAGCGATCCAAATTGCGAGATCACCATGCCAGCCATCAGGGTCGGGCATCGACCCACCCCCACCGAGGCAGACGTCTGGCTGGTCTATCGCGCCAAGGACTGCTGACCCGGCAGCCGGGGGGTTCGACTGCCTGCTTCCTCGATATGCTCTGGTTCCACGGTGGAGGCTCGACCCGAGGAGGACCCGCATGGCAGATCCCATTCCCGGGACGGCCCATGCCCTGGTGCCCTCGGCCCGCGCCCGCGTCGGCCTGGTGAAGCGGCTGGCCAGCGCGACCTCGCAGATGACCACGGCGGCCCTGGACGCCATGGAACAGCGGCTGCCCTGGTTCAACGAACTGGGCGCCCAGGAACGATCCTGGATCACCGTGGTCGCCCGCTCCGGCATCGACGGCTTCGTGGCCTGGTTCGGCGCCGAACCCGGCACCCGGGCGGCGGCCGGAACGATGTTCGACGCCGCCCCGCGGGCCCTGACCCGCAAGATCACCCTGCAACAGACCGTCGACCTCGTCCGGGTCACCATCTCGGTGGTCGAGGAGCAGATCCAGACCGAACTGCCCCGCGGCGACCGGCAGGTGCTGTCGACCGCGATCATCCACTACTCCCGCGAGGCCGCCTTCAGCGCCGCCGAGGTCTATGCCCGCGCCGCCGAGCAGCGCGGCACCTGGGACGCCCGACTGGAGGCCCTGGTCGTCGATGCGGTGATGCGCGCCGAGGCCGATGAAACGGTCGTCTCGCGCGCCTCCACCCTGGGCTGGCAGTCGCGCACCCCGGTCACGGTGGTGGTCGGGGCGGCGCCGAAGGACACTGCCAGCGCCGCCGAGGACGTGCGTCGCGACGCCGAGCGCCACCGGGTCAACGCGTTGACCGCGGTCCACGGGGAGCGGCTGGTGGTCATCCTGTCGGGCCCCGACCTGGAGGTCGGCCCCGGCTCGGCCGAGCGTGGCATCGCGCTGGCGACGAAGTTCAAGGCCCGCTTCGGCCCCGGCCCGATCGTGGTCGGCCCGGTCGTGGAGGATTTGGTCGATGCCTCCCTGTCGGCGCGGGCAGCCATGTCGGGCCACCGGGTGGCACCGGCCTGGCCCGAGGGCCCCGACATCATCTCGGCGATGGACCTGCTGCCGGAACGAGCGCTGTCGGGTGACGGCCACGCGCGGCGGATCCTGGCCCACGACATCTACGAACCGCTGCAGTCGGCCGGCGGTGACCTGCTGGAAACCTGCGCCAGCTTCCTCGACCACGGCTGCTCGGTCGAGGCCAGCGCCCGGGCACTGTTCGTCCATGCCAACACGGTGCGCTACCGGCTCAAGCGCATTCAGGACGTGACCACCTACTCCCCCGCCGACCCGCGCGACGCCTACGTGCTGCGGTTGGCGATCACACTCGGACGCCTGAGCCAGGGCCGTTCCTGAGAGCAGCCTGAATCACGCGAAGGTGATTCATCGGCCGCGGGGAGTGGTTTTGTGGTGTTCCGCGCGCCGCCGGGGCGGTCCTTTCCGCCCTCGGGCCGGTCGGCTTGTGGGAACCCCACAAGGTCGCCCTCTCAGTTTTCGTACCGTTCTGGGCGGCCCCACGCGGCCAATCCGGGCACAGTTAGATTGTGCTTGCAATCGTTGCGCCCGGTCAGGGCTCCCAGACACCAGGCTTCCTGCGTCCGTGGCTCGAGCTGCCGACCTTCGCCGCCCGCCTCGACTGGCTGGGCACCGTCACCGGCATGGACCTGGTGCACTACGGCACCGAGGCGGACGCCGACACGATCCGCGACACCGCCATCGCCCAGCCGCTGCTGGTGGCCGCCGGCTCGCTGGCTGCCCTGGAACTGTTCCCGCAGCCGGCCAGCGCCTTCGGCCGGGTGGCCGTGGTGGCCGGACACAGCGTCGGTGAACTCACCGCCGCCGCCGGCGTGGGCATCCTGAGCGTCGAGGCCGCGATGGTCCTGGTGCGCGAACGCGGCCGGCTGATGGCCGAGGCCGCCGCCATCCGCCCGACCTCGATGACCGCGGTCATCGGTGGCGACCGCGACGAGGTGCTGGCCGCGATCGAGGCGGCCGGGCTGACCCCGGCCAACAACAACGGCTCCGGCCAGATCGTGGCCGCCGGCACCACCGAGCAGCTCGAGGTGCTCGCCCAGAACCCGCCGCACCGCGCCCGACTGATCCCGCTGAGCGTCGCCGGTGCCTTCCACACCATCCACATGCAGCCGGCCGTCGACCGCCTCGGGCAGCTGGCCCGCGCCGTGTCGACCCACGACCCGCGGACGAAGATCCTCAGCAACGCCGACGGCCAGGTGGTCGACTCCGGCGTCGAGTACCTGCAGCGGATGGTCAGCCAGGTGGCCAACCCCGTGCGCTGGGACCTGTGCATGCAGACCCTGTCCGACCTGGGTGTCACCGGCATCCTGGAACTCCCGCCGGCCGGCACCCTGACCGGCATCGCCAAGCGCAACCTGAAGGATGTCGCCCGGTTCAGCCTCGACACCCCAGACCAGCTCGACGAGGCCCGCGCCTTCGTCACCGAGCACGGCGGGCCCGACCAGTCGGCCGGCACCGCTCGCCGCGGACTCGACCCTGCCCACACGACCGACGAGGACTGACGTGCCCACCATCAAGACCGCCACCGGCCCCGCCTACTCGAAGCTGCTCAGCGTCGCCGGGGTGCGTGGCAACCGCGTCGTCGACAACGAGGAGATGTGCACCTACATCGACTCCTCCGACGAGTGGATCCAGCAGCGCACCGGCATCGTGGAGCGCCGCTGGGTCGATGAGACCCAGACTGCGCTGAGCATGGCCACCGAGGCCGGTGCCAAGGCCATCGAACGGGCCGGGCTGAACGCCGACGAGATTGATGCCGTGATCATCTCGACGGTGTCGCACTTCAAGCAGACCCCCTCGCTCGCGGTGGAGGTCGCCCACGGCCTGGGCCTCAGCGACCCGGCCGCCTACGACATCTCGGCTGCCTGCGCCGGCTTCTGCTACGGCATCGGCCAGGCCGACGCCATGGTTCGCGGCGGGCTGGCCCGCAACGTGCTGCTGATCGGCGTCGAGGCGCTGAGCATGTTCATCGACCTGGCTGACCGGTCGACCGCGTTCCTGTTCAGCGACGGGGCCGGTGCCGTGGTGGTCGGCGGTTCGGACGAACCCTCGATCGGTCCCACCGTGTGGGGCTCGGACGGTTCCCAGGCCCCGGTCATCGACATCCGTTCGTGGGACTCGGTCGAGAAGGGGGACATCCCCAAGATCACCATGGAGGGTCGCGCGGTCTTCAAGTGGGCCACCACCGCCATCGCCGAGAAGACCCACGAGGCGCTCGCCGCTGCCGGGCTGCAGCCCGAAGACCTGCAGGTCTTCGTCCCCCACCAGGCCAACAACCGGATCACCGACTCGATGCTGCGCCACCTGAAGCTCCCCGAGGGCGTCGTGGTGGCCCGCGACATCACCCACATGGGCAACTCCTCGGCGGCCTCGGTGCCGCTGGCCATGGAGGCCCTGCTGGACAGCGGTGCCGCCAAGTCCGGCGACATTGCCCTCACCATTGGATTCGGCGCAGGCCTCGTCTACGCCGGGCAGGTACTGCGACTCCCCTGAGCCGCGGCAGCCTGCCACCCTGCAACACCCACCAAGCAAGAAACTGCCCTGCCGGGACCGCCCCGAGCAGGGAACCACAACAAAGGAGGGCCAGATGGCCAGCACCGAAGAGATCCGCGCCGACCTCGCCGAGATCGTCAACGACGTCGCCGGAGTCGCCGCCGAGGACGTCCAGCTCGACAAGTCCTTCACCGATGACCTCGACGTCGACTCGCTGTCGATGGTCGAGATCATCTACGCCTGCGAGGAGAAGTTCGGCGTCTCCATCCCCGACGAGGACGCCAAGAACCTCAACACCGTGGGCGACGCCGTCGCCTTCATCGAGCGCGCCCAGGGCTGAGCCCCGCGCCCGTGGGGCGGAGGCAGCCCCTCCGCCCCACACCAGCACCACCCCGCAGACCACCCGCAAGACATGCAGAACATTTCTACCCGGAGGACACCATGACTGAGGTCGTCATCACCGGCGTCGGCGCCATCACGCCGCTCGGCGCCGACGCGCCCACCACCTGGCAAGGGCTGCTCGACGGACGCAGTGGTGTCCATTCCCTGCCCTACGACTGGGCCGAAGCGCTGCCCACCCAGTTCGCCGCCGAGGTCACCTACGACCCGCTGGAGAAGCTGGAACGGGTCAAGGCCCGGCGTTGGGACCGCTCGACCCAGCTGGCCGTCATCGCGGCCATGGAGGCCTGGGCAGACGCCGGCCTCACCCTCGAGCACGACCTCGACCAGGACCGCCTGGCCGTGGCGGCGGGTTCCGGCATTGGTGGCCTGCACACCCTGCTCAGCCAGTGGGACGTCCAGAAGGAGAAGGGCCACCGCCGGGTGAGCCCGTTCACCATCCCGATGCTGATGGCCAATGCCCCGGCGGCCGAGATCGGCCTGAAGATCGGTGCCCGCGCCTGGGTCCACACCCCCGTCTCGGCCTGCGCCTCGTCCAACGAGGCCATCGCCCAGGGCGTCGACATGCTGCGCCTGGGTCGCGCCGACATCTCCGTGGTCGGCGGGACGGAGGCGGTCATCCACCCCCTGCCGCTGGCCGCCTTCGGCCAGATGCAGGCGCTGTCGCGGCGCAATGACTCCCCCGAGACCGCCTCGCGGCCCTGGGACACCGACCGCGACGGCTTCGTCCTCGGTGAGGGCTCGGCCATGCTGGTCATCGAGACCCTCGAGCATGCCACCGCCCGCGGCGCCAAGATCTACGGCACCCTCGCCGGTGCCGGTATCACCGCCGACAGCCACGACATCGTCCAGCCCGACCCGGCCGGGACCGGCCAGTCGAAGGCCATGGTGAAGGCCCTGCGCGATGCGAACCTCGCGGCGAGCGACATCATCCACGTGAACGCCCATGCGACCTCGACCCCCCAGGGTGACGTCGCCGAGGCCGGTTCGATCCGTGCGGCGCTGGGTGATGCGGCCGACAACGCCTGGGTCACCGGCACCAAGTCGATGACCGGGCACCTGCTCGGCGGGGCCGGTGCGGTGGAAACCTTCGCCACCCTGATGGCCCTCAACCAGCGCAAGGTGCCGGGCACCATCAACATCGAGAACCTCGAGCCCGACCTGCCGGTCAAGGTCGCCACCCAGGTCGAAACCCTGCCCGAGGGTGACCTGGCCGGGCTGAACAACTCGTTCGGTTTCGGTGGTCACAACGTGTGCATCGCGGTCACCAACCAGCACCAGAACCGCTGAGCACTACTGCCGCCGCTGTGAAACCGCCCGGTCCGCCGGGCGGTTTCTGCGTTCCCGGGTTCAACCAACCCCGGGCTCAACCAACCCGGGCTCAACCCACCTGGTGCAGCCAGCGCACCGTGGAACCGTCACCGGCGTGGCGGAATGCCTCCAGTTCCTCGTCCCAGGGGGTGCCCAGCAGGGCCGCCAGGCGCTCCTCGAGACCGTCGAGGCCGTGGGCCATGGCCTGCTGCAGGTCGGTCTCGCTGACCAGCAGGTCGCCGTGCACACCCATCCCGGCATGGAAGATGCCGAGCGCCGGGGTGAAGCTGTAGCGCTGGCCGTCGTGGCCGTTCGAGGGCTCTTCGGTGACCTCGAAACGCAGTCGGCCCCACTTGCGGAAGGCCGAGGCGATCGCGGCCGCCGTCCCGGGGTGGTGGTCGAACTCAAGTTCTGCCCGGTAGCTGCCGCGCTCGACGGGCTGCGGCGACCACTCCAGGTGTGCGGGGACGCCAAGAACGCCCGCCAGGGCCCACTCCACGTGGGAGCGCAGCGCGGCGGGCGACGAGTGGATCCAGATGATGCCACGGGTCGACACAGTTCCTCCTCACGAACGGATGCACCTTCCCCAGTGATGCGTTCGTGACCGGACTGGCCGTGGCACCCAGTCTGCCCCACCCCCGGGGGCACCACAAGCCCGGCAGCGAACGGGGTTCACTGCCGGGCGGTGGTCCGGGTATCAGGCGCCGGTGTCAGGCAGGGGGCGCGGCTTGCTCGGCGGCGGGGTCGACACCGGCGGGGTCGTGACCGGTGGCGTGGTCACCGGTGGCGTGGTCACCGGTGGGGTGTCACCCTCGGCGATGTTGACCACGGTGCAGATCACCACGTCGGTGCTGGTCAGCGGCCCGAACTGGAACCCGTTGGGGACGTTGGTGACTGTCAGCGGCGAACCGTTGATGGTGCACACGGCGTTGAACCCACCCTGCGGCGAGATCACGTAGCCGGCCTGGGACTGCTCGGTGATCGTGACACTGGCCTGGTCACTGGTGTAGGTCAGCGAGGCCACACCGGAGGCGGCGGTGACGGCGCTGCCCTCTTCCGAGCCCGTGCCGTTGAAGGTCCACCCGGCGGCCGGGGCGGCGGGGTTGCCGTCGTCCTCGTCAACCAGCTTGGTGATGTTCACCGACCCGCGGCACGACTCCAGGGCAGCGTCCTTCAGGGAGTCGACCAGGGCGTCGAAGCTGGCCACCGGGAAGTAGGCATCATCGCTGGAGATCTGCTTGATGGTGACATCGTTGACACCGCTGCCGACACCGACGCCGACGACGCGGGTGCCGGCGTTCTTCAGCACATTGGCCGCATCGATGGCCGGTGCCAGCGCATTCGGGTAGCCATCGGTCACCATGAGGACCGCGTCGTAGTCGAGGTCCAAGGAGGTGACGCGCTCGAAGGCGCCAGCCCAGTTGGTGCTGCCCCCGAAACCACGGTCGAAACCGGTGGTGTAGTCGATCAGCGGCTGCGCCGAGGCGCTGGTGGCCACGCTCACCGGGAGGAACTCGATGGCCGCGCTCGAGCCGACGTGCGGGGAAGCGGTGGAGAAGGTGTGCAGGCCCACGGCCGAGTTGGTGCCCACCAGGGCCTGGATCGCGGCCACCGAGGCGTCCTTCGACTGCTGGACGTGGGTGTTGCTCAGCGACCCGGACAGGTCGAGGATGATGCCGAGCCGCAAGCCGCAGTAGGAGGGCCAGGGCGGGTTGGGTGCGGGGTCGTCGGCGGCTGCCCGGGGGACGGTGGTGACCACCATGCCCAGCGCCACCAGGACGGCGAGGACGATTCTGAGGAACGGTTTCTTGGACATGGATCTCTCGTTCACTGGTGTTGGCGTCGCCGGGCGAGGGTTGGCACGGCGGGCTGGGGCGACCGGGACACGGTCAGGAGGCAGGCCCTTGCTCCGGACCCTATCGAGACCGGACGATGAGCACAATGGTGTTACACAATTGAGTTCCGGGGCGGCATTAGGCTGTGGCCGTGACAGAGCGCCCCTCCCGGCCCACGCTGCCGATCATCACCCCCCGGATTGACCACCCCCACCGCCGCATCGGCACCCGGGAGTTCGACCTGGACCGGCAGGCCGTGGTGATGGCGGTGGTCAACCGCACCCCGGACTCCTTCCACGACCACGGCGCCACCTTCGCCCTGGACCTGGCCGTCCAGGCCTGCACGGCGGCGGCCGCGGCGGGCGCGGACTGGGTCGACATCGGCGGTGTGCCCTTCTCGCCGCTGACCCCGGCGGTCTCGACCGACGAGGAGGTCGACCGGGTGCTGCCGGTCGTCGAGGCCGTGGTGGCCGCCAGTGACGTGGTCGTCTCGGTCGACACGACCCGCGCCGAGGTGGCCCGGCAGGCCCTGGCCGCCGGCGCCGGTGTCATCAACGACACCTCCTGCCTGTCCGACCCGGCCATGGCCGAGGCGGTGGCCGGCTCCAGCGCCACGCTGGTGGTGACCCACTCACTGGCCGCCCCCCACGAGTGGCTCGCCCACCCCGACTACGCCGACGTCACCGCCGAGGTCGTGGCCACCCTGGACGAGCGGGTGTCCGCAGCGCTGGCCGCAGGGGTGCGACCCGAGCAGATCATCATCGACCCCGGCCACGACCTGAACAAGAACACCCTGCACACGCTGCAGGTCACCCGGGAACTCGGCGCGCTCACCCGGCTCGGCCACCCGGTGCTGGCCGCGGTGTCGAACAAGGACTTCATCGGCGAAACCCTGGACCGCCCCCAGGAGCAGCGGGTGCACGGTTCGGTCGCCGCCGCCACCTGGTGCCTGATGGCCGGCGCCCGGGTGCTGCGGATGCACGATGTCGACGCCGCGGTCGACGCGGTGCGCATGTTCGAGGCGATCATGGGCTGGCGGGCGCCCGCGAGGCTGCGCCACAACCTGTGACCGGACTGCCCTAGGGTGAGGCCATGACCTCGCTAGCCTTCGGCGCCTGGCCGAGCCCGATCACCGTCGACGACGTCCTGGGCTCCGCCCTCGGGCTGACAGAGGTACGCACCGACGGGGCCGCCGTGCTGTGGCTCGAGGTGCGTCCCACCGAGAACGGGCGCAACACCATCATGCAGCTGTCACCCGGGGCGAGCGGTGCGACCGGGGCCGTGGAACTGAGCCCCGACCTGGACGTCAGGACCCGGCTCGGCGAGTACGGCGGTGGCGCGTGGGCCGCAGACGGTGGTGTGGTGGTCGCCTGCGATGACCGCACGCGCCGGCTGTGGCTGCGGCGGGGCACGGCCTGGGCCCCGCTGACCGCCCCGGACCCGGACCTGCGCTACGGGGACCTTCGGCTGCATCTGGACCGCAACCTGCTGCTCGCCGTCCAGGAGGACCACCGGGGACCCGGAGAGCCAGTGACCCGGGTCGTGGCCTTCGACCTGCCCGACAGCGGGTCGTCCGAGCTGGTCGTGCCGCGCGTGCTGGTCGAGGGCAGTGACTTCTACGCCGACCCGCAACTGTCGGCCGACGGCGTGCTGGCCTGGTGCCAGTGGCAGCACCCGAACATGCCCTGGGACCACACCGAGATCTTCACCGCCCCGTTGGACGAGCACACCCGCGCGGTCGGCGAACCGACCCTGGTCAGCGAGGGGGCCTCTGCCGTGCACCCCCGCTGGACGCCCGCCGGGCTGATGTATGTCAGTGATCGCTCCGGCTACTGGAACTGGCTGCTGGATGCCCCGGGGGGGACCCGCAGCATCAGCCGCACCCTTCATGACCACGAGGTCCCCCAGTGGACGCTGGGCAACCAGACCTGGGCAGCCTGGCCGCCGTCGCACCCGCGGGTGGTCGTCGGCACGCGCTACCGCAACGGGCAGGCCGAACTGGTGGCCTGCGGGCTGGAGGAGCACTCGGAGACCGTCATCCCCGTGCCCGACTTGGCGGCGGTGGAGTCCCTGGCCGGCAACGACGACGCGATCTGGGCCGTGCTCGAGTACACCACGCGACCCACCGAGGTCGTCCGGGTCGACCCGGGTTCGGGGGCCCTGACCACCATCGCCCGGGCGGGTGCCGCGCCGGACCCGGCGAACGTCAGCCTGCCCCAGAACGTGTCCACCAACGGTGACCACGGCCGGGTGCAGGCCTGGTTCTACCCGCCGCACCTGCCCGGGGTCCGCCCCGTCGACGGCGACCTGCCGCCCCTGGTGGTGCTCAGCCACGGCGGGCCCACCGGTATGGCCCACCCGAGCTGGTCACCGAAACTGCAGTACTGGACGAGCCGGGGTTTCGCGGTGGTCGACGTCAACTACGGCGGCTCGACCGGGTTCGGGCGTGACTACCGCAACCGGCTCAAGGACAACTGGGGCATCGTCGACGTCGACGACTGCCGTGCCGTGGTCGAGCACCTGGTGGGCCAGGGCCTGGTCGACCCCGCGCGGGTGGCGATCACCGGCGGCAGCGCCGGCGGGTACACCACCCTGCAGTCACTGGTCACCACCGACGTCTACACCGCCGGGGTCAGCCGCTACGGCATCGGCGACCTGGCGATGCTGGCCAGCGACACCCACAAGTTCGAGTCGCGCTACCTCGACGGGTTGGTCGGGCCCTGGCCCGAGCAGCAGCAGGTCTACGCCGAGCGCTCCCCCATCCTGCACGTCGACCGGCTGGCCACCCCGATGCTGATCCTGCAGGGCACCGAGGACAAGGTGGTGCCGCCGGCGCAGGCCGAGTCGATGGCCCACGCGGTCAAGGCGGCCGGCCAGCCGGTGGCCCTGGTCATGTTCGAGGGCGAGGGCCACGGCTTCCGCGGCTTGGATGCCCGCCGCCGGGCGCTGCTGGCCGAGCATGGGTTCTACGACCAGCTGTGGGCCCTGGGCAGCCCCGAGGAGTTGCCGGCGCTGGCCTGGCTGTGAGCACCGGGCCCCCGGGGTCAGGGCCAGCGGGCGGCCAGCGACATCGTGGCCAGCGCGGCGGCGATGCCGAACAACAGCGCCCAGCCGGCGTAGCGCTCGGTCACCTCGACATAGACCTTCTCGTAGCCGATGGACCTGGCGATCTGGGAGTAGGCGTCGGCCAGTTCCTTGTCATTGGCCGCCGACAGCTTACGGCCACCGGACTCCTTGGCCACATCGGAGAGCTCACGGTGGTTGACCGGCACCGGCTGGCGCACACCCTTCTCCAGGACGTAGCCGGTCGCGGTGCCGTAGGCGATGGTGTAGACCGGCACGTTCGCGGCCTTCGCATCCCGAGCGGCCTGCAGCGAGGGTCGGCCGGTGTTCGTGGCGCCGTCGGACAGCAGCACGATGGCCGCCGGGGCGATCTCGTCGGGGTTGTCGGGGTCGGGCGGCACCAGCTTGAGGGCGTCCAGCCCGGAGTAGATGCCGTCACCGATCGCGGTGGAGGGGGCCAGTTCGAGGTTGTCGATGGCCCGGCTGACCGCCCCACGGTCAGTGGTGGGCGGCACCACCAGCGACGAGGTGCCCGCGAAGGCCACCAGCGCCACGTTGAACCCGTCCGGCAACAGCTTCAGGAAGTCCTTGGCCGCGGTCTGGGCGGCCTCCATCCGGTTGGGTTCGACGTCTTCGGCCATCATCGAACGCGACACGTCGATGGCGACCACGACGGTGGCCCGCTCCCTGGGCACCTCGGTGAAGTCCTTGGGCTTCGCGTAGGCCACGATCAGGGAGACCATCGCCAACAGGGCCAGGATGACGGCCAGGTGGCGCTTCCAGGCCCGGTCGCGGGGAAGGACGAGGTCGAGCTTGGACGAACGGCGCCGCGAGGCGGGCCGCAGCGAGGCCAGGTACAGGTACAGCAGGCCGATGGCGGGCACCACCAGCAGCCACCACAGCCGCTGGGGCAACAGGAACTCAAGACTCATGAGGGCCACCTCGCTGCCATGGACACCGCTCCCAGGGCGGCCACCACCGCGAAGGCCAACGCGTAGAAGGCCCATTGGGCGGTGATCTCCACGCGAACCTCCTCGTAGCCGACCTCACCGCGGACGTCCTCGTAGACCTGGCTCAGTTCCTTGGCGCTGTCGGCCTTCCAGGCCTTGCCGCCGGTCTGGTTGGCGAGGTCCTGCATCAGCTTGAAGTCGGGGGCGACACGTTCACGCTTGCCGTCCAGGTCGACCCAGCCGGTCTCGGTGCCGTAGGCGATCGTGTACAGCTTGACGTTCTGCTCCTTGGCCTTCTGGGCCATCTGCCCCGGCGACTGGCCAGTCGTGTTCTGCCCGTCGGACAGCAGCACGATCGCACCCGGCGCGGGTGATTCGCCCTCACCGGTGGGGGCCATCGCCAACGCGTTCAGCGCCGCCTGGATGCTGTCACCGACAGCGGTGGAGTCCTGGTAGTCCAGGGTCTCGATGGCCCGCTGGGTCGCGCCCCGGTCGATGCTGGGAGGCATCCGCACCTGGGGGGTGCCCGACAGGGAGACCACCGCGACGTTGTAGCTGTCGGGCAGGGTGCCCATGAACTCGATGGCGGCCGCCTTCGCGGCGTCCAACCGGTTCGGGGACACGTCGGTGGCCTGCATCGACAACGACACATCGATCACCAGCACGATCGTCGCCCGCTCGCGGGGCACCTTGTCGATGCCCATCGGACGAGCCCAGGCCAGGGACAGCGCCAGCAGTGAGCAGACCGTCATCGCGACGGCCACGTGGCGCCGCCAGGAACTCTGCTTGGGCAACACCTTTCCGAGGATGCCGGTGTTGGTGAAGCGCATGCCCTGCTTGCTGCGCATCCGCAGGATGATCAGGTAGGCGATGACCAGCAGCGGCACGAGCACCAGCACCCACAGGCGTTGCGGGTTCTGGAACTCGGGCCAGGTGATCATCGCTACGTCGATCATCATTTGGCGACTCCCTGGGGCGGTGTGTGCAGCATGCTGGCGGTGCGTCGGTAGGACAGGACGAATCGGGCAATGTCATGGACCCAGTCGCGGTCGGTCCGCAGTTGGATGTGGCCCACACCTGCCCGACGCAAGGACACCTTCACGCGTTCCCGCTGCGCCCTGCTGGCAGCGTTCATCCGCGCCCTGGCCGCGTCGTCCGATGTGTTGACATACCGGGCGAAGTTTGACTCCGGGTCTTTGATAAGCATCTCTCCCACATCGGGAAAATCAAGCTCGCGGGCGTCGACGACCTCCACGGCGAGCACCTGGTTGCGGACCGCGAGGCGTCGCAGGGCCCGCTCCCACTCGGGTTCGACATTGGGGTCGAGCTCGGAATCGCCGGGGGTCAGGAAGTCGGAGACGACCACCCTCATGCCGCGGCGCCGCTGGGTGCGGGTCAGTTGCTCGATGCCGGCTTCCAGGGTCATGTCGCCGGGGGCGTGGTCGGGCACGATCGGTTCGTCCAGCATCTTGCGCAGCAACCCGTACAGGGCGGTGCGGCCCGAGCGGGCCGGCAGCCGGCGGATCGAGTCCTGCCGCATGATCATGCCGCCGAACCGGTCGCCCATCTTCTGGCTGAGGAAGCCGATGGTGGCGATCGCGGCGATGCCGAGGTCACGCTTGGTGATGCCCTCGGTTCCCCAGTTCATCGACGGGGTGACGTCGAGCAGCGCCCAGACCTCGAGTTCCCGGTCGGCCATGGTGTCGCGCACGTGCGGTTCGGTGGTTCTCGCGGTGACCGCCCAGTCCATCTTGCGGACGTCGTCCTGGCCCGGCTGGTAGACGCGGGCGTCGTTGGTGTCCGAGCCGGGGCCTGGCAGCAGGCCCATGTGGTCGCCGTGGAGGAAGCCCTCGAGCCGCCGGACCACGGTCAGTTCCAGTCGCCGCAGCGCGGCCTCGGGGGCCAGCTTCGACAACGGGACCGAGGGGCCCTTGGGGGGCTCGATGACCGTACGGGCCACCCCGAGGTCGGGCTTGGGCCCGAACAGTCCCCCACCCTGCTGGGGTGGCACGAACTGCGGCTGCCCCTGCGGGGGCGGTGCCTGGGCCGGACGACCCTGCGGCGGCGGCGGGCCCTGCACCGGACGTCCCTGCGGGGGCGGCGGGCCCTGGACCGGACGACCCTGGGGCGGCGGGAAGGACGGGTTGCTCATCGCGCTCCGGGTCAGTTCCGGAACTCAGGGGCGTGGCGCTGCTGGCCGTGGCTGGCCTGGCGCTGCTGCTGGTTCCACACGGGCGTGGGCGGGGGCACCATGGCCAGGATGCGTTCGACGACCTGGGTCGGCTGGATGTTGTCGGCGACCGCGTCGAAGCCGAGCACCAAGCGGTGGGCCATCACGTCCTTGGCGACGGCCTGCACGTCGGTCGGCAGCACGTAGTCACGGCCGTGGATCAACGCCAGGGCGCGGGCGGCGGCGGTCAGGCCGAGGGTGGCTCGCGGCGAGGTGCCGATCTGGATGACATTGCCCAGGTCGGGCATGCCGAACTCGGCCGGGGTGCGGGTCGCCAGCACCAGCCGCACGATGTACTCGGCGACCAGGTTGTGGACGAAGACGTTCGAGGCCAGGTCCTGCAGCTGCAGGACCCGGTCGGGGTTCAGGACCGGGTTCGCCGTGGGCGGGGTGACGCTCATCCGGCGCAGGATTTCGAACTCCTCGTTGCCGCGCGGGTAGGGCACGTCGACCTTGAGCAGGAAGCGGTCACGCTGTGCCTCGGGCAGCGGGTAGACACCCTCGGACTCCACCGGGTTCTGGGTGGCGATCACGATGAACGGCTTGGGCGCGGGATAGGTCTGGCCGGCAATCGAGACCTGCTTCTCGGCCATGATCTCGAGCATCGCCGACTGCACCTTGGCAGGGGCACGGTTGATCTCGTCCGCGAGCACGAAGTTGACGAACACCGGGCCGAGCTCGATGTCGAAGGTTTCCTTCGAGGCCGAGTAGATGCGGGTACCGACGATGTCGGAGGGCACCAGGTCGGGGGTGAACTGGACGCGGGCAAAGGAGCCGCCGACCACGGTCGCGAAGCTTCGCACCGCCAGCGTCTTCGCGACGCCGGGAACACCTTCCAGCAGGATGTGGCCCTTGGCCAGCAGCCCCACCATGAGCTGCTCGACCATGTGCTCCTGGCCGACGATGACCCGCTGCACCTGCCCGATGGCCTCGCCGATCAGCTTGGCTGCTTCCTGGGGGGTCATCGAACCCGACGACGGTACGGACGTGCTCAAAGTCAACTCCTGTGGTGTGGGTTCGCAGCCGTTCTGGCCAGAACTTGCCTGTGCGCCACGATACAGTCCCCGTGGTCACCGGCCACACAACCGCGACCTGCTTCGGTGATGTGGTGAACTAGGGGGGATGTCTGACCAGTCTGCCGCGCCCGGCCAGGGCCAGTTCCCGGGTTCACCACAGGGTGGCCCCCAGGTTTTCGCGACTCCGCTGGTGTCGGCCGACCCTCCCCGCATCGACGGCTACTGGTTGGATGCCCGGCTGGCAGCCACCCCGAGTGGGGTCGCCTACGCCGCCCATGACGACGACGGCACCTCGGTGATGCTGGTGGTGCTGGCCGCCGGCGCGGCCGGGGATGCAGCGGCCCGCGACCGGTTCGCCGGCGAGGTCAACATGATGCACCTGGACACCGTGCTCGCCCGCGGCGGACAGGGCCAGGACTCCGGTCGGCTGGCCGAGAAGTACGTCGCCGAACAGGCCCCCGCCGCGAGCCGTCCGCAGGCCCCCTGGGTGGTGCTGGCCTATGACGGCTCACCGGCCGCGGTCGCCGAGGCGAACCGGCTGCTGAGCGCGGTCGACCTGTCCCGGACGCGGCTGATCGGCGCCCCCACCGGCCCCGGCTACCAGTTGCACTGGCTCTCGAACACCAACCCCGGCACTTCGCGGCTGTGGCCGCTGCCGTGGCCTGGTCGCCACGACCGGGCCGGCTGGGTGACCACGCTGGTCTCCTGGTTGCTGGCCCTGCTGTTGGCGGCGATGGCGCTGCTGATTGCGGTGCTCGCCTTCCAGAACACCCCGCCGAGCCAGGCCCCGCCCCCCATCCCCACCGAGAACACCGAACAGTCACCCCAGTCGCCGCAGTCACCCGAGTCGTCCCAGTCCGGCTCCCCCGACTCCCAGTCGCCGTCGAGTGACGGGTCCGACGGGACGCCCTCACACTCGCCGAGCATGGACTCCCCGCAACCATCGGGGTCGGAATCCGGCGGTGGCTCCCCCAGCCCGAACCAGAGGTTGATCCTTGATCAGGGCGATCGCTAGCGACCTGGACGGCACCTTCCTTGGCGCGGACGGCCGGCCGAGTGAGCGCAATGTGGCGGCGGTGCTGCAGGCTGCCGAGCGCGGGGTGCGCACCATCTTCGCGACCGGTCGACCCTTCCGCTGGCTCGAGGTGCTGCGTCCGCTGCTGGAGGCCGACCCACTCGTCCTGGCCAGCAACGGTGCCGTGCGCTACGACCTGCACCACGGCCGGGTGATCTCGGCCGACCTGCTCGACGTCGAGTCCACCCTGGCGGTGATGAGTGACCTGCGGGCCACCGACCCGCGGCTCGTCCTCGGAGTGGAACTGCTCGAGGGCTATGCCATCGACGAGCGGTTCCCGCTCAAGGAGGAAAGTACCCACCTGCTGTTGGACCAGACCGTCGAGGCCGCGGTGGAGACCCGCTCCCCGGTCAAGCTGCTGGTGATGGGGCTGGGGGTGCCCAGCGACATCCTGGCCGCCGAGGTGACCCCGGTGATCGACGACCGGATGACCACCACCTGGTCGTTCAGCTCTGACCACGGCCTGCTCGAGGTCTCCCGGGCGGGGGTCACCAAGGGCTCCGGGTTGGCGAGCCTGCTCGACGAACTCGGCATGACCCCGGACGAGGTGGCCGCCTTCGGCGACATGCCCAATGACCTGCCCATGCTGGAGCTGGTCGGCCATCCCTTCCGGATGGACAACGCCCACCCGCTGCTGGAGCAGGCCGGGTTCCCCAGTGCCGGCGACCACGACGACTCCGGTGTCGGGCGACAGATCGAGGACCTGCTGCGTGGGGCCGGGATCACCCCGGTGGCACCCTGACCCCCCGACCTGGAGGGGACGATGCGGGTCCTGAGCTGGAACATCCTGTTCCGTCGGCGCGACGAGCGAGTGCCACTGCTGGCGGCACACATCCGCGCCAATCGACCCAGATGCGGTGTCGGTGCCCGGCATCCTCACCCGGCTGCCTTCTCGGATTCCCGGGTGCACCTGCCCAGTGAGACCGAGGAGCGCTTCTACTGGATCGTGGAAACCATCGAGGGCAATCGGGCGACGATCCTGCAGTCGAACCCCCTGGTGGCCGGCGGCACCGACGCGTATCGCCCAGGCGCCGCACAGCAGCACCCGGGCACGGCCGGGCCCCTCGACTACACCCTGGACTACATGTTCACACTCCCGGGCTGGTCGTCGGTGACAGTTGGACACTCGGGCGCCCCGTCGACGGCGGTGAGTGGCCCAGCGACCACCTGGGGGTTGCGGTGGAGGTCGACCAGCCGGCCTCCTGACCCGCCGCCAGGAATCGTGCACTCCTTGCACGGATGTAACGAATACACCTCGTCCGGGCCGATCGAGCTGCATTCCTTGCGCTGGCGCAGGGATTGCAGCCAGGCGGCCCCCTCAGCGGTCCGGGGGCGGCCGTCGACGGGAACGACGGGCCAGCACCAGCAGGGTGGAGGCGATCATTCCCGCCGAGACCACCATGCCGGTGACCAGGCGGTTGCTCATCGTCTCGAGCCGGTCCAATGAGGTGGCCAGCAGGTCCTCGGCCATGTCACCCATGGGAATCTGGTCGACCCGCTCGGAACGCAGCGAGGCGGCGATCGCGCTCACATCGGTGCGCAGGCGTTCCTTGTCGATCCGCGCCCGCGGGGGTGCCAGGTTGAGCAGCGCCGACAACAGCAGGGTGTCATTGCCGGACGCGAACGCCGCGACCAGGCGCATCAGCCGGTCCTGCTCGCGGCTGCCCAGCAGGCCGACCATGCCCCAGTCGATGAAGGTGAGCGTGCCGTCGGGGGCGACGACCACATTGCCGGCGTGCGGGTCAGCGTGGAAGGTGCCGAACTCGAAGACCATCCGCATCAGGGCGTCGAGGTAGGTGTGGGCCACGGCCGCCGGGCCCAGGCCGGCGGCGACCAGCGCGTCGGCATCGTCCAGCCGCAGGCCGCTGACCCGCTCCTGGGTCACCACCTGCGAGGTGGTCAGGGACTGCTCGATCCACGGGATGTGCACCGTGGGGTCGTCGGCGAACTTGTCGGCCATGGCGTCGCAGGCCCGCGCCTCGGTGGTCAGGTCGACCTCGGCACGCAGGCTCTTCGCGAAGACGTCGTAGACCTCGACGAAGCCGAACTCCTTGATCTGGCGGCTATGGCGTTCCAGGGTGTGCACCAGGTCGCCGAGTAGCGCCAGGTCGTCCTCGACGAGTTGGACGACGCCGGGCTTGCGCACCTTGACCACCGCGGCCCGCTCGTCGGCGAGGACGACGGGGTGCACCTGCCCGACCGAGGCCGAGCCGAGCGGCTTGTCCCCGAAGGTCGGGAACAGCGTGCCGGGGTCCTCGTCGAACTCGTCGCGGATCACCTGTTTGATCTCGTCGACCGGGGTGGTCGGCGTCGAGTCGGTCAGCGTCGCCAGCGCATCGCAGTACTCCGGGGGCAGCAGGTCGCGGCGGGTGGCCAGCACCTGGCCGAACTTGACGTAGACCGTGCCGAGTTCCTGCAGGGTCGAGACCAGCAGTTCCGGGCGCGGGTTGGAGTCCTCGGGGCCTGCGTCGACCTCGTCGCTGGGCGGCAGCAGCGTGCCGAGGCCCATCTGGCTCGCCCAGGCGCAACCCGTTGCGGCTCAGGGTGGTGGCGACCTGCCGGGAGCGGACCAGGCGACGCTTCAATACAGTCCCACTCCCGCTGGTGACAGGTCCTCATTGGCCATGGCGCCGATGCTAACCGGCCCCCCGACCCGCGGATGTGCCAGTTCCTCACCGGATCCTTCACTGGCGGCGTGCACTCTGCACTGGAACCTGCGCAACGGCGACCACGAGGGCCACGATCTGGGTGGAAGCAATCGAGCGCTGCGGGAACAGACGACCACGGGTTGAGAGGCTTGTCTCCGCGTGGAATCAGGGCAATCGTGGGGATGTCGAGCGCGAAGACGAGGCCGAAGACCCGCTGTTCGACGTGTCGAAAGAGCCAAAGAGACGCGCTCGAACACGCCTCACCGAGGAGGAAGTGGACGCTATGCGAACAGCCCACGCACAAGGTGTAAGCGTGAACGCGCTGGCTCGCCAGTTCAGAGTGCACCGGAGCACGATATGGGCGAAGACGCGGTCAAGGTGAAGATGGTTGGTCGTCACGGGCGACCCCGCCTTGGCTCCACCGTCGATCCAGAGGACGACCCGAATCTGGTGGAATGCGGCATGCCAGCAGGCATGTGGTACCTCAGCCTCCCTGGGGCTCCCGCAGGTCAGGCCCGCCAGCATCGGCGAGTTCGTCAATCACGCTGAATGCCTGGTCAGCGTCCTCGGCTACGTCTCCTTCGATGTCAGAGAACCAAGCCGAGGAATCCTCGGTCTGGAGTTGCGGGTACTTTTCGATCAGCAGACGGCGACGGTACGCGACATCAGCGGCGTCGACGATGGACTCCAACGTGGTCCAGTTGAAGGCGCCACCAACTACGATCCCGATTGCAGGGATGGCCTTCCCGAGGCCCTTCTTGGTGAGGCGGAAGCTGAAGACCTTCGCGACCTGCTGCGAGACCTTGGAGATGACTGACTCATTGAGGACTGCCCAGGTCTTGCCGCGCACGAGAGCCTGAGTGAGGCGGGAGACATCGGCCATCGCCGCGGTCTTCGCGGTCGCGGACATTGCGGTCCCGGCGTTGACGACGGACAAGATGAAAAGCTTCTCGGCAGGATCTTCGGGGTCATACCCGTAGTTCAGGGCGACTTGACCGACGACGCGCGAGGAGAGTCCAAGCACGATCGCGGCATCACCAGCGAACGCACCGACGATCGCGCCGCCTGAAGGTGCTGCCGCAACGCCCGCTGATGGAATGACGGCCAACTCGCTACCTGAGATCACAAAACCAGCGCCAGCCCCGGACAGCGCAGCGAGCGCGGGGTAGTACCAACTTGCTCCCCGCCCGCGCACCTCGTCGATTTGCTCAAGGTCCAGTCGGCGAACGTCAGCCAGCCTAGACACCTCGTGGCCGCGCTTCTTGTGCCGACCTACAACTCGCCTCGGCGAGAGCCCCGCTCGTGAGATGCGCGTGAGTGACCGCTTGGTTGCCTCAATGGCCTCGCCGCTCCAGTCGGGGAGGGCGCTGGCGGCCTTGCGGAACCCGGTGCCGATGGCCTTGGCTCCTTTGGTGGCTACCTCTTTGCCCCGCGAGACAGCCAGCTCGGCTTTGGGGTGACTTTCGAGGAACTTATCGGCGTTGTCGCCGAGCGCCGCGAACCCGTCAGCCGCCTTGTCGCCAGCCCATCGCATCCCTTGGGACAGCGGTCGTCCCTTGAACCGCTGGACGGCTTCCCATGCTTCGAGTTCGTACTCCGAGGGTCCCATGGCTTCCAGAGTAGTGGTCGGGACCGACACGAATCAGGGACCGGGCGGAGTTCGCGGTGAGTCAGATCCTCACTCTCACGGACGCGGAAGTGGACGCTATACGAACAGCCCGCCGGCAGGGAGTCAGCGCGATCGCGCCGACAAGCAGTGCGGTGTTCACCGGGGCACGGTGTGGGTGAGGACGCGCCCGTCGTGGGCGGCCTCTACTCGTGGGGCGAGTAGTCGTAGGTGTCGCGCACCGCGTGGAAGTCGGTCTCGTTCAGGTGGTGGCACCACGGCTGCTGCGTGCCAGGGAAGCGGACGCGATGAGCGCCCGACCACGAGGCAACCTCGACGTGGCACTGCGGCATGCCCCAAAGGACTTCGACGGCGGGCATGAGGTCGTTGTCCGAAGAGAACAAGATCGCGGCGTTCATGTAGCCGGACATGCCGAGGCGGATCATGTCCACGGCGATCGCGACATCGATGCCCTTCTCCGAGGCGCGTGATGCCGGGTAATCCGAGGGGTACTGAAGGTTGCGCCTGACCACAGTGACCCGATCGGAGCGTTC
This sequence comes from Aestuariimicrobium sp. Y1814, assembly GCF_050113895.1. NCBI lineage: Bacteria > Bacillati > Actinomycetota > Actinomycetes > Propionibacteriales > Propionibacteriaceae > Aestuariimicrobium > Aestuariimicrobium sp. Y1814. The sequence goes on along the minus strand of NZ_JBNJRW010000003.1, from coordinate 327,644 downwards.
CCACATGGCGGCCTGTCGGTCGTTCGCTGCTGCGGCACCGGGCTGGCGTTCCGGGTTCGGACGGCCCCGGTAGACGCGAACCTCCATCAGTTCGCTCTCACGCCGTCGGCGCCCGGTGAGCAGTTCGCCGATCTTGAGCGGGAACACGTGCCCGTCGCTGGGGTCGGCGCCGAACGGGAGGAACTGGCGGCGTGCCCAGCCGTGGACGTTCTGGTAGTCCATGAAGACCACTACGCGATCCACGTCGTCGCTCATCTGTCCCTCCGTCGGGTAGAAAAATCCCCGCCAATCCCTGAGGACGGCGGGGCGTAATACGCCTAGCATACACGACGATGGGTCGGCGGTTACTCAGGAGTTCCCTCGTCGAAGTAGTCGCACTGGTCATACTCACATGTAGCAACGTCGCAACGTCCGGCCTTGTCTTCGATGCGGAGGGTCAAGTTGCCGCACCTCGGACAGCCCCAGTAGTCGCTCCAGTCACTCATCCTGACACCCTATCGGCACCGCGCGCCCGTGCTGGACCTGATGCGGTGAGCTCAAGTGAGATCGCGACGGGCTTACAGGCAGACTGGACGCCGTAGGGGTCGTCCGTGCTCAGGACTCGTTCGGACGTCCGTCCTCCCTCCGAACAACGTGGAGCGCAAGGCACTCCCCTCATCTACTGCTCTCAGTTCGGCGGCTACCGATGCCCGCGCGATGGTCGAGCGCTTCGGACAGAACTCTGGCGTGAAGGTGGAGACTCTCGAACTTTGGTTGGCCGGGGTCGTACGCCTTGCGGCTGCTGTCTCGCACAAGCGCGGTGAGCGTCCAGATCACTGAGACCATGAGGTCGTCATCAGCCAGCACTGCGTTGATGCAGTCACTTCTCGGATGAGGTACCTCGATGAGGCGCTCTCGCACCTCAGTGACGAGCTTCTCCACGACCTGCACCTTGACCGCACCGTCGCGGTGGGCGCGGCGGTCTTCGTAGGCGGCCTTACGGCAGGCGGGCGAGCAGTACAGGCGCGGCCTGCCCGTAGGCTTCACTTCTTTGAGCTTGGTTCCGCACCGTGCGCAGGTGGTCGGCAGCTCGACTCGGCGCTCAACACGTACCGTTCGGTCGCGGCGGCGCTGCTCCGCCTGCTTCCGTTCACGGAGGCGTGCGGCCTGGTTTGCGTTCATCTCGCTGAGCAGCACGAGCACGCGCTTCCGCTCCGCACGCACCGTCGAGTCGGGCTCGTCGCGATCAACCGCTGCAAGCTTCGCCAGCACGCGCTTGTTAAGCGTCGGGAGGGCCACGGTGGCTTCGAGTAGCTCGGCTTCGGTGCCGGATTCGAGTGCGGCGACCCAGCGCGCGTAGCGGCCGTTGAAGTCGGTCGCTGTGGGGTCGTAGCGTTTGGTGGCCATGTCTTACGGTACGTCGGTTTCGTCACCGACGTAAGTGGCGATTCCTCGATCTGCAAGAGGCGTGTGACCTCAAAGTGGGGGTAGGGTGGACGGGCGAAAGTGTGCATCGCGAAGGCCAGTGCACCTGTCTGTTATGCGAGGCGACGAGAGGAATCTGCGGCTGCGGGTGACGCGGCGTCATGAGCCTGACCTCGGGAAGCTGATCGAGTGGGTGCTGGGCATCGCTGAAGCCCGTTACCGCGCCTGGGTGAGCGGCGATCCCGATCCCTACGGGCTCCCACCGCCCGACGACCTGGCGTCCGCGCGCCACTGAGCTCTCCGGTTTGTCGGGGGTGCGCGAGAAGATCGACACCAAGAAGCATCCCGGCACGGAGGTCCCATCATGAGCACCGCGACACTCGACACAAAGACCTCCGAGCACGCGGCCGACGACCTCCGAGCACGCGGCCGACGCGCCCGTGCTGCTGGCGGTCTCGTACCTGCGGGTGTCGACGCGGGAGCAGGCCGAGCGCGGCGGCACCGACGAAGGGTTCTCGATCCCCGCCCAGCGTGAGGCCAACGCCCGGAAGGCTGACGAGTTGGGAGCACGGATCGTGCGCGAGTTCATCGACGCCGGAGAGTCCGCGCGCTCGGCAGACCGCGACGGTCTACAGGACATGCTGGCGTTCATCGCCGGCGCCCGTACCACCTTCTGCATTGTTCACAAGCTCGACCGGCTCGCCCGCAACCGCGCTGACGACGTGAAGATTCACGAAGCCCTCATCAACGCCGGAGTCACCCTCGTGTCGGCGACCGAGTCCATCGATCAGACGCCTTCGGGGATGCTCGTCCATGGCATCATGTCGTCCATTGCGGAGTTCTACTCCCGGAACCTCGCTACCGAGGTCACGAAGGGGCTGACGCAGAAGGTGTCTCAAGGTGGCACCCCAGGGCGCGCACCCATCGGCTACCTCAACGTGCGCCGCACCGACGAGCAGGGCCGCGAGATGCGCACGGTCGAAGTCGACCCCGAGCGCGCACCGCTCATCACCTGGGGGTTCGAACAGTACGCAGGCGGTGAGACCTCCGTGACCGCGCTGCTGCGCGACCTCACCGCTCGCGGACTGCGGTCGGTGCCGTCGCCCAAGCGTCCATCCGGGCCGCTGGGGAAGAACGCCCTCTACCGCGTGCTGACGAACCCGTACTACGCCGGAGTCATCCGCTACCGAGGTGCCCTGCATCCCGGCGCGCACGAACCCATCGTGGAGCGGGTGCTCTTCGATCAGGTGCAATCTCTGTTGAAGGCGCGCAACGCGCACGCAACCCGGCACGTTCAGCACGCCCACCACCTGAAAGGGCTACTGCATTGCGGAACCTGCGGCTCGCGGATGCTGCTGGACTTCGCCACCAACCCGCGCGGCACGACCTACGCCTACTTCGTCTGCTCCGGCCGAGCATCCAAGCGCACGGCCTGCACTCGACGGGCGGTGCCCGTCCAGGTTGCGGAACGACTCGTAGCGGACTCCTACGCCAACATCACGATCAGCGAAGACGGCTACCGCCACCTCGCCGCCGAGCTCGACACCGCGTTCGACCAGCGCGGAGCGGGACGCGATCAGGAGTTCACCGACCTGACCGCAAGCCGGGCACGCCTGGAAGCCGAGAGCGACAAGCTACTCGCCGCACACTTCGCCGACGCCATCGACCTGCCAACTCTGAAACGGCACCAAGACCGTATCCGCGCCGGACTCGCCGACATCGAGCACCGCCTCAGTGAGCACGACCAGCAACACGTCGGAGGGCGGGCATTCCTCCACGACTCGCTGCGGCTCCTCGCCGACGCTCACCACGCCTACGCCTACTCCGATGACGGGAGCAGGAGGCTCGCGAACCAAGCGTTCTACACGCGGTTAGAGATCACTGAGGACGAGCAGCTACGCCCGCGCCTCGCAGAACCGTTCGCGACCATCATTCGAGAGACGACCGGAGGCAAGGAAGCCAGACGGGAACACTCCACATCTTCCGATGTCGCGTGTTCCCGTAAGACACTCTGGGTGGGGCGTGCGGGGCTCGAACCCGCGACCCAGGGATTATGAGTGCTCAGCCTCTTACCCTTGTGCGTCACCGCTCGTCAGGCGCTGGTTTCCGATCCTTCACCGACCGAATCCCCCTCTGTCGAAAGGACCCATCGTATGACCACCTCACCCAAGACCGCCGACCGGCGTGTCATCCGCATCACGGACACCATCACCGGCCTGCAGGCGGCGTTCACCAACCCGACCGCCGGCGAGATCTCCGAACACCTCGGCCGCTGGTTTGACCAGGCTCACCCCGACGTGGTCGAGGCCGTCGACGCGCTCGCGGTCGCGGTCGTGACCCGCGTCGACACCAGCGAGCTCGAGGCGTTCCTGGCCGTCGACGTGCAGCTGGTCGAGGACCTCGAGGTCGACCAGTGACCCCGACCAACGCGGCCAGGTGGGATGCCGCGCTCACCACGATCACGCCCACCCTGGCCAGCCACTACAGCCCGGCCACCCGTGACCGGCTCCTGAAAGACCTACGCCGGTTCGCCCGTGAGGTCGACACCAGCCCCTGGCTGGTCGCTCCCGGCCACGTCGACCAGTGGCTCGAGCAGTTCACCGGCCGACAGCTGTACGTGTACCGCACCAGCTTGCGGACGTTCTACCGGTGGGCGTTGAACACTGGTCGGGTCACCTTGGACCCGACCGCGCATGTCGACGGCCGGGAGCGTCTCAAGCGGAAGGTTTCGGCCAAGTGGCACGCGAGTATCTCGGCGTGGATCGACTACCTGAGGGCGGCCAGTGCTGCGCCGGCCACGGTCCGGGTACGCCGCAAGCAGCTGCAGGTACTCGCCGCTGAGTGCCCGGTCACGGACCCGTGGCAGGTGAGTGCGGCTGACCTGGTCGAGTGGCAGGCCGGGCACCGGTGGGCCAGGGAGACCGCCCGGTCCTACCGGTCCGCGGTGACGGGGTTCTACGCCTGGGCGCTGCGGTCGGGGTTCGTGCTCGAGTCGCCGGCGGACGGCCTGCCCGTGGTCCGGCAGTCGCCGCCGATGCCCCGACCATCACCGGAGTGGGCTTACGCCAAGGCCCTCGAGGCCGCGTACCCCAGGGAAGCGCTGATGTTGCGGTTGTCGGCCGAGCTGGGCCTACGCCGCGGGGAGGTGGCCAGGGTCCACACCCGTGACGTGGTCGCCACCGAGGACGGTTGGTCGCTGGTCGTGCACGGCAAGGGCAACCGTGACCGGCTCCTGCCGCTGCCGGAATCGATCGCCGTGCAGCTGCACACCCGGGCACCCGGGCACGTGTTCGCCGGGCAGGTCGAGGGGCACCTGAGCCCGGACACGGTCGGGAAGCTGGTTTCCGCGCTGCTGCCGCCGGGCGTCACCATGCACCAGCTGCGCCACCGGTTCGCGACCAAGGCCTACGCCGTCGACCGTGACGTCCTGACCGTGCAGCAGCTCCTCGGCCACGCCTCGGCCGCGACCACACAACGCTACGTCCAACTCCCAGACCACGCCATGCGGCGACTCGTTGACCAGGTCGCCACCCATTCCCCCAGGAGCCCACAATGACCCGTCAGACGATCCCACCGTGCCCCGACTGGTGCTGCTGGCCGGCCGGCCACCCCTACGACTCGACCCTCACAGACGGCCGCTCGACTCCGGTCCGCAACCACGAGTCGGCCGAGGCCACCCTCGACCGCAGCCCCAGACCCGACCCGCGCCACCCCGACCAGCTGGCACCCCGCCAGCTCGGCGTCACCATCTCGATAGAGGAACTGGCCACCCCGGCCGGCCCACTGTCGACACCGACCCAGGTGAACATCTGCGGCCTCGATTTCTGGGACAACGGCCTTACCCCCGACGAAGCCCGCCAACTGGCCAGGCTCCTGAACCACGCAGCCGACCACGCCGAGGCGCACGGCCGGAATTCGACCGCTGACGGCTCCGGAGCCCCTGACCTGACCTGACCCCCACCCCCGCACCCAAACGGCCCAGGATCGCGATTACTCGCGTCTTCTGGGCCGTTCTGTGGTGTTTCGCGGGAGATACCGAACGGAGAGAGATATTTACCCGACGCGTGGGCTGCGGTCGGGGTCGCCCCGCCTGAAAAAACGGCCCCCTGGGCCGGACAAGCCGAGTAGCGGCCAGCTAAGCCGGATAGCGGAGCGCCAAGCCGAATAGCGCTACCAGTCTCGGGATGGGTTGAGCTTGCCTAGCTTGTTGCGGGCCTTGGATCCGGCCGAGCGGTTGCAGAACGGGTGTTCGGGTTCGACGTCGTGGGTTTCGTGGGTGCGGCTGGGGTCGGCATCGGCTGCGTGGCCGAGGTCGTATGGCTCGCCTGGTCGGATGGGCTTCTGGCATCGGCGGCAGGTCCATCCTTGGTTGTTGGCGATGATCACGTTCCAGATGGGTCGGAGTCGTCGGGTGTTGTCGCGGTTGCCCATGGTTCTTCCTGGTGTTCCTCGAGCTCGGCTGCATCGTCGTCGAGGTCGTCGAGCTCGTCGGGGGTGGTGTGGTGCGGGCGAGTTGTTGGTTGCACCAGCGCCAGGCGGCGTCGGCGGTGATGGTGGCGGCTGGGGTGGGGTTGGCGGTGAGTAGTTCGGTGATGGCGGTGAGGGTGGTGTTGGTCTCTCGGTGGCCGTGGTGGTGTGCGCAGCTGGGGCAGATCTGGTGGTTGTCGTGGAGGATGGCGCGGGGTCGGCGGGGTTGGGGTTGTCCGCACAGGGGGCAGGGTCCTGGGTGTCCGGTGCCTGCGGTGAGGTGGAGGGGCTGCGGCTCTGGGGTGTCGGTGTTGGTCAGGGTGTGGCGGAGGGCGCGGAGCTCGGCGCGGTCGGGGTTCACCACTGGTGGGCGGGGTGGCGCTTGAGGGTGAACGTGGTGTGGGTGGTGACGGTGATGGGGTGGCCGGTGTTGTAGGTGTGGCTCTCGATCGGGTCGAGGCGTCGTTGGTGGCGGCCGCTGGTCTGCCAGGTCTTGTTGCAGGTGGTGCATGTGGCGGTGATGCCGGCTGCCTTGATGCCGACCGGCTTGATCGCGCCGAAGCGGACGATGTTGCTGAAGAGGGGCAGGAGGTTTCGGCGGGTGAGGCGCTCGAGGTACTTGGTGATGAGGATGTCGTCGGGGTTCATGTCGGCTCCTTTGCGGGCTGCTGGGGTGGGAGCGATCCCCCGGTGGCCCTTGGGGGATCGCTCCCGGCTTGGGGGGAGGCCCGGCCTCTCGGGCCTCCCCGGTCCCGGGTCGCGGCTGGCGCGGCCGCGGTCTCCGGGTGATGGTGGGGCCTCAGCCCACGTGGGTGATCTGCGCCCCTGGGTAGGCGGGGGCAGAGACGATGGAGACCTCGAGCAGTCGGACGTTGGCCCGCCGGGTGATCCAGATGGTGTCGTTGTCGTCGAAGGTCACGTCCTGGTCCTCGAGGGGGCTTTGGAAGCCGACCGACAGGCCGGTGGCGTAGCCTTCCTCGACCTTGCGGTACGCGTCGGCGGCCGCGGGGTCCTTGTGGTCGATGCGCCAGCTGCCCTGGAGGCCGGTGGTGGCACGGGTGGCGGCGTGGGCCCAGCCGGTGGAGATCCCAATCGGGAGCGCCTGGTAGTCGTGGGCGACGAGCAGGGGTAGCGGGGTCTGGGCGCGGATCAGGTCGGTGAAGGCGCTGGGCAGGAAGCGTTCCATGACTCCGGGGGCCACCTGGCTCCATTCGTCGTAGGGCACGGCGATGCCGGTCATGGTGCTGGTCTTGGTGTCGGTGGCGGTGCGCAGGGTGGCGGTGAAGCCGCGGTGCTGGGTGCCGGTGGTGTAGCGGCGGTGTTGTGCGCCGGTGTTGACCAGGTCGGCGTAGCGCGGCTCACTGGGGCTGAGGGGCCGATCGCCGCGGGGGTTGATCGGGTAGAAGTCGCGATAGCGGGTCATGGTAGGGGTTCCTCGGGGTCGATCGGGACGAAGATTTCACGTGACGGGATCCAGACTTGGCCCGTGGGGCCGATGAATGCGGTGGTGATGAGGACGCGGCCGGTCGGGCAGGTCGGGTCGTCGTACACCTCCGCTTCGGGTGAGGCCGTCGCGGGGTAGCAGCGGGTGACGAATGCGCGCACTCGTTCGGCGTAGTCGGGGTCGTTGAGGTAGCGGTCTGGGTCGAGCTTCCAGACCAGTACCGGGGGCGGGATCGGCTGGAGTTCTGGGGGTTCGTGGCCCGCGGTGGGGACCCGCTCGATGGCGCGAGTCATGCGCTGACCGGTCCGTGCGGCTCGGACGTGGCGACCAGGGAGCCGTAGCCGGCCAGCGTGCCGGTGACGGTGACGGTGACATGGGTGTCTTCGTCGCTGGCGGTGAGGGTGTAGGTCGGGTCGGTCGCGTCATCGATCGGGTCCCCGTCGCGGTTCCACTGGTAGGTGAACACGATGCCGGCTGCTGCTGGGGTCCAGGTGCCGGGGTCAGCGGTGAGGGTCTCCGCGACGGTGGGGGTGCCGGTGATGGTGGGGGTGTCGGCGGTGAACGGTCCGGGAGCGACGTGGACGAGCTGGACAGCGCCGGCCATGCGGAGATGTGCGCGGCCGTAGCGGTAGGCGGCGATGGTCTTCCCGAACGTCGACGGCTCGTCGACCGACATGAACTCAGTGCCGCTGGCCTCGGCCCAGACCGCACCGGTGGCCATGACCAGGGCGATGCCCCGGGTTGCGCCCCCGGTGGCCAGGATCGACGGACGGTCGGCGGGGTCGATGCCCTCGGCCGCGTAGCTGCGCACGATCTTCGGCTTGTCCTTGGGGTGGCACACGATGAGGTCCGCGCCGGCCGGCCAGATGCCGGCGCCTTCCTCGGCTGCGGCGAAAGTGGCTGCGGTCGGGGCGTCGGTGGCGAGGTCGGCCAGCAGTTGGCGTTCCAGGCCGATCGAGGCGACGGTGGCCATCGCTGCTTCGGCGTCGAATGCCGTGGCGGTGTTGTCGAACTGCTGGCTCGAGGCGGACAGCAGGATGCTCGAGGTGTGCCAGGGCTGGCGCGTGCCGGTGACGGTCAACCGTTCGGCGTGGTGCTCGTCTCCCATCGGGGCATCGATGACCGCTTCGGGAAGCTCCCAGGCGTCGGGCACCATCTGGGCCACTCCGAGCTCCTCGGTCTTCGGGGTGGCGTAGGTGTCGAGGAAGGGGGTCGCGACGGGGTACGGGCTGAGCCGTACGGGGCCCGCGGTGGCATCGGTGAACGGGTCCAGGTTGGGCCAGGCTCGCAGCTGCACGGCCAGGCTGCGGTGCTGGGCGTCCTGGTCGAGGCGTTCGCGGGCTGCGAGGGGGTCCCCGTCGCCAATGATCGGGTTGTTGCAGGTGACCAGGTCCGCGATGCGGCTGTGCTGGCGGGACGCGTAGGGGGCCAGGGTGGGCAGGATCGCTCGGATGTCGTGGGCGGCTTCGGCGGCCTTCCCGGCTCGGCTGACTCGTTCGGCTCGGCCGAGTCCGGGTGCGGTGACGGTCGCGGCGAGGTCGGGCAGGGAACTGGCGAGGTCGTCCGCGGTGCGGGTGTCGATGACGATGCGGTTGCTCATCGGGGGTTCCTTCGGGTCGGTGGTGGTGTGGTGGCTGCGACCAGGTAGGCGCGGCCGGGGCGTGTGGTGGGGATTCGTCCGGTCTTGGCCCAAAGTCGCGCTGTCCTGGGTTCGATGTAGTTCTTGCTTGCCCATTCAGACAACGTGACGAGACTCGGTTCGGGCAACAATTGACCCGAAAGTGTTCCGCTAGCGGCAATTGCGCGGTTGAGTAGCTGCTCCAGGTTGCGGATTGGGAGCGATGGGAACGGGGTGCTCCCGGCCGGTAGGTGTTTCTCGGCCTGGAGCTTTTCCCCGAGTCCGACGCCGATCACGTCGGCCAGGAGCTCGAGGGGTACTTCGAGGCCGGCGACGCGCAGCACGGGGCCGGTCATCGTTTTGCCTGCGCTTTCCAGGCGTCGCGGGTGAGGAATGGGTGTCCGTCGCGTCGGCTCATGGTCTGGTGTCGGTTCCCGTGTTCCTCCCCGTGGCAGTAGACGCATTGCGGGCCCCGGACAGGGGCGGGGCCCGCGGTTGGGGTGGCCTTCGGTGATTCTCGCCAGTGTTCCCCGGGGGATGGGATGAAGGCCGGCGTCCGCTGGTCGGTGCGTTCCGTGGCGTGGATCGCGGCCATGGCCACGTCTGCCAGCGGTTTGTGTTCGAGCTTGCGCAGCGCGGCCAGGATCCCTGGTTGGCCCCAGTCGGGGCGGATCGAGGCGACGATGAAGGCGAGGGCTCGGTTCTGCTGCTCGCGGCTCTCGGTGGTGTTCTCGGGGGTCTCGTTCATCGTCGGCCCCCATGGCATGGCATCCGTCGCCATGGCGCGCGACAGCTAAGTGACGATGCCATGCATGACGCAACCAGCAGCCCAGTAGAGAGACCCAGGTTTGGGCAGTGAAGTGAGGTCACGCTTCTTGCTCCTTGCCCTTGTTCCTGTTGCTCCTCTTATGAGACCCGCCACTGGTGGCACACGTGAGTGTCCGATCTGGCACACGTTCGTGTGCCACCAGTGGCACACGTTCACCCTCGGAACGTGTGCCATGGGTGGCATACGTGAGGGTGGTGATTTCCCATTCGGCCGGTCGACCAGGTGACGCGCCCCTGACTCTTCGGATGGCGCCCTTCTCGACCAGGCCAGCCAGTGCACGCTGACAGCTCCGCTGGGGCAGGCCGGTCGACTCAATCAGCGCTGTGGTGCCGGCGTAGTAGCGGGCTGGGGTGGTGTCCCTCTTCGAGCCAGGATCGATCGCCACAGCACTCATGGCGATCAGCACCAGTCGTTCGGGTGCGATCAGGGTCTGGGGCCACGGCTCCCTGAGGGCGAGCTTGACTAGCTGGATGCCCATCATCGCCTGCCCCTCACGGGGTCGACGCGCTGACCAGCTCCCCAGTTCTGTCGGGTCGGTCGCATACACTTGGCGCTGAGCGACACCGTCGCTCCCGGGAAACAAGGCTCGTAGGCCTGTCCTGAATGCCGCTCCGTCCACCCCGGAGCGGCATTCACCTTTCCCGGGGCATTCATGACTTCGCCCGCTTCTCCCTGCGAGCCTTGGACGCCGCCAGGGTCATCCGCAACATGTGGGCCTTCATCAGCTGGTCGACTCGGTAATCAAGTTCGGCCTGCGGGAGTTTCCCCTCGGGGTCGGCTTCTCGCTCGAACTTTCGGCGCAGGCCCTGGCGAGCGGGTTTGGTTGCCTGGGCGCGGTCGGGTTCCTTTGCCCACCGCGTCGAGGCTGCAATCTGGGCGCGCATCACGCGCTCTGAGGCTGGCATTTCGGCCATGACAGGATCTCCATTGCTGGAGAGCGACCCCGCGTAGGGGGTCACTCGACTGTCATGGCCGGCTGTCCAGGGTTTGGCTCACCTACGTTTTGTCGCTGATCGGTCCCCCGCACCACCCCTCGGGGTGGCCGGGACTTCAGCGGGTTGTGCAACCTCCGGCCGCTCTGGGCCTTCGGGGATTTCCCTCGCAGTTGTCCGCCCCCGGGAAGGGGTCGAACCGTGTCCCACCCTCGGACTCCGGCGTCACCCGGATTCCGGCACATGTTCCGTCTCTCGTTCCGGGGCCGTCGTGGCGGCTTCCCGAGTGGTACGCCACGAGAAAGGGCGACTGTGCAGTGCATGGCCGGAGTCACGAGCTCCGGGGTCGACCTGGGAGTCGAGCCACGCTGGGTTCCCCTATGCTAGGCGACCCGATATCGGATTCAAGGCCGCGACGCGCCGGTCAGAATCGATCCCCTGGGGCCATCCGCCTGTGAGCCTCACGAGCTCGTTCGTCCGCGGCGCTGGCAGCGTAGCGGCCCACCATCTCACGGGTCCGCCACCCGGCAAGGCGCATGAGGTCGTTCTCCTGCCCTCCGTCCGCCAGCCACAGATGAGCGAACGTGTGCCTGAATCGGTGCGGGTGCACGTTCGGCACACCAGCATCCTTGGCGCGACGTTCAAGCATCTGCCGGACTCCCGAGTCGGTCATCTGCCCCTTGACCCCCAGCCAGAGGGCCGGGAGCGCGTGGAAGGTGTGGGTGCGCCGGGCCCGGACGTAGCGGCGCAGGGCCTCGGCCGTCTTCACACCGAAGGGGCAGGCGCGGCCGCGGCCCCCCTTGCCCATCACGTTCGCCACCATCGTCTCGAGGTCCAGGTCCTCGACGTCGAGCCCGGTCAGTTCCCCAGCCCGCATCCCTGTGTCGATGAACAGGCGGATGATGGCCTGGTCTCGGCGGGCCTCGAACGTGTTGCCCTTGCATGTCGCCAGTAGCGCGGTCACGTCGCCCTCGGCCAGGACTGCCACCGGCTGCTCAGGAACCGAGGGCGCGGTCATCCGCTCCATGGGTGAGCGCGAGATCTCCCCATCGTCCACCAGCCATCGGAACAACTGCTGGAGGGACCGGTAGTGCTTGGCCGTGGTCGCGGGAGAGACCCTGTCCCGGAGGTCTGCCAAGTAGTGCTCGATGTGCTCGCGCGCGACGCTGGATGCCCCGGTGGGCATGCCCTGGGCGGTCAAGTACTCCACGAACGTCGTCCCGACCCGCAGGTAGGAGTCGATCGTCCCCTTGCTGCGACCCTTCGCCCGCAGGTGCACGCGCCAGTCCTCAAGCAGGCCGGCCAGAGCGTCGAGGTCGACCTCCTGGGTGGCTGGCGGGGTCGTTTTGGTGTCGTTCTGGGTGCTCACGAATCCGAGGATACCCGGCTGTGTTACCTTTGTGCGGGATCCAGTACCAGTGTTTGGCCTAGTGGTGGGGCGTGCGGGGCTCGAACCCGCGACCCAGGGATTATGAGTCCCCTGCTCTGACCGGCTGAGCTAACGCCCCGAGCATGAAATGCCTTGTCACAACACAGTTGTCGGCAGACGTCACGCGCAGGAACATTACCGCGTCGGCTGACCGGTTGGCTACTGCACACCCCGCCCCGCGGGGAGAGCGCGCCCCCCACCGCGGGCCCCGCCGCCCTGCAGCGGACGCCAGAAAACTCCCGACCATCCGGGAATATCCTGCCGGTGGCCGTGTTTGGCCACAGGTAGCGGCCGAGCCCCGCCCGACCCGCACCACCGTTTGCACCAACGATGCTGCCCCGGCGGCACCCCACAGGAAGCGAGCCCATGTCCGACATCACCACCGCCGCCCGCGACGCTGCCTTCGCAGCCTTCACCGGCGGCTTCCGCCTGGTCGACCTGACCGACGTCCTCGGCCCCGACACCGTGCTGTGGCCCGGGGCCCCCGCCCTCGAAGCCACCGACATCATCACCCACGGCCCCGGCGCATACCACGCCCGCGTGTTCACCACCTTCGAGCATGCCGGCACCCACTTCGACGCACCTGAGCACTTCGTCCCCGGTGGCGTTGACGCGGCCGGCGTGCCGCTCGACGACCTGGTCGTGCCGGTGGTCGTGATCGACATCACCGAGCAGGCCGCCGCCACCCCGAACTACACCCTCCAGGTGGCCGACGTGGAGGCCTTCGAGGCCGCCAACGGCACCATCGCCGCCGGCAGCGCCGTCGTGCTGAACACCGGCTGGGCCCACAAGAAGGACTCGGTGGAGAACTACGCCGGCAGCGCTGACCCCGACCAGCTGAAGTTCCCGGCCTTCGGTGTGGAAGCCGCCCAGGTGCTGGTCGAGCGTGGCGTCGTGGGCCTGGGTGTCGACACCCTGGGCATCGACCCCGGCAACGAGCCCACCCACCCGGTGCACCGCAACGTCACCCACATCAACGGCCTGTGGCACCTGGAGAACCTCATCAACGTCGACCAGCTGCCGCCGACCGGCGCCGTGATCGTCGTGGGTGTGCCCCGCATCGCCGGCGGCACCGGCTTCCCCAGCCGCGTGTTCGCCTTCGTACCGAAGAACTGAGGCGCGCATGGGAACCGAGCAGTACTCCCCCATGCTGCCGCTGATCAGCGATGAGGACGCCTCACCCGAGGTGAAGGCCGTCTTCGACGACATCCGCGAGACCCGCAACACCGACTTCATCAACAACTTCTGGCGGGTCCTGGCCAACGACCCCGACAACCTCGCCCGCACCTGGGACGAGCTGAAGAACCTGATGGGGCCGGGCACCTCGCTCGACCCAATGGTCAAGGAGCTGATCTACGTCGCGGTGTCGACGGTCAACAACTGCACCTACTGCGTGCGCTCGCACACCGCGGCCGCCCGCCAGAAGGGCGCCTCGGACGAGCAGTTGGCCGAACTGCAGTCCATCGTGGCGGCAGCCAACAAGACCAACCGGCTCGCGATCGGCCTGCAGGTGCCGGTCGACGAGGCCTTCCAGTAGGTCCGGCCACCAGGCACCACAACACGTACGACCACAGGGACGACTCGGGACTGGGGCTGCTCAGCTCCCCGCTCCCGGGTCGACCTCTGCCAGCCCCTGGGCCGTGCCGTCGTCGGGCACCAGTCGCAACTGCGGACGAGGACGCGGCGCGCCGTGGGTCATCGCCCGGTCCCCGGTGAGCTTGTCGGCCAGGTCGACCACCTCGGCGGTGTGCTGGTTGATCAGCACCCGGTCGCCGACCGTCGGCCGGTACGACGGCAGGGTCGCCGCAGCCCCCGGCCCGGCGAGGTCCGGGTAGGGGGTCCCACCGGCACCGGGGGCCCGGTAGCCCTGCTGGAACTGGTCGAGCCAGCCGGTCAGCCCGGCGGTGGCGGTCCGGAACCGGATCCAGCGGTGGTTGTCCCAGCCGGCTGCCGGCACCACCCCGGGCTGGTCACCGGCGAACGCCGCCACCAGCTTGGCCGCGGCGTCCTTGCCCCGCAGCGACAGGTTGGTCACCACCTCGGGCGCCATGTTGAGGTTCATGCCACCCTCGGCGTCGTCGTGGTGCACGGTGACGATGCGGTCGCGGTAGCCGGCCATCACCAGCTGTTCTCCGTCGACCCAGCTGCGGGTGGTGGCGAACATCAGCAGGAAGAAGTCCACCCACGACCCCGCACCACCGGTGGGCAAGCCGAACCAGGGCCGGGTCATGGCGCTGGCATTGCGGTCGGGCAGGAAACTGTTGCGCGCCTCGTCCGGGCTCTTGGGGTATCCCGGCGGGAAGGCCGCCAGGTTGAAGGCGAACGTCGGGTGCTTCGGCAGCGGCGTGTCGAAGAAGTGCACCGGCAGGTTCGAACACAGCCCACCATCGGTGAACCACACGTCGCTGAACTCGGGCGGCTCCAGGTCGGCCAGGGCCTGTTCGAGGGTGCCGCCGGGGTGCGCCGCCCGCCAGGCCGGGACGGCATCGCGGGCTCGGCGGTTGACCGGCAACACCCAGTCGATCGCCTGCAACCGCACCGCCTGGATCAATACCGGGAAGCTCAGCGACATCCGGGTGGCGACCACCACCGGCAGGTGCTCGGCCGGCGGCCACGGGCGCAGGTGCCCGGCCTGGGCACGCAGCAGTTCCGCGTCAAACCTCGCCGCAGCACTGGTGGGCAGCGCCGGCGGGTGGTCGACCATCCAGGTGACCACCGTCTCGGGGAACAGTTCAGCCATCGCGACCGGGTCGAAGAAGAACTCCTCGGTGCGCCACGGCATCGTCATGGGTTGGTGCCGGGTGAGGTTGGTGGTCATCATCTGCAGGGTGATGTCGTGCTCGGCGAGGTCACCGAAGGTGACCGGCCGGTCGCTGGGGCGCCCGGCCAGCGACTGGATCTTGGCGTCCAACCACGGGGTCAGCGCCGCCGCGTCGCCGGAATCGACCCCGGGCATGCCGGTGCACAGGCCGAACTCCTCGCCGGCGACCCGGCCGGCGGTGCGGGAAATGCCCAGCAACACCGAGGCGACCAGCCCGAACAGGGCCAGCAGCACCCCGGCGACCACGCAGGTGACCAGGGCCGCGGTGACCCAGGGCGGCGAGCCGGACCCGGCCTCACCCAGCCTGACCATGGCCACCACCCCGGTCAGGACGACGCCCACCCCGACCAGGGCCCCCACCAGTGCGCGCAGCCAGTAGCCGCGCAGCAGGGTGGTGACCGCGGCCAGCGCCGCCCCGGCGCCGGACTTCCCGTCCACGGCGTGCAGCACCCGGAACAGTGGTGCCGCGGCGCGGGTCGGTTGGAAGAAGGTGGCCAGGGTGGAACGACCGTCGGGGCCGGGGGCGGTGAGGTCCTGCGGCATCCGGTCGAGCTCGGCGAACCCGCCGGCACCGGCACGCGGGTCCTGGCGGGCCAGTTCGGCGGCCGCAGCCGCGGCGGCGGCGATGGCACCTGCCGAGGCCCCGCCCACCTGCCGCAGCCGGTAGGTGTGGGCCAGTTCGGCGATGGCCCTGGGGTAGATCACACCGCTGGTGATGCCTCCCTTCATGACGATGTCGCAGTCGAGGGGTGGGGTGGCTGGGGTGTTCATGGCGGGCTCCTAGTCTCCGAAGAGGCGGCGGTAATAGGCCGTGACGACCTGGCGGCACATCGCGGCGTACTTGTCGTGGTCACCGAGGTACTTCTTCACCTCGGCGAGGTTGCGTTCGTACTGGGTGACCAGGCGCGGGTCGTCGGGGTGGGCGGCGATGTTCTCGACAGCTTCCCGCACCCCTTCCAGCGCGCCGAGCAGGTACTGCAGGTGGGCCCTGCGGTTCTCGACCAGGCCGCGGCGCTGCAGGGCGCAGACCTCGATGGTGGCCTGTCCCTTCGGGCTCGGCCTGCCACGGCTGGACGGGGTGGGCACCACCCAGCCGTCGTCGATGGTGCCGGTGTCCCAGGTGAAGGTGAGGTGCTTCTCGGGGTGGTCGAGGTAGGGGTGCAGCACCAGCCGTTGCTCGTCGCGTTCCTGGCCCGGTTGGGCGGCGCGACCGGTCTCGCCCTTCGCCAGTGGGAACGCGTTCGCCTTGCCGGCGGTCCTGGTGCCGGTGGGCAACTCCTGCCGGCGGGGGCTGTTGCAGTCGGTGCAACTGGGCAGCAGGTTCGTCCATTCACTGGCCAGCCAGTAGTAGCCGGGTGGGGTGAGCGTGCCGTCGATGGTGACCCCGCCCTTGGGCCGGTAGTGCTCGATGGCGACCGGCTGGGTCGCCCCGTAGCTCGACTCGCAGTAGGCGCACTTGCGACCGAAGGCGAGCTCCAGCGCAGCCCGCACGTCGGGGTTCTTGTAGGCGGTGTACTTGTCGTACTTGCCGGTGCCGTCCCAGGTGGCGTAGAAGTCCAGCGCCGCCTTGCGTTCGGCCAGGGTGCGCTCCGACGACAGGCTCGCCGGGGCTTTGGGGGTGGCGACGCGGATCATGGTCCCACTCCCGGCAGGTGTTGGGCCCACAGCTTCTTCAGGTCGGCGGTGACCTGCTCGGGGGCCCGCACGGCGGCATCCCCGCGCTGGCGACGTTCGGCGATGTACTCCGCAGCGGCGTTCAGGGTGAGCCGCTCACGTTCGGTGGCGCCGAGCTGGTCGAGTTCATCGAGCCGGGCGCGGACCCGGTCGAGTTCCTGCTGCTGGGCCCCGGTGCGGGTGGCCAGCGGCTGCAGCGCGTAGTAGCTCTCCCACAGGTCGGCCACCTCGGGGTCGTCGGTGCTGCCCAGCCCGAAGTGCTCGGAGGTGAGCAGCTGGTCGATGCGCATTCCGGTCACCGGGGGCAGGTCGGTGATGGCGACCACCTCACCCTCGCTGTTGCGGCGCACCACGACCACCTCGCCGTCGAGCACCCCGCGCAGGCACAGCGGCTCATGGGTGGTGACCACGAACTGCACCCGCGGCATCAGGCGCCGGATCGCGCCGACCACGCGCATCCGCCAGCGGGGGTGCAGGTGCGCCCCGACCTCGTCGATCAGGACGATCCCCTCGGCCAGCGCGGGGTGCGACCAGGAACCCAGCACGGTCCGCAGGATGTCGCAGCTCATCACCACCATCGACTGGTAGCCGTCGGACAGGGCCTGCAGGGGTGACTCGTCCGACCCCTGCCGCAGGACGACCCGGTCGCGCCGGCGCACCAGTTCGGTTTCGGGGCCCAGCGCCAGCAGGTCGGCGATGCCCTCACTGACCAGGTCGAAGGTGTCCTGGTCGAGCCCGGCCAGCCAGGACGTGGGGTCGGTCAGCGCCAGCAGCGGGTTGAACAGGTTGTCGACCCGGACGAGCCGGTCGTCGCCGGCCGGGCTGCCGTAGCGGGGCAGCAGTCGGGTCGCGCCGTAGCCGAGCAGCAAGGTCGGGATCTGCTGGGGCCCACTGAAGTGGGCATCACCGCGTTTCCAGGACAGTTCCAGCGGCTCGTCCAGCCCGGACAGGTGGACCCGGACCAGTCCCTTCTGGGCGCGTCGGCGCAGGTACTGGCGGGCGTCGATCTCGAGGTCCCCCCGCTGCCGGCCGCCCATCAGGGTCAGCGCGATGGCGTGCAGCACCGAGCTCTTGCCCGACCCGTTCTCGCCGAGCAGCACCGTCCAGGGGCCCTGGTCGCTGGTGGATCGGGTCAGGTCCAGGTCGAGGTCACGGATGGGCCGGAAGTTGGTGATCTCGACCCGCTCGATCCAGCGTGCTGCCGAGAAGTACTCCGGCAGTCCCGGTTCGGCGCCGGTGGTGGTGGGCGGCAGCGTGGGCCCGACGAGCTGCATCGCAGCCTGCGACACCCGGCCACCGAGGTCAGTGGGCAGGGCAGGCCAGGCAGGCCGGAAAGGACCGGCGGCAGCATCGGCGTCGGCGGCGAGCTGGCGGCGCAGGCTCTCAAAACCTGCGGTGGGGTCGTCGCGGTCAGGGTGCCACTGCTGGCGGAGCAGCAGGCGGGCCGTGACCAGGGCGTCGCGGTTCAACGACAGCAGGTCGATGGTGGTCTGGCCGCGCCGCGACAGCGCGCTGAGCCGGCCGTCGGGTTCATGGCGCAGGTGCTGGTCGGCGTCCTCGAGGCCGGGGTCGAGCAGCAGGGGTTCCTCCCCGCCGAGGCCCTCCCCCACCCCAGCACGCGGGCCCTCCACCGGGAACCGGCTGCCGCGGGTGCGCACGCAGTCGGCGCAGGCCGGGTACAGGTTCTGCCACTCGTAGGTGCACCACCAGTAGGCGGGGGCATCCACGCTGCCGTCGGCCCCGACGGCACCCCAGGTGGGTCGGTGGTGGGCGACCACCGCGGCATCCGAGCCCTGGGCCGGCAAGGGGCGCTCACAGTAGGCGCAGCAGCCGAAGGTCATCTCCAGCAGGGCGGCGATCACGTCCGGGTGGTGCAGCACGGGGTCGAGGTCGACCCCCCGGGAACGCTTGTGGCGCCACGCAGCGGCCAGGTCGTCGTAGAGCCGGTCGCGGGCCTGGTTGAGGACGGTCGGCTCGGTTGGTCGTTCCCACATGGTCACCACCCCAAACGGACGGGAATGCCGTAAGCCCCAGTATCGCCCCGAAACCGCGCCGCCGGAAGGTATCGAAACGATGTCAGGCGGGACTATGCTGCCGCTGTGGCACCGCTGCCGCACCCGCCGACCGGGTCAGCGGGGCCCGGGGAGGCAGTCATGTCCACCACAGTTCCCACGGCTTGGCGTCGCCGGGTCGCGGCCCTGGCCACCAGCCTCGCCCTGGTCGCCACCCTGCTCGTGCAGGTGGCCCCACCCGCGCGGGCCGCCTACGACGAACGCAAGGGCCCCAACAACACCAATCGGGTCACCCTCACCTATGACGACTGCCCCACCTCGTTGAGCGCGTTCCGTGCGGTGGTGCTGGCGGCCGAGCAGCTGGACATCGGCCTGGCGCTGCTGCCGACCGGCAACTGCATCAGCGCCGGCCGATTCGATGCCGCCTTCGCGCGGGCCCACGGCCACTACGTGTTCAACCACTCCATCAACCACCCCGACCTGACCACCCTGAGCTTCGCCGGTGTGCAGCGTGAGCTGGGCTCACCTGGGGTGGTCACCAGCTTCGGTCGTCCGCCCTATGGTGCGATCAACTCGACGGTGCGTTCGGCCTACGCCTCGGTCGGGATGCAGCCGTGGCTGTGGAACGTCGACACCAACGACTGGCAGGGCAAGTCGCAGTCTCAGGTGGTCAGCTACGTGGTCAACAACACCCGGGCCGGCAACTCAGTGCTGATGCACATGCAGTGGAACGGTTTCTCGGCCTCGGCGCTCAGCCAGATGAAGGCCGGGCTGAATGCGCGCGGCATCGGGGTGTGCCGCAACTTCCCGGGCACCACCCCGGTGCGCCCGGCGACCATGGACTGTGATGCCGGCGGCAGCACCCAGCCCCCGCCGCCACCGCCTCCCCCGGCCCCGGTGTTCGGGGACGAAAACGGTGACCAGCGCGCTGACGTACTGGCGGTCGGTGCCACTGGGTCACTGCTGCTGTACCACACCAATGCGAACCTGACGCTGGGCCCGGCGCGGGTCACCGGCCAGGGGTGGACCCAGATGAACTGGATGAGCCGGGTGCCCGATGTCACCGGCGACGGCCTGCACGACCTGCTGGCGCGGCGCAGTGACGGCAACCTGTTCTTCTACCCCGGGCGCGGCGGTGGCCACTTCGGTGCCGCCGTCCAGGTCGGCAACGGCTGGGGAAGTTTCTCCAAGCTGGTGGTGATGCCGGACGTCACCGGTGACGGTCGCCCGGAGCTGTTCGCCGTCGATTCGGCCGACCGGCTGCAGTCCTACCGGATCACCGCCACCGGCCTGTCCCACCAGGGCCAGCTGGGCACCGGCTGGGGCGACAACATCCGCTTCCTGACCACGGTGGGCAACTCCTCGGGCGGCACCAATGCCGACCTGCTGGCGGTGGCGTCCAATGGTGACCTGCTCAGCTACACCACCGGGGCGGGCGGGGTGATCGTGGGCGTCAACAAGGTCGGACGAGGCTGGACCACCTTCGATGCAGCCTTCTCGCCCGGTGACCTGAACAATGACGGTCGTCGAGACCTGGTCGGGCGCCGCGCCGACGGGCGGCTGTTCGCCTACCGCCACCTGGGTGGGGGCCAGTTCAGCGCCGCCACCCAGATGGGCACCGGCTGGTCGGCGATCCGGATGTTCGCCTAGCGGAAACTACGGCCGACGGGCCTCGATGGCCTCGGCCACGGCGTCCAGCCAGGCGGCCACCCCCGCGGGCCCGTCGCACAGCACGTCGGCGCTCTCGGCCACCACGGGCTGCTCCCCGTCGGAGGCCGAGGCCACCGCAGCCACCCTCATGCCCCGGCCCTCGAGTTCGTGGAGCCGGTCGAAGGCGGTCACGTCGGCCAGGTCGTCGCCGATCATGACGGCGACCCGGCTGCCGTGCAGGTCGAGCACCGCGTCGAGCGCCTGGGCCTTGGTGCCGGGGGTGGCGCGCAGTTCCCACACCAGCCGACCCGGTTCGAGGTGAAGGCCCAGGTCGGCGGCCAGCGCCACGACCGGTTCCCGGAGTCGTTCCAGGGTGGCGTCCGGGGTGGCGGTGCGGCGGGTGTGCACGCCCAGCGCCCGGCCCTTGTCCTCCAGGCCGATGCCCTCGACGTCGACCCCGTCGGCGGCCCACTGCTCCAGCAGGGCTGCCATGGCCTCACGGGCCTGGGCGACCTGCGGCGGCAGCGGGGGTTCGGTGATGGTGTCGGTGCTTGCGTCCCAGGTCTCGACCCCGTACTGGGACTTGACCAGCAGCCGTTCGAGGCCGGGGGTGTTGTCGAGTCGTCCGAGCCGGCGCACCGAGGCGAGGCCGCGTCCGGTGATGATGGCCGGCTGCCCGACCAGGGCGGCGACGCGGGCGAAGGCCCGGTGCGCCTCGGGGTGGATGTGGGCGGCCTCGGGGTCGTCCACGATCGGCGACAGGGTGCCGTCGAAATCGCTGGCCAGCAGCGTGCCCGAGGGGTCGTCCGCAATGGCCTCGATGATCGTCTCGCCGCGTTCGGTGATGGGCCGGAAGGGGGAGTTGTTCATGGCTTCACCCTATGCGGCAGTGGGCCCTCGCTAGGGTGGAGGTGGCGAAAGGAGTCCCCCATGCCCGCACCCACACCCTCGACAGCGACGTTCCTGGTGGTGGCCAACAGGCTTCCGGTCGACCGCAGCATCGACGAGGCCGGCAATGTGTCCTGGCGTACCTCCCCCGGTGGTCTGGTGACCGCGCTGGAGCCGGTGATGCGCAAGCACGGTGGTGCGTGGGTGGGGTGGCACGGGGCACCCGACGAGGTGGTGGAGACCTTCGAGCATGATGGGTTCACGATCGTCCCGGTGCCGCTGTCGACCGATGAGGTCGAGGAGTACTACGAGGGGTTCAGCAACGCGACCCTGTGGCCGCTGTACCACGACTCGGTGGCCTTCCCCGAGTTCCACCGGGAATGGTGGGATGCCTACCAGTCGGTGAACCGGCGCTTCGCCGAGAAGGCTGCCGAGATCGCCGACGAGGGTGCCACGGTGTGGGTGCAGGACTACCAGTTGCAGCTGGTGCCGCAGATGCTGCGGGAGCTTCGTCCGGACCTGAACATCGGCTTCTTCCTGCACATCCCGTTCCCGCCCATCGAGCTGTACCTGCAGTTGCCATGGCGCCGCCAGATCCTGGAAGGACTGTTGGGTGCCGACCTGGTCGGCTTCCAGACCGTCGGCGGGTCGCGCAACTTCCTGCAGCTGGTCAAGACGCACACCCCGCTGAAGGTGAACCGTGATGCCGTCGAGATGCCGGACGGTCGCCAGTCGGTCTCGCGGGCCTTCCCGATCTCGATCGATACCCAGGGCTTCCGTGACCTGGCCAATTCCCCCGAGGTCATCGCGATGGCCGAGGAACTGCTGGACGACCTGGGCCACCCCGAGACGATCTTCCTGGGGGTCGACCGGCTCGACTACACCAAGGGACTGCGCCAGAAAGTGCGGGCGTTCGGGGAGCTGTTCGACTCCGGTGAGCTCGACCCGTCGAAGTCGGTGTTCATCCAGGTGGCCACCCCCTCACGGGAGCGGGTCGAGGAGTACGTGAGGCTGCGCAATGACATCGACCTGCTGGTGGGCCGGATCAACTCGCACACCGAGTCGCTGGGGCGGGCGCCGATCGTGTACCGGCATGCCTCCTTCGGGCGTGACACGCTCGCGGCGATGTACCGGATCGCCGACGTGATGGTGGTCACCCCCCTGCGTGACGGGATGAACCTTGTCGCCAAGGAGTACATCGCCTGCCATGCCTCCGACGACGGGGCGCTGGTGCTCAGTGAGTTCGCCGGCGCCGCCCGGGAGTTGAAGCAGGCCTACATGGTCAACCCCTACGACCTGAACGGGTTGAAGAGCACGCTGGTGAAGGCTGGTTCCGATGACCCGGCTGAGAAGCGGCGGCGGTTGCGAGCCCTGCGCAAGCAGGTGAACACGCACACGATTGATGCCTGGGCCGACAACTTCCTGACCGCCCTGACAGCAAACAGGGCCCTGTAAGAGGGCCCAGTCAGTGGTGTGGCTCCCCCGGCTGGACTCGAACCAGCAACCCTTCGATTAACAGTCGAATGCTCTGCCAATTGAGCTACAGGGGATTGCTCCCGGGCCTTGGCCCGGCGCGAGTCACTACGTTAGCAGACCCCTCACCGAGGACACCAATCGACGCCCGCCCGCGTGTGCCGCGGCGCTATACCTCGTAGTCATAGCGCAGTTGGGCGGCCTTCGCACGGGCCAGGTCGGCGACCCGGGGGTCACTCAGGCGGGCTGCGCCGAGGGTGGAGACCTGCCAGACCAGGCCTTGGTCACCGGCCAGCTTGCGTCGTCCGGAGATCACCACGTGCCCGCCCCCGGGGGCCGGGAAGGACTGCTCGACCACGATCGAGGCGCGCACCCGGTCACGGAAGACATCGGGGATGTTGCCGGGCTCGGTGAGCGTGACGAAGGTGGTGGTGTCATCGGCCAGGGTCCAGCGCAGCTTGCTCGCCTTCTGGTTCCAGCCGCCCCGGGTGATCAGGTGCCAGCCGATGAACTCCCACTCGTCGTGGCCCTCGTCGGGGTCGGGGCGGTGCAGGGCCAGGCATTCGGTGGTGGCCACCAGGGTGAGCCCGTCGCCGTGGCCGACGGCCATCACGGTGCCGGCCTGCGGACGACGCCGCTTCAGCTCGGAGGCGACCTCCTTGGCCAAGGCGGGTTTCGACGAGAACAGTCCCATGGGGTCCATTCTCCCCCATCTGCCCGGTCGCCATGACCCCGGCCGGCCCCGGCCTCAACTCGCCCATGCCAGGTAGGCCTCCCGTGCGCGGCGGGCGGCCCGCTCCTCCACCCGGCGTGCGGTCGACAGGCTGAGCCCGAACTCGCGGGCCACGTCGGCCTGCCGCTGCCCATGGGCGCGGGCCAGCAGCACCCGGCGCTCGAGTTGGGACAGCGGCGCCAGCAGTCCCCGCAGGTACGGTTCGTCGTCGTCCAGGTCCGGGTGGGGGCGGTCGGGCACCTCGGGGGTCGTCCGGGCCTCCCAGGCGCTGCGCTCCCGCATGACGTGGGCGAGGTGGTGCTTGACCCAGTGCCAGGCATGGGTCGACAGCCGCGCCCCGCGGGTCCAGTCGTAGCGCATCAGCGCCCCGGCCAGGGCGACCCAGCCCTCCTGGATCAGGTCGTCGACCAGGTCGGGGTCCCGGCGCCCGTAGCGGGTGGCGAGCACCTTCACCATGCCCACATTGGCCAACCACAGCTCCTGCCAGGCCCGGCGCCCGTCCTCGACGACGACCTCGAGGCCGGGTCTGTGACGTCCGCTGGTGATGAGGTGGCCGGCGTAGACCCCGGCCTCGACCTGCCGGGCGAGGTGGGCCTCCTGCGCGGCGTCCAACAACTGTCCCTGGATGGTTCTCATGGGCCCACCCCACCCCGGTCACCGCCGGGCGCCAAGGGGCTGTGGACGACACGACGGCCGCGTGAACAAACAACACTTTCTCGTCCACAGCCCTTGACGGGCGCCGCGGTGGTGTGGCTGGCGCCGGGGTCGGGGCCCTCAGCCGACCAGGCCGGCGCTGAGCTGCTGCAGGTGTTTGCGGCTGGATTCCAGGGCCAGCAGCTCGCTGAACATGCGCTTGTGCTCGGCCTCCTGGTCGACCGGGTTCGTGCGTTGCAGGCGCGACTTGAGGTTGCTGATGTCACGGGTGACCCCGATCAGCTGCAGCCGGGCCGCGTAGCTGGTGGCGTAGGCCTCGTCGGGGGTGACCGGCAACGGTTCGACCAGCAGCTCGACCACCAGGGCCTGGACCTGCTCGTCGTCGATGCGGTCGAGCAGCTCGTCGGTCCAGCGCTGGCCGCTGTAGGGCTCGCGGGTGATGGCCGCGGCGATCATGCGGTAGGCGGGCTGGGTGAACTGGCCGGGCCCCACGGTGTTCCAGGCGTCGTCGAACAACAGGGGGTGCTGCAGCATCAGCTTGAGGGTGCCCCGTTCCACCTCGAACCCACGGTCATCGGCCCGCGGGATCTCGACGCTGCTGACCAGCGCGGGCGCCTCGTCCGCTGCCGGTTCGGGGCCTGGTTCGCGGCGTACCGGTTCGGGTTGCACCGGACGACGGGCCGCGCGGGAGACCTCGCGGCGCACCTCTTCGAGGTCCATCCCGATCAGGGCCGCCAGTTCGCGGATGTAGCCGTTGACCAGGGAGGTGTCGCGGATGCTGCTGACCAGCGGGGCGGCGGCCCGCGCGGCAGCCAGTCGTCCGTCTGCCCGGTCGAGGTCGAACCCGGCGATGGTGTTGCTCATCACGAAGCGGTACAGCGGCACGCGTCGGGCGACCAGTTCCCGCACGGCGGCCTCACCGTGCTCGAGGCGCAGGTCGCAGGGGTCGAGGCCGTGAGGTTCGACGGCCACGTAGGTCTGGGCGATGAAGTTGCGGTCGCCACCGAAGACCTTCAGGGCGGCCTTCTGCCCCGCGGCGTCACCGTCGAAGGTGAACACGACCTCACCGTTGAGGGCCCCCTGGTTGCCCATCAGGCGCTGTAGCAGGCGGGCGTGGTCGTCGCCGAAGGCCGTGCCGCAGCTGGCGATGGCGGTGTCGACGCCCGACAGGTGGGCGGCCATCACGTCGGTGTAGCCCTCGACCACCACCGCCTGGCCCTTCTTGCCGATGTTCTGGCGGGCCAGGTCGAGCCCGTAGAGCACCTGGGACTTCTTGTAGACCGGGGTCTCGGGTGAGTTGATGTACTTCGCGGGCAAACGGTCGTCCTCGAACAGTCGCCGCCCCCCGAAGCCGAGGGTGGACGACCCGGAGTCGCGGATCGGCCACAGCAGGCGGCCCTGGAAGAAGTCGAGACCGTTCTCGCGCACCAGGCCGGCCTTGACCAGCACCTGGTCGGAGAAGCCCTTCGACTGCAGGTGGCGGCGCAGTTCGCGGCCCCCGCGCGGGGCGTAGCCGACCCCGAAGTGCTCGGCAGCGGTCTTGTCGAAGCCTCGTCCGTCGAGCAGCTGGCGGGCGGGCAGCGCCTCGGGGCTGACCAGTTGGGTGGCGTAGTACTCGGCGGCCGCCGCGTTGGCCTCCAGGATCTGCACGCGCATGCCGGGCGGCAGGCCGGGCCGTGAGCTGCCGTCCTCGATGATGCGCAGCTGGACGCCGGACTTGTCAGCGAGGTACTGGACCGCCTCGGTGAAGGTCAGGTTGTTGTGCTTCTGCAGGAAGGTGATGGCATCGCCGCCCTCACCGCAGCCGAAGCAGTGGTAGAAGCCGCGGGCCGGGGTCACGTGGAAGCTGGGGGTCTTCTCGTCGTGGAAGGGGCACAGGCCCTTCATGGAGCCGCCGCCGGCGTTGCGCAGCATCACGTACTGGCCGATCACTTCGTCGATGCGGGTGCGTTCCCGCACCAGCGCGATGTCCTCGTCGTTGATGCGCCCAGCCATGGGATGAATCGTAGCCACTGTGCGCAATGATGGGCCGGTGAGTGTTGACCCGAGCTGGCAGTTGTTGGCCGCGCTGGTGGCCCTGGTGGTGCTGGCGGTGCTGGTCTCGTGGCGGGCCGGCCTCGGCCAGCAGAAGGGCATCGTCGTGGCCGCGGTGCGGGCGGCGCTGCAGTTGACGCTGGTCTCGGCGATCATCGTGGCCGCCATCGCCCAGGTCTGGTCATCGCTGCTGTTCGTGGGATTGATGTTCGGCATCGGGGTCTACACCACCTGCAAACGCACCGGGGTGAGGGCGGCCTGGCCGTGGGCTGCGCTGGCGATGGCCGTGGGCATCGTGCCGGTGCTGCTGGTCATCTTCGGGTTCCGGGTGGCGCCGTTCGAGGGGGTCTCGATCATCCCGATCGCGGGCATCATCACCGGCAACATGATGAGCGCCCACACCCTCACCGGACGACGCCTGTTCCCGGCGCTGCGCGAGGGCATCGGCACCTACGAGGCGGGCCTGGCGATCGGGTTGGTGCGCTACGACGCGCTGCGGATGGTGACCGGCAGGCAGGCGGCCGAGGCCGTGATCCCCAACATCGACACCACCCGCACCGTCGGCCTGGTGACCCTGCCGGGGGCATTCATCGGCGTCCTGCTGGGCGGCGGGTCACCGCTGCAGGCCGGGGCCGCCCAGTTGCTGGTGCTGGTGGGCATCATGGCCGGCCAGGTGTTCACGGTGGCCACCGCCCACGAACTCATCCTGCGGGCCAAGCTGCTGCCCCCGGACCTGAAGCAGCGCCTACGACCCTGACCCCCGAAATCCGCGTCTGCAGCGCGGGGCTGAGTCTGCACGTCGTACAGACGTGCAAACTCAGGTTCGGGCTGCAGACACGAGTTTGGGGGTGCTGGTTTTCAATCGCGGACGAAGCCCTGGGGCAGGTCGGTGGGTTTCCAGTCCAACAGCCGGACCGCCTGCTCGAAGGCGAACCGGTCGGTCATCCCGCCGACGTAGGTCACCGCTTCGCGCACCGGGTCCTCCCCCAGCCGGTAGTCGGCCGGCATCAGGCCGGGGTGGGCGGCGTAGTGCTCCACCAGGGCCCGCAGCACCGCCACCACCGCCTTCGACTGGGCCAGCGATTCGGGACGGGTGTAGATCCGCTCGTAGTTGAATGCGCGCAGCGCCGCCAGGGCGGCGGCGGTGTCGGGGTCCATGCCGACGCGGCCGGTCTCGACGGTGCAGCCGACCACGGCCCGGATGAAGGCCGACAACTGCGAACGCCGGTCCACCCCCACCACCTCGACGATCTCGGCGGGCACCTCGTCGGCGGTCACGATGCCGGCGTGGATCGCGTCCTCCAGGTCGTGGGCGCAGTAGGCGATCCGGTCGGACCACGAGCAGATCTCGCCCTCGAGCGTCATCGGGGCCGGCCGCGACCAGGAGTGGTTGCGGATCCCGTCCAGGGTTTCGGCGCACAGGTTCAGGCCACTCAGCACCACGTCCGCGCCCCAGGGGCCGTGGTCATAGCCCTCGGGCAGGTAGATGTCGAAGGCGTCCTCCGAGGCATGCCCGCCGGGGCCGTGGCCGCAGTCGTGCCCCAGGGCCATGGCATCGGCCAGCACATCGTTGGCGCCGATCCCCCGGGCGATCGAGGTCGCGACCTGGGCCACCTCGAGGGCGTGGGTGAGCCGGGTGCGTTGGTGGTCGCTGGGGTGGACGACGACCTGGGTCTTGCCGGCCAACCGCCGAAAGGCGGTGGCGTGAACGATGCGGTCGTGGTCGCGTTCGAAGCAGGTGCGCAGTGGGTCGGGTTCCTCCTCGACGGCCCGGTTGCCGGCCCCCACGGCCAGGCTCGCCCCCGGACGAAGCAGCATCGCCTCGGCCTCCTCGCGACGTTCTCGTCCCCAGGCCTGTTGCCCGGGTTCGGCGAAGGCCGCGAACGTGTCGGCGTGGGCTAGCACCTGGCGACCGTCCCCATGACCCCGGTGGGTACGGGCCCAGGCCCTGGCCCGCGGGGGGATCGGCCGGTCGTCGGCCGGCTGTTGTGCTGACACCTGGGCTCCTGTCTGGCGTGGTCCGACCGCGCCAGCCTAGGGCCTCGGACGACCAGGGGTGCGGGGGCCTGCACCGCACCCACGTAGACTTGGCCCCGACGAAAGGCAGCAATGAGCAATCAGAATGACCAGTGGGGCCAGCCGCAGCAGGACTACAGCCAGCAGTCCTACCCCTCGCAGGACTCCTACTCCTCGCCGGGCTCGTACTCCTCGCCGGGTTCCTACCCCTCCCAGGACTACGGGCAGCAGCAGGACTACGGGCAGCAGCAACAGCTGCCCTGGGATGCGCAGCAGACCCAGCCCTGGGATGCGCAGCAGCCCCAGCCCTACGCCGCGGGCGGCTACACCCACCCCTACGCCATGGTTCCCCAGCAGCAGGAGAAGGGCACCGGGCAGATCTCCCTGATCCTCGCCTCGCTGGCGCTGCTGATCTCGCTGGTGATCTCGTACTTCAACGCGCAGGCCTACATCGAGGTCTTCCAGATCGCCGGCACCACCGACATCAACTCCGATTCGCTGCCCCCGGGCGCCGAAGAGGCCGTGACCACGGCCGGCCTGCTGATCATGGCCCAGGGCATCCCGACCGTGATGGGCATCATCGCCCTGATCACGGGCTTCATGTCCATGGGCAAGCAGACCAGGACCGCCGGCATCTGGGGTGTCATCATCGCCTTCGCTGCACCGGTGATCAGCTTCATCGTGTTCATGATGCTGATGATCGGCCCCATCGCGGAAATGGGCTGACCCCGGGCTGACCCCGGGGGGCCTCAGTGGGGCCCTCAGCCCCCGCTGGTCTCCAGCTCGGCCTCCGACAGGTCGATGTCGAGGCCGCTGGTGTCCTCGAGCCAGCCCTGCGGCATGGCCACCTTGCCGCGCGGGCTGCCCTGGCGGCCACGCGGTCGTCCGAGTTCGGTGACCGGGAACGGCGCGTCGTGGTCGAGCTGGGCCAGCAGGCTGTCGAGTTCCTCGAAGCTGGAGATCATCGCCAGTGACTGGCGCAGGTCACCGCCGACCGGGAACCCCTTGAAGTACCAGGCCATGTGCTTGCGCAGGTCGGTCAGGCCGTGCTTCTCACCCATGATCGCGGCCAGCAGCTCACCGTGGCGGCGGACCATCGCGGCCACCTCACCCAGCGTCGGCAGGGCCAGCGTCTCCCTGCCGGCGAAGGCGTCGGCCAGGTCACGGAACAACCACGGACGCCCCAGGCAGCCGCGGCCGACCACGACCCCGGCAGCACCGGTCTGCGCCATCATGGCCGTCGCGTCGGAAGCCTCCCAGATGTCGCCGTTGCCGAGCACCGGGATGTCAACGTGGTCGACCAGCCGGGAAATGTGGTCCCAGGTCGAGTGGCCGGCGTAGGCCTCGGCGACCGTGCGGGCGTGCAGCGCCACCGCAGCGCAGCCGCTGTCCTGGGCGATGCGGCCGGCATCGAGGTAGGTGTGGTGCTCGTCGTCGACACCGACGCGGGTCTTCATCGTGACCGGCACCCCGTAGCGGTCAGCGGTCTCGACGACCGCGGTCAGGATCTCGGCGAGCCGGTCGCGCTTCCACGGCAACACCCCACCGCCACCCTTGCGGGTGACCTTGGGCACCGGGCAGCCGAAGTTGAGGTCAACGTGGTCGACCTCGTACTTCTCGCACAGGATCTCGGTGGCATCGGCCACCATCCGTGCCTCCACCCCGTAGAGCTGCACCGAGCGGATCTTCTCCTTGTCGGAGAAGGCGAGCATGTCGTGGGTGCGGTGGTCCTTGTAGACCAGCGCCCGCGAGGTGATCATTTCGCAGACGTAGAGCCCCGCGCCCTGCTCCAGGCACAGTTCCCGGTAGGCAGCATTGGTCACCCCGGCCATCGGCGCCAGGACCACGGGCGTGTCGATGACCACCGGCTCGGTGCTGCTGGGGGCCTTCAGGGTCAGCGGGGCGTACATGAGTCCTCTCAGGGGTCCTCTCGGGGGGGTGCTCCCCGGGCCCACCCCGGGACGAACAGGTGGGCGGGCCAGCGCTCAACTGTACCCGCCCACCCCGTTCGTCCCGGAATCTTGACCCCGTGGGGGTGCAGGGGTCACCCCCCCCGCGAACAACTCGCGAAAACTCAGCAGCCGACCAGGCGCTGGGCGAGCCAGCCTTCCACCTGGTCGAGGCCGACCCGCTCCTGCTGCATCGAGTCACGCTCGCGGATGGTGACCGCCTGGTCCTCGAGGGTGTCGAAGTCGACGGTGATGCAGTACGGGGTGCCGATCTCGTCCTGGCGGCGGTAACGCTTGCCGATCGCCTGGGAGTCGTCGAAGTCGACGTTCCAGTTGCGGCGCAGCTGCGCGGCCAGGTCGCGGGCCTTGGGTGAGAGGTCCTCGTTGCGCGACAGCGGCAGCACCGCGGCCTTGACCGGCGCCAGGCGGTGGTCCAGGCGCAGCACGGTGCGCTTGTCAACCCCACCCTTGGTGTTGGGGGCCTCGTCCTCGGTGTAGGCCTCGACCAGGAAGGTCATCAGCGAACGCGACAGGCCGGCGGCCGGCTCGATGACGTACGGAACGAACCGCTCGTTGTTGGGCTGGTCGTAGTACGACAGGTCGTTGCCCGAGTGCTCACTGTGGGTCTTCAGGTCGAAGTCGGTGCGGTTGGCGATGCCTTCCAGCTCACCCCACTCCGAGCCGGCGAAGCCGAAGCGGTACTCGATGTCGACGGTCCGCTTGGAGTAGTGCGACAGCTTCTCCTGCGGGTGCTCGTAGTGGCGCAGGTTCTCCCGGGCGATGCCCAGGTTCACGTACCAGTCGGTGCGCTCGTTGATCCAGTACTCGTGCCATTCCTCATCGGTGCCGGGCACGACGAAGAACTCCATCTCCATCTGCTCGAACTCGCGGGTGCGGAAGATGAAGTTGCCCGGCGTGATTTCGTTGCGGAAGCTCTTGCCGGTCTGGGCGATGCCGAACGGTGGCTTCTTGCGGGTGGTCTGGACCACGTTGGCGAAGTTCACGAAGATGCCCTGCGCGGTCTCGGGACGCAGGTAGTGCAGGCCCGACTCGTCCTCGATGACACCCAGGTAGGTCTTGAGCATCATGTTGAACTCGCGCGGCTCGGTCCACTGGCCACGGTTGCCACAGTTCGGGCAGGCGATCTCGCTCAGCGGGATCGAGTCGGGGTCGACGTCGTCGCCCTTCTTGGCAGCCAGCGCCTCCTGCATGTGGTCGACACGGAAACGCTTGTGGCAGCTGGTGCACTCGGTCAGCGGGTCGGTGAACTCACCGACGTGGCCCGAGGCCACCCAGGTCTGGCGCGGCAGGATGATTGAGGAGTCCAGGCCGACGACGTCCTCGCGGCTGGTCACCATCGAACGCCACCACTGCCGCTTGATGTTCTCCTTCAGTTCCACGCCCAGGGGTCCGTAGTCCCAGGCGGCGCGGGTCCCGCCGTAGATCTCACCGGAGGGGAACACGAATCCCCGTCGCTTGCACAGGCTGACAACACTGTCGAGTTTGCTCACAGCGGCCACGATCAACTCCAAGTCCTCATTGGTACGCGACACCCGGCTGGTGTGCGCATCAATGGCTCAGCCTAGCCCGCGTGGCAGGTTGATGCCCACGTGGGCCGGGTCGTCGTAGGCGGAAGCCTCGTCGATGGCCAGGCTCAACATCGGGACGATCACGGTCTTCGACTCGAAGCCGTTCAACGCCCGCCGGTACGAGCCGACCTGGTCCCAGTGGCTGACCAGTGCCCAGAGGTCGGGTTCGTCGAGGTTCTGGACGAGGTCGACCGACTGCACCCCCGGTTTGGTTCGCAGCAGTTCGACCGCGGCCTGGGCCTGGGCCAGGAAACCGGCCCGCTGGTCGGCGGGCACCCGGAATCGGTTGAGCACGATCATGGGAACAGCCCCCTCATGAGAACAGTCCCTGCGCCACGATGCCCCCGGGTTCCCAGCCGCCCGGGACCGCGAAGACCGCCGAACCGATCGCGGTCGTCCACTCGTTGAGGGCGTCGGCCTGGTCGAGGCGCTGCTGGACGGGGGTGAACACCTCGGGGATGGAGTGCTGGAAGGCCAGGAAGACCAAGCCGGCGCTGGTCACCGCCACCCCGTCGGCGTACTCGTGGTGGGTGTAGTTCATCGAGCGGCGAAACATCGTCCTGCCCCGGTTCTGGCTGGGGTGCGCGAGCCGGGCATGGGCGTCCAGGGCGATCACCGGTTGGCCGTCGTCGGTGGTGGCCGACAGGTCGAGGTCGTCGGACTCGACCCCGCCGCTCAACGGTGCCCCGTCGGCCAGGGTGCGCCCCATCACCGCCTGCTGGCGGTCGCGGACGAGTTCGTCCCAGGTGGTCAGGTTCATCTCGATGCGCCGCACCACCAGGGTGGTGCCGCCGGCGAACCAGGGCTGCGACCCGTCGGCCCAGATCACCTCGGCAGCACCGGCGACCGTGTTGCCGGTGCCGTCGACCTGGCCGAACAGGTTGCGGCCGGTGATCGGGGTGCCCTCGGCGTCGACGCCGCGCCAGGAGGCGGGTTGGGTCCAGCGCACGGTGGTGAAGGTGCGGGCGTCGCGGGTCAGGATGCGCACGGCATAGGCGACCGTGGTCGCGTCGTCGGCCGAGACCATCAGCAGCAGGTCTCCCCCGCTCCAGCGCGGCTGCAGCTGGTCGTGGGCCATGGGCGGCACCTCGGCGAGCCCGTCGGGCACCAGGCCGGCCAGCCCCGGGATGCGGAAGACACCCGGACCCAACCCGACGGTGACGGTCAACGAAACATTGGCCTGGGCGAGGTCGGGCAGCGGGTCGCCGGGCACGGGACGACCGGCCATCAGGGCCTCAATGTCGTGGCTGAGGATGGTCAGCAGTCGTCGCAGCGCGTCGGGGGTGGTGCCCGGGTTCAGGTCGAGCGCGACCAGGGTGGTGGCAGCGGGGACGGGGGTGATGATGCCGCTCTGGTGGGTTTCGTGGGGGCTGTAGCTGCGCCCACGCGGGTCACCGCCGTCGGGGGTCTTCGCCGAGGCCTGGCCCTGGTTGCCGCCGCGGGCCGCCACGGCCCCGAGCGCGACCGCACCCGCGGCACCGGCGCCGGCCAGCCCGAAGAAGCCGCGTCGTCCGAGCCCGGGGTAGCCCTGCTCAGTCATGGTCGGTCAGGGTGTCGCCATCGGCGTGTGGTAGTGGTCTTCTTCCTCGGTGAACTCCTTGACCATGGCCGTGATCGTCTCGACCTGGCCGTTGTCGAAGGTGAGCACCAGCTCGACCTCGTCACCGATGGGCAGTTCGCGGGTCAGCCCCATCAACATGATGTGGTAGCCGCCCGAGACCAGGTGGCGGTGCGACCCGGCCTCGATGACGATCCCGTCCTCGGCCTTCTCCATGACCTTCTTCCCCTCGACCTCGGTCATCCGGTGCAGTTCGACCATGGTGGCGAAGTCGGCACTGGCGCTGACCAGCGTCACGTCCTGGTCGCCGGGGTTGGTGAGGTCCATGAAGGCCGCACTCATGCTGGTGTCGGTGGCCCCGTCGGTGGTGCGCACCCAGGGCTGGGCGATGAGCACCTTGGGCTGGTCACCGTCAGCGGGAGCGGCGTCGCTGCCGCACGCCGCCAGTGCCACGGCGGCCGCAGACAGCGCAGCGGTGGACAGGAATCGACGTCGGAGCATGCCCGGAGCCTATCGCCTACCATGGAGGCACCATGACCACGCCCATACGCCAGACCCGCCAGCGATCGGCCATCCGCGCCCTGTT
This sequence comes from Aestuariimicrobium sp. Y1814, assembly GCF_050113895.1. NCBI lineage: Bacteria > Bacillati > Actinomycetota > Actinomycetes > Propionibacteriales > Propionibacteriaceae > Aestuariimicrobium > Aestuariimicrobium sp. Y1814. The sequence continues at coordinate 293,884 of NZ_JBNJRW010000003.1, read as the reverse complement.
CACCGGCAGCGACGAGTTCCGCACCGCCCAGCAGGTGCACTCCGAGTTGGCCGCCGCCGGCGACAAGGTCGGCCTGGCCACGGTCTACCGCACCCTGCAGACCATGGCCGATGCCGAGGAACTCGACGCTGTGCGTTCCCCCGAGGGTGAGATGACCTACCGGGCCTGCTCCTCGGGCAGTCACCACCACCACCTGATCTGCCGCAACTGCGGCAAGGCCGTCGAGATCGAGGCCACCGCGGTCGAGGCGTGGGCCGCGCAGGTCGCCGCCCAGCACGGCTTCCGCGACGCGGGCCACGAACTGGAGATGTTCGGCCTGTGCCAGGACTGCTGACTCAGTCCCCCCGCTGTCAGTCCCCCGACTCGCCCGATTCGTCGGGGGTGGCCGGGCCACTCCAGCTGCGTTCCAGGTAGCCCATCGTCCGCAGCCCGTGGTCGAGGTGCCACTGGGTGTAGGCCGCCACCAGCCCGACCGCCTCCTTCTGGGTGCGCTCGTCGGCGGCGGCGACCGCCGGCCAGTCACCGGTCAGCAGCGCCACCAGCAGGTCGCGGGTGGGCAGCGACACCCGCCCGGCGCCGGGTGGGCGGTGCAGTCGGCAGACCAGCCCACCGGCCATCGGTGAGAACCACATCAGCAGGTCCCCGCCGGTGCTCGCCTCGGGCAGCGCGACCTCGCAGCGGGCGCAGGAGTCCAGCACCGGCGCGTAGCCGGCGATCGCCTGGGCCCGCAGCAGGTAGGAGTGCAGCACCATGGTCGGGGTGCGCCCACCGTCCGGGTCACCGGCCAGGGTGCGCACGGCACCGGCCAGCAGCAGGTACTGCTGCAATGCCGGCTCCTTCTCGACCGGCACCAGCTTGTCGGCGGTCTCCAGCAGCACCTGGCCGGCGGTGAACAGTTCGTAGTCGCCCGACAGCGGTGCGGCCCACGCGTGCAGTTGCACCGCCTGGGTGATGATGTCGAGGCTGCGGCCCTCGGCGAACTGCAGGTCGACGTGGCTGAACGGTTCGAGCCGACCCCCGAACTTGGACGAGGTCCGCCGCACCCCCCGGGCCACCGCCCGGACCTTGCCGTGGACCCTGGTGAACACCGTGATGATGCGGTCGGCCTCACCCAGCTTGTGGGTGCGCAGGACGATCCCCTCGTCACGGTAGGTGGGCATGGGCACAGTCTCCCACCGTCACGCGGACGAGCCCGGCATCGTGGGTTTTTGCGTTCACTTGTTGACTACAACAGGGTCGCCGTTCAGGATTGCTGTCATGGCGCGGCCCAGTCAGTCCCCCCGAGGACACCGCAACCCCGGGTCGCAGCCTGCCCTCAGGCGCCAGAACACGCTGCGGGTCATCGAGGTGCTGGCCCAGGGTGGGCCCACCACGCAGGCCAAACTCGCCCGCGCGACCGGGCTGAGCACCGGCACGATCTCGAACATCGTCAAGGACCTGCATTCCGAGCAGCGGATCAGCACCCGCGCGGTGGTCGACTCCGGCCGCCGGGCGATCGAGATCTCACTCAACGACGACCGGATCAGCATCGGCCTCGACATCGACGCCACCCGGATGCGCATCGTGGCCACCAACATCGACCACGACCTGGTCGGTGAGGTGGTCTCCCCCCTGCCCTACGGGCACGACCCGACCAGCACCCTGCGGACGGCCCGGCGCGAGGTCGACGCCCTGCTGTCGGCCCACGGGCTCGCCTTCCCTGACGTGGTCGCCGCCGGCGTCAGCCTGCCGATCATCCTCGACCAGGACCGACGCCCCCTGATCGACGACCCCCGCTTCCCCAGTTGGCACGACCAGGACCTGGCCGGCATCGCCGAGGCGGTCTTCCCCTTCCCGATCATCTTCGAGAACGACGCCAACGTGCAGGCGCTGGCCCACGTGACCTGGGGCCCATACTCGCTCAACAGCGTGCTGGCCGCCGTCAAGGTCGACTCCGGCATCGGCGCCGGGTTGATCGTCAACGGCAAGATCCTGCGGGGCGCCTTCGGCGGCTCGGGAGAACTCGGCCACCTCAACATCAGCCCGCTGGGTGAACGCTGCCACTGCGGCAACCGCGGCTGCCTGCAGACCGTCGCCTCGGTCGACAAGGTGCTGTCCGACGTGCGGCGCGCCCGGCACCTGCACCAGGTGCCCACCGTCGCTGACATCGTCGACCTGACCCGGCGCCGCGACCCGGCCACCATCCGGGTGCTGGACGAGGCCGGCCAGGCCATCGGCCTGGCCCTTGCCAGCCTGGTCACCCTGGTCAACCCGCACGCGGTGGTGATCTCCGGACCGCTGGCCCCGGTCGGGGCTCCCCTGCTCGACCCGATCAGTCGCGCGGTCTCGCGCCACGCCCACCCGGCCATCGGGCCGCGGACGGTCATCTCGATGTCCCAGCTGGGTGAGCGGGCCGAGGCCCTGGGTGCCTCCGCACTGGCGGCCCACGGCGCCACCGTCCCGATCTGACCTGCCCAAGGTCACGATTGCGACACGGCGACACGATCCTTGTGTTCAAGTGTTGACGACAAGGCTTCGGCTTCCTAACGTGTACCCCGAGGCTGCGCCCCAGCCGACGACGAAGTCACAGGAGGCGATTGATGACCGACCCACATGTCATCTTGTCGATGCGCCACATCACCAAGACCTTCCCGGGCGTGAAGGCACTCGATGACGTGAACCTGACCGTGCGCCGCGGCGAGATCCACGCCATCTGCGGTGAGAACGGGGCCGGCAAGTCGACCCTGATGAAGGTGCTCTCCGGGGTCTACCCCCACGGCAGCTACGAGGGTGAGATCGAGTTCGACGGCCGGGTCGGTGAGTTCCAGGACATCCGGCAGTCCGAGGCGGCCGGCATCGTGATCATCCATCAGGAACTCGCGCTCGTCCCCGAACTGTCGATCACCGAGAACATCTTCCTGGGCAACGAGGTGACCCGGCGCGGGGCCATCGACTGGAACCTGGCCACCCACCGCGCCACCGAACTGCTCGCCCGGGTCGGGCTGGCCGAGAACCCGGCCACCCCCATCAAGAACCTCGGTGTCGGCAAGCAGCAACTCGTCGAGATCGCCAAGGCCGCCAGCAAGAACGTGAAGCTGCTGATCCTGGACGAGCCGACCGCCGCGCTGAACGAGACCGACTCGGCCCACCTGCTCGACCTGCTGCGCGGGCTGCGCTCGCGCGGCACCACGTGCATCATGATCAGCCACAAGCTCAACGAGATCACCGAGATCGCCGACACCATCACCATCATCCGCGACGGCCGCACCGTCGAGACCCTCGAGGTCACCGCCGACATCGACGAGGACCGGGTGATCCGCGGCATGGTCGGGCGGCCGCTGTCGTCCCGGTTCCCCGACTACACCCCCAACATCGGTGAGACCTTCTTCGAGGTGCGTGACTGGACTGTGGCCCACCCGCAGAACCCGGACCGGCTGGTCTGCAAGGGCTCCAGCTTCCACGTCGGACGAGGCGAGATCGTGGGTTTCGCCGGGCTGATGGGCGCCGGGCGCACGGAGCTGGCCCGATCCCTGTTCGGCCACAGCTACGGAGCCTTCCGCTCGGGCACCGTGCTGATGAACGGCAAGCCCATCAACGTCTCGAACGTCTCGGCGGCCATCAAGAACGGGCTGGCCTATGTCACCGAGGACCGCAAGGTGCTCGGCTTCAATGCCCTGGACACCATCGAACAGACCACGGTCGCTGCCGGGCTCGACCGGATCAGCAACCGCTTCGGGGTGATCGACGAGAACGCCCAGTTCAACGCCGCCGAGGACTATCGCCGCCAGCTGCGCACCAAGACGCCCAGCGTGAAGGCCCTGATCAACAAGCTTTCCGGCGGCAACCAGCAGAAGGTCGTGCTGTCGAAGTGGCTGTTCACCCAGCCCGACCTGCTGATCCTCGACGAGCCCACCCGCGGCATCGACGTCGGCGCCAAGTTCGAGATCTACGGCATCATCCAGCAGCTGGCCAGCTCGGGCAAGGGCGTGGTGGTGATCAGCTCGGAGCTGCCCGAACTGCTGGGTCTGTGCGACCGGATCTACACCATCGCCGAGGGCGCCATTACCGGCTGCCTGGCGCGCGGCGAGGCCGACCAGGAATCACTGATGCGCCTGATGACCATCGGCACCACCAAGACCTCGGAGAACATCGACCCCGAGGAACTCCTCGAACAACCCGTTGACAGGAACGAAGAATGAAATACCTCAAGGAGATCTTCAAGGGCGATGTCCGCCAGTTCGGCATGCTCTTCGCCCTGCTGGCCCTGATCGTGTTCTTCCAGTGGCAGACCGGTGGCTACGTGCTCACCTCGACGAACCTGATGAACCTGCTCAACGGCAACTCCTACATCCTGGTGCTGGCCATCGGCATGGTGCTGGTCATCATCGCCGGCCACATCGACCTGTCAGTGGGCTCGGTCGCGGCGGTGGTGGGCATCGCGGTGGCCCTGATGATGCGCGACTGGAACGTGCCGTGGTGGCTGGCGATCGTGCTGGGCCTGCTGCTGGGCGCGGTGATCGGCGCCTGGCAGGGCTTCTGGGTGGCCTATGTCGGCATCCCGGCGTTCATCGTGACCCTGGCCGGCATGATGCTGTTCCGCGGCATGAACCAGTGGATCGGTGAGTCGAACACCATCCCGGTACCGGCCGCGTTCCAGAAGATCGGCGCCGGCTACCTGCCCGAGGTCGGGCCCGACACCGGCTACAACAACCTGACCCTGCTGCTCGGCGTGATCACCTGCGCAGTGCTCGTCTGGATGACCTTCCGACGCCGCGCCACCCAGGCCCGCCTCGGCGCCGAGGTCGCCCCGCTGTGGGCAGACCTGGTGCGACTGGGCCTGATCCTGGCGGTGCTGGTCTACCTCACCCTGCAGTTCGCCAGCGGACGACGCGGCACCTCCTTCCCCATCTCGGGGCTGATCCTGGTCGCCCTGGTCATCGTCTACAGCTTCGTGTCCCAGCGCACCATCACCGGTCGCCACGTGTATGCGGTCGGCGGCAACAAGCACGCCGCCGAACTGTCCGGCGTGAAGACCAAGCGGGTCAACTTCCTGGTCATGATGAACATGTCCATCCTGGCCGCGCTGGCCGGCATGATCTTCGTCGCCCGCTCCACCGCGTCCGGCCCCTTCGACGGCGTCGGCTGGGAGCTGGACGCGATCGCCGCCGTCTTCATCGGTGGCGCCGCAGTCTCCGGCGGCGTGGGCACCGTCACCGGGTCGATGATCGGTGGCCTGGTGATGGCGGTGCTCAACAACGGCCTGCAACTGATGGGCATCGGCGCCGACGCCACCCAGATGATCAAGGGCCTGGTGCTGCTGATCGCAGTCGCCTTCGACGTCTACAACAAGTCCCAGGGCAAGCCATCCATCCTCGGCTTGATCACCCGGAATTTCGGCAGCAGGAAACCCCCGGCGACCGCCGCAGCCGAATCGCAGTAACACCTCCACGACGGCCAACGACGGCCCTCACCAGGAAGAAGGAACCATGAAGAAGTTCACCAAGGCGCTCGTCGCCCTGGCCGCAGCGGGCGCACTGATGCTGTCCGGTTGCGGTACCGAACGCGAAGGCGACACCGGCTCCAACGGCGACGGCGGCGGCTTCGAGAAGGGCGCCCTGATCGGCGTCGCCCTGCCCCAGAAGACCTCCGAGAACTGGGTGCTCGCCGAGCAGCTGTTCAACGACGGCCTGAAGGATGCCGGCTACGAGGCCGACGTCCAGTTCGCCAACGGCGGTGTCGCCGAGCAGCAGAACCAGATCCAGGCCATGGTCACCAAGGGGGCCAAGGTCATCATCGTCGGCGCCATCGACGGTTCCCAGCTGGGCACCCAGCTGCAGGCCGCCAAGGATGCCGGTGCCACCGTCATCGCCTACGACCGCCTGGTCAAGAACACCCCGGCCGTCGACTACTACGTCGCCTTCGACAACTTCAAGGTCGGCGAGCTGCAGGGCACCGCACTGCTCGAGGGCCTCAAGGCCCGCAAGGGCGGCGATGGCCCGTGGAACATCGAACTGATCGCCGGCTCCCCCGACGATGCCAACAGCCAGGTGTTCTTCGACGGTGCCATGAGCGTGCTGCAGCCCGAGATCGACAAGGGCACCCTGGTCGTGAAGTCGGGCCAGACCACCTTCCAGCAGGTCTCCACCCAGGGCTGGAAGGCCGAGAACGCCCAGAAGCGCATGGACACCATCATGAGCTCGACCTACTCCGGTGACACCGAGCTGCACGGCATCCTGTCGCCCAACGACACCCTGGCCCGCGCTGCCATGACCTCGGTCAAGGCCGCCGGCAAGGACCTGCCGGTGGTCACCGGCCAGGACTCCGAGGTGGAGTCGGTGAAGTCGATCATGGCCGGCGAGCAGTACTCGACCATCTACAAGGACACCACCGCCCTGGTCGAGCACTCCATCACCATGGTGAACAACCTGCAGGAGGGCAAGACCCCCGAGATCAACGACGACGAGTCCTACGACAACGAGGTGAAGGTCGTCCCGGCCTACCTCCTCGAGCCCAAGATCGTCACCAAGGAGACCGCGGCGGAGATCTACAAGGATGACAAGACCCTCGGCCCGCTGACCAAGGGCTGAGCCTTCCCACCACAACCTTCCCACCACACCGCTGCTGGCGGTGACCCACCGGGGTCACCGCCAGCAGTTGTTCGTCCGGCACCGATACTCTGGGGCGGACGGACAACCACCCGGGAGGTGCCATGGCAGGGTTCGGCGCTCGGCTGCGCCGCACGATCGTGCTGCTGCTGGCGACCCTGCTGGCGACCACGTCACTGGCCGGCTGTTCGGAGACCAAGGTCACCAGCGCCGAACTGTCCCTGCCGGTCATCGACGGCAGCGTGCTCGCCCTGCTCGACCCGGGCGCCGAGCGCCCGCCGGGCACCACCAGCCTGGCCGGAGCCCTGGCCGCCGCGCTGCCCGCCGCCGAGGTGGTCGAGACCCCCACCCACGACGAGCAGGACGCCCGGGTACGTGCGGCCGCCGACGCCGGGGTGGCGATCCTGCTGGTGCAGGCGATCGACGCCGAGCGCATCGGCAGCGCACTGTCCGCCGCTGCGAAGACCGACATGCTGGTGGTCGCGGTCGGCGTCATCCCCCACGACTTCGGCAGCATCGACCTGTTCATCGGCTGGGACGAGTTCAGCGCCGGTGAGCAGGAGGTCGCGGCCTTCGCCCGGGCCGTGGGCATCGAGGAGGGCCGGACGAAGTACCTGGAGCTGCTGGCCGGCGACGAATCCGACCTCGGCGCCCGGGCCCGTTTCCACGGTGCCCTGTTCGCACTGAAGGCGTTCACTGAACAGGGCACCCTCAGCGTGAAGTCTGGCCGGACCTCCTTCGAGACCGCTGCGGTGGACCCCGGCGACGTGGCCGCGGCCCGCAAGGCGCTCGGCACCACCTATGCGGTCACCTACCCGCGCCACGAACTGCAGGGGGTCATCATCCCCACTGACGACCTGGCCCCGATGGTGCGCGAACTGGCCGACGAGCATGATCAGCCGGCCCCGCTGCTGATGTCGTCCGGGGCCAGCGCCGCGGGCATCACCGAGCTGATGGCCGGGACCCTGCTGACCACCATGTACCGCGACCCGGCCACCCTCGCCGGGCGCATCGCCGACGCGGTGACCACCCTGCAGGCCGGCGACCCGGTCACGGTGAACCCGCAGGGGTCGCGTCGCAACCGGCTCAAGCGCAAGCCCGCGCTGCTGGTCCCACCGGTCCTGGTGAGCGCGGACAATGCCGCCGCGGTGCTCGCCGACAACCCCGAACTCGCCCCACTGACCAAGGCCTGAGCAGATGAGCACGACCAACCCCGTCCCCCCGCCGCCCCACCCCAGTGGCGCACGCCCACCAGGCATCCCGCCAGAGCAGCTGCCCCAGCATGTCGCGATCGTGATGGACGGCAACGGCCGGTGGGCCAAGGCGCGCGGCCTCAAGCGCACCGACGGCCATGCCCGCGGTGAGGACGCGCTGTTCGACGTGGTCTCCGGTGCGATCGAGCTGGGCATCCGGCACGTGTCGGCCTACGCCTTCTCGACCGAGAACTGGAAGCGTTCCCCCGACGAGGTGCGCTGGCTGATGGGCTTCAACCGTGATGTGATCCATCGTCGCCGCGACCAGATGGAGGCCATGGGCGTGCGGGTGCGCTGGGCCGGGCGCCGGCCGAGGCTGTGGCGCAGCGTCATCCGCGAGCTGGAGGAGGCCGAGGAGCAGACCAAGGACAACACTGTGGTCACCCTGCAGTTCTGCGTGAACTACGGCGGGCGCGCCGAGATCGTCGATGCGGCGCGCGAGCTCGCCCAACTGGCGGCCGAGGGCAGGATCGACCCGAGCCGGATCACCGAGCAGAGCTTCGAGCGCCACCTGTACAACCCCGACGTGCCGGCCGTCGACCTGTTCCTGCGCTCCTCGGGTGAGCAGCGCACCTCGAACTTCCTGCTGTGGCAGTCGGCCTATGCCGAGATGGTCTTCCTGGACACGCTGTGGCCCGACTTCGACCGGCGTGACCTGTGGCGGGCGGTGCAGTTGTACGTCGACCGCGACCGTCGCTTCGGCGGTGCGGTCCCCAACGAGGTCACCCCCGGCGCCTGAGCCATTTTCCGCACTGTGTGCCCCACCTGTGCGTCCCTGCCTCACTTGCACGCGGCGCAAGACGTCGAACTGAGGCAAGGACCGCGATTATCCGAGGCTGCTGGCTAGCCCACCGGTGGGACGAAGTCCCGGGCCACCACCGTGGCCATCGCGACCACCAGCAGCAGGCAGACCACCGGCATCCATGACCGGCGGCGCAGCCGCCGCCGGAAGGAACTGAGAATCGCCCACCCCAGGCCCAACCCGGCGACACCGGCGGCCACCGCCCAGGCCAACTGCCCGGGGCTGTGGGCCACACCACTCAGCACCGTGCCGTCGGCCTCGGGGTAGTGAACCTCGGTGCGGAACTGCCCGGCCAGCGTGATCACCATCAACGTGGCCCACACCATGGCGACGGCAAGTACCGCCCGCACCACCCAGCGCTGCCAGGCAGGGCTGGGTGCCGGGGCGGTACCGTCCGGGTGGTCAGGCACGCGACCTGTTCACCGCCGAGACCACGGCCTTCAGCGAAGCGGTCAGGATGTCGGGGTCAATGCCCACACCCCAGAACACGTCGGCGTTGTCGTCCTCGCCGGTTTCGGCCTCGACGTAGGCGGCCGCCTGGGCGTCACCGCCGGCGGTGAGGGCGTGCTCGGAGTAGTCCAGCACCTTGACCTGGATGCCCAGCTGGCCCAGCGCGTCGATGAACGCCGACAGCGGGCCGTTGCCCTCACCCGAGATCGTCTTCTCTTCACCGTGCCAATTGACCACGGCGTCGATCTGGTAGTTGCCGCCGTTGGACACCTGCCGCGACTTGACGACCTCCAGCGGGGTGTTGGCGTCCAGGTACTCCTTCTTGAACTGCTCCAGGATCTCGGCCGGGGCGATCTCGCCGCCCTCGGTGTCGACATGGCGCTGGACGACGCGGCTGAACTCGATCTGCAGGCGGCGCGGCAGGTCCAGCTTGTACTCCGACTTCATGATGTAGGCCATGCCGCCCTTGCCGGACTGCGAGTTGACCCGGATCACGGCCTCGTAGGTACGGCCCACGTCGTAGGGGTCGATCGGCAGGTACGGGGCCTCCCAGTCGATCTCGTGCAGCCCGCGTCCCTCGGCCTCGGCCTGGCGTTCCAGCGCCTCCAGGCCCTTCTTGATGGCGTCCTGGTGGGACCCGGAGAAGGCGGTGTAGACCAGGTCACCGGCGTAGGGGTGGCGGGGGTGCACCGGCAGGCCGGTGCAGTACTCGACCGTGCGGCGGATCTCGTCGATGTCGGACAGGTCGACCTGCGGGTCGACGCCCTGGCTGAACAGGTTCAGCGCCAGGGTGACCAGGTCGACGTTGCCGGTGCGTTCGCCATGGCCGAACAGGCAGCCCTCGACCCGGTCGGCCCCGGCCATCATGCCCAGCTCGCTGGCCGCCACCGCGGTGCCGCGGTCATTGTGCGGGTGCAGTGAGACCGCGACATTCTCACGGTTGTTCACATGCCGGGTGAAGTACTCGATCTGGTCGGCGTAGGTGTTCGGGGTCGAGCGTTCGACGGTGGCCGGCAGGTTGAAGATGATCTCGCGACCCTCACCGGGCTGCCAGACGTCGGCGACCGCGTTGCAGACCTCGACGGCGAAGTCGGTCGGGGTCTGGGTGAAGATTTCGGGGCTGTACTGGTAGCCGAACTCGACATCACCCAGGTTGGCCTCGGCGTGCTTCATCACCAGTTCGGTGCCGCGGGTGGCCAGGGCGACGGTCTCGGCGGCGCTCATCTTGAACACCACCCGGCGGAACAGTTCGGCGGTGGCGTTGTACATGTGGATGGTGGCCCGGCGGGCCCCCACCAGCGACTCGGCGGTGCGCGAGATCAGGTCTTCCCGGGCCTGGGTCAGCACCGAGATGGTCACGTCCTCGGGGATCGCGTCCTCGGTGATCAGCTGCCGGACGAAGTCGAAGTCGGTCTGCGAGGCCGACGGGAACCCGACCTCGATCTCCTTGTAGCCCATCTTGACCAGCAGGTCGAACATGCGGCGCTTGCGGGCCGGGGTCATCGGGTCGATCAGCGCCTGGTTGCCGTCGCGCAGGTCGGTCGAGAGCCAGCGCGGCGCCTTCTCGATGCGGCGGCCCGGCCAGGTGCGGTCCGGCAGGTCGATCGGCTGGAAGGGGGTGTAGCGGTGGAACGGCATCGGGCTGGGCTGCTGGGTGGGCACAGGCTGCGGGCGCGTCCCGAACGGGTTGGTGGTGGTGCTCATGGGTGGTTCCTCACTGGGTTCCTCGGCTGGCGCGATGGTCATCGCGGTGGCGGGCACGACAGGACTCCGCAGCGAGGGGGCCGCCGGTGATCAGTCACTGGGCCTCGCTGCGGCAGTGAAGGAGCCGCAGGCCGAACATGGGGACAACATACACCACACCCGACCACCGGTTGGACCGACTCACACCCGGGCGGGTGGGACGGATTGACTGGGACCATGCCGCGACCGCTCACCCTGACCAATGTGCACCGCCTCGACCTGGACACCGGGAGCCTGTCCCGGCTGGCCGACCTGCATCTGGTCGAGGGACGCATCGCGCGGGCGCCGGGCGAGGGCGCCGAGGTCGTCGACGGCGGCGGGGGCGTGGTCATGCCGGGCTTGTGGGATGCCCACACCCACCTGGCGCAGTGGGCGATGAGCAGCCGGTGGGTCGATGTGTCGGCCGCGACCTCTCCGCAGCACGCGGCCAGGCTGATGGCCGCTGCCCTCCCCGCGGCTACCGACGACGAGCAGGTGCTGGTCGGTTTCGGTTTCCGGGACTCTACCTGGGCGCAGTCGCCGACCGCAGCCGACCTGGACGCGCAGGTTGCCGATCGTCCGGTGGTGGTGATCTCGAACGACGTGCACTCGACCTGGCTGAACAGTGCCGCACTGGCCCATTTCGGGGTGGCAGACGAGACCGGCCTGCTGCAGGAGCAGGCGGCGTTCGACCTGCAGACCAGGCTGGCGACCGCGCCGGACGAGGTCGTCGACCGGTGGGTCGACCAGGCTGCCCGGCAGGCCGCCTCGCGGGGGGTGGTCGGGGTGGTCGACCTGGGCATGGCCTGGAACCCCGGTGAGTGGCGGCGGCGCTGTGCGGCGGGGTTCTCGAACCTCCGGGTGCGGGCCGGGGTCTACCCGCAGCACCTCGGGAGGGTCGCCGACGAACGCTTGCGCGGCGGGCAGCGGCTCGACGAACTGGGCCTGGTCACGCTGGGCCCGCTGAAGATCATCACCGACGGTTCCCTCACGGCCCGCACGGCGTGGTGCCGGGAACCGTACCGGGCGACCGGCACCGGTGACCCGCTGCCGGGCCAGGAGCACGGGGTGTGCAGCGTCGAGCTCGAGGAACTGGTCTGGCTGATGCACCGCGCCACCGGCCTGGGGTTGGAGTGCGCCGTGCACGCCATCGGCGACCGGGCCGTCGCGCAGGTGCTGGACGGGTTCGCCGAGACCGGCACCCCCGGCAGCCTCGAGCACGCCCAGCTGGTGGGACCCGAGGACATCACCCGGATGGCCGCCCTAGGGGTCAGGGCCAGCGTGCAACCGGCGCACCTGCTCGACGACCGTGATGCCATGGATGCGCTGTGGGCCGGCCGCACCCACCACGCCTTCCCGCTGGCGCAGATGGCGGCGGCCGGGGTCGAGTTGGCGCTGGGCTCGGATGCCCCGGTGGCCCGGTTGGACCCGTGGCTGGCGATCGAGGTGGCGGTGCGCCGCACCCTGGGCAGCCGGGAGCCGTGGCACCCGGAGCAGGCGCTGGGCCTTTCGCAGGCGCTGAAGGCCTCCACCGGGGGCGTGGGGTCGCTGGTGGTCGGCGCGGAGGCCGACCTGGTGGTGCTGCCGGTGAACCCCTTCGAAATGCCCGCCGACCAGCTGCACGCCATCACTCCGACGCTGACGATGCTGGCCGGGCAGCTCACGTGGCAGTAGGACTCACCGGGCAGTAGCGCCCACCCGGGGAGGCTCAGCAGCCCTCGGGACCGCAGGCCTCCCCCGCCTCACCCTCGACGCTGATCAGCGCCGGCTTCTGCTGGGGCTTGAGCTCGTCCCAGGTCTGCTGCAGGGCCCGGGCGAACACCTCGGGCGGCTGCGCGCCGGACACGGCGTACTTCTCACCGAACACGAAGAACGGCACGCCGGTCACCCCGATCTGGCGGGCCAGGTCGAAGTCCTGCTGCACCTCGGCGTGGATGCCCTCGTCGGCCAGCCCCTCGGCGACCTGCTCAGCGCTGATGCCCGACTCGACGCCGATGCGGGTGAGCACCTCGACGTCGCTGATGACCTCACCCTGGGCGAAGTGGGCCGAGAACAGCTTGTGCTCGGCCGCATCCACGTCACCGCCGTGGCGTCCGATGGTCTTGAGCAGGTGGTGGGCCTTGAGCGAGTTCGCAGGCCGCACGGCCCCGAAGTCCATCGGCAGGCCCTCACCGCTGGCAGCCTGCTCGACGCCGGCGGTCATCGCCACGATCTGCTCGCGGGGCAGGCCCTTGCGTTCGGCCAAGTAGTCGATCTCGGTGCCCTCGTAGGTTTCGGGCAGCGAGGGGTCGAGCTGGTAGCTGTGCCAGACGACCTCGACATCCTCCCCGAAGGCTTCGGCCCCCTTGGCGAAGCGGGACTGGCCCACGTAGCACCAGGGGCAGGCAATGTCGGACCAGATGTCAACACGCAGACTCATGAACAAATCCTTTCACGTTCAACAAGGGCCAACGTCGGTGGGGCCGCTGTTGTTCCACGCCGCGCTTGTTCCACCCCGGGCATGGCCGGTAACCCGACACAATGGGTCCATGCGCCCGATGCTCGCCACCCACTCCCCCAGCGGCGGTGTGCCCACCGGCCCCGGGTGGACCCATGAGGTCAAGTGGGACGGCATCCGGCTGATGGCCGAGGTCCTCGACGGGGTGCTCCGGCTGCGCAACCGCAACGACATCGACGTGACGGTCACCTATCCCGAACTGCACAACGCCGCACACCTGCCCCCTGACGTGCTGCTCGACGGCGAGGTGGTCGCCGTCACCCGCGACGGCATCGCCAACCTGCAGTCCCTGGCCCCCCGCATGCACCAGCGCAACCCGCACCGGGTGGCCCGGCTGGCCGCGACCACCCCGGCCCGGTTCATGGTCTTCGACCTGCTGCGGCTGGACGGACGCCCGCTGACCGGGCTGGCGCTGGAGCAGCGCCGTGACCTGCTCGAGGGCCTGGACCTGGAGTCCAACGGCCCCGGCTGGCAGGTGCCGCCGCAGTACCACGACGGTGACCTGCTCGCCCACGCCACCCTGGCCCAGGGCCTGGAAGGGGTGATCAGCAAACGGCTCGGCTCGACCTACCAGGCCGGGGTGCGCAGCCCCGACTGGGTGAAGGTGCCCCACCGGGCCGAGTTCGTCGGGGTGATCGGCGGTTGGGTACCCGAGACCGACAACGACCGCCGGCTGGGGTCGTTGTGGATCGGCCACCCGCACGACGAGACCACCTTCGCCGAGGACGGGTTGCTCTACCCGATCACCCGGGCCGGTTCGGGCCTCGGCCATGGTGAGCGCGAGCAACTGCTCGAGGTGCTGCGCTCGATCGAGACCGACCACTGCCCGTTCGTCCCGGCATTGCACGGCCCGGACGCCCGGCGCGCGCGGTGGGTCGAGCCGATCCTGTGCGTCCAGGTGAGGTTCCTGGGCCGGGCCGGGGGTTTCAGCCGTGAGGACGCCGCCACTGCCGGCGACAACGGCCAGCTGCGCCAACCGGTGCTGCGGCGGTTGCGCCCCGAGGTGACCGCCTTGGAAGCGCCCTATGCGATGATCGAGGAGCCGACCTGATGGTCACCCACCAGCACCTGTGCCTCACCGAGCAGGGCGTCGTCGACGGATGATTCCTCCAGCCCGAGGTGGTCGTCGTAGGCGCCGATGAAGGCCTGCTCCAGTTCGTCGATGGTGACCCCGGGGGCCTCCGTGGCCACCGTGCCGACCGAGGCGACGTCGAAGGGCAGTTCGAGGGCCCGGTAGACCTCGACCAGCAGCGGGGCGATCACCTCATGGTCGTCGACGATCACCACCGAGCTGAAGAACCAGGCGTCACGCACCACCCGCTGCGCGGTGCCGACGAGTTTCACGGTGCCACGCGCGTTGACCGAGTGGGCGCCGGGGCAGAACTCCCCCGGCACCTCCCCCACCCGCGCGTCGATGCCGTAGCCACCCAGCACTTCGGCCAGCAGGTGGCCGAACACCTCGAAGCGTTCGTCCATGCCGCCGGGGGTGGGGTCACGCTGCACGTGGTCGAGCACGATGGCGTTGGCGGTGGTGGCCACCGCCCGCCCGCCGGTGGGTCGCACCACGGGGACGAAACCGGCCGCACGACAGGCCCGGGCCGCGGCGGGGAACCCGGGCCGGTTCGCGTCCCGGCGGCCGAAGGCCACCATGCGGGTGGGTCGGAAGACCCGCAGTGCGGCCTGGAGCCGGCCCGTGCGGGCGCGCTGCAGCAGGGCGTGGGAGGCGGCCATCTCCAGCGCGGGGTCGGGGTCGTGCGGGTCGGCGAGGCGACCGCGCAGCAGGTCCACTCAGAACCCCAGCCGGTTGAGGAACTTCGGGTCGCGCTGCCATTCCTTCATCACCTTGACCCGCAGGTCCAGGTGCACGGGGGTGCCCAGCAGGGCGCTGATCTGCTGGCGTGAGCGGGTGCCCAGGTCGCGCAGGCGGCTGCCCTGGTGGCCGATGATGATGCCCTTCTGGGAGTCACGTTCGACGACCAGGCTGGCGAAGATGTCGAGCAGCGGCTTGTCGTCGGGGCGGCCCTCCCGCAGTCCCATCTCGTCGACGACCACCATGATCGAGTGCGGCAGTTCCTCGCGCACCCCTTCGAGGGCGGCCTCCCGGATCAGTTCGGCGACCAGCGTCTCGGTGGGTTCGTCGGTGATCTGGCCGTCGGGGTAGAAGGCCGGGCCCTCCTCGAGCAGGCTGACCAGCACGTCCTCAACGTCGTCGAGCTGTTCACCGCTGACCGCCGAACAGGGCACGATGTGCTCGAAGCGCAGGCCCAGTTCGTCCTCGAGTTTGGTGATGGACAGCAGGTGTTCACGCAGCCGGGTGTCGCTGACTAGGTCGGACTTGGTGGCCAGGGCCACCAGCTTGGGGCGGCGTTCGAGCTTGGCGATCTCGCTGACCAGGTAGGTGTCGCCGGGGCCGATGCGCTGGTTGGCCGGCAGGCACACCCCGATGATGTCGACCTCGGTCCAGGTGTCCCGGACCAGGTCGTTGAGGCGTTCCCCGAGCAGGGTGCGGGGCTTGTGCAGGCCCGGGGTGTCGATCAGCACCAGCTGCGCGTCGGGCCGGTTGACCACGCCGCGGATCGCGTGGCGGGTGGTCTGCGGCTTGGACGAGGCGATCGCGATCTTCTCCCCGACCAGGGCGTTGGTCAGGGTGGACTTGCCGGCATTGGGTCGGCCCACGAAGCAGGCGAAACCGGACCGGAAGCCCTCGGGCCGGTCACCGACCAGCAGGTTGGACGGGTCAAGCGTCATCGGTCGACTCCTCGTCGGCGGGTTCGGGTTCCGGTGCGCGGCGCACCAGGCAGGTGTCGATCTGGTGGCGTCGTCCCACGGCCTTCTCGGCGGTGATCTCGATGCCCTCCCAGATGATCTGGGTTCCGGGGATCGGCACCACGTTCAGCAGCTTGGCCATCAGGCCACCGACGGTTTCGACCTCGTCGTCGTCGGCGCTGAGGCCGAACAGCTCGGCCATGTCGTCGACCGACATCCGTGCCGAGATCCGGTAGGTGCCCTCGTCGACCTCTTCGGTGTGGGTGGGTTCGGCGTCGTACTCGTCGACGATCTCGCCGACGATCTCTTCGAGGATGTCCTCGATGGTCGCCAGCCCCGCGGTGCCCCCGAACTCGTCGACGACCAGCACCAGGTGGTTGCGGTCACGCTGCATGTCGCGCAGCACCTCGTCGACCGGCTTGGAATCGGGCGAGAAGCTGACCGGGCGCACCAACTGGTCGACCGACTCATTCTGGGCGGCCTCAGGGTGGTCGTAGATGCGTCGGGTGATGTCCTTGAGGTAGATGATGCCCAGCACCTCGTCGAGACCGGCCTCACCGACGACCGGGATGCGGCTGAAGCCCGAACGCAGGGCCAGCGACTGGGCCTGGCGCAGCGTCTTGTCCGCGGCGATGAAGACCACGTCAGTGCGGGGCACCATCACCTCCCGCAGCAGGGTGTCACCCAGGTCGAAGACCGAGTGGATCATCTTGCGTTCACCGTCCTCGATCAGGTCGCTGGCCTCGGCGATGTCGACCATTTCGCGCAGTTCCGCCTCGGACGAGAACGGGCCGTCGGCGAACCCGCGTCCGGGGGTCAGCGCATTGCCGAGCAGGATCATCAGCTGCGGGATGGGCCCGAGCACGGTGTTCAGCCCGGAGATCAGCCCCGAGGTCCTGGTGGCGATCGATTCGGCCCGCTGGCGGCCCAGGGTGCGCGGCGCCACGCCCCACATGATGAAGGAGACCACCACCATCACGCCGATGGCGATGAGCAGTTGCAGCCCGAAGTTCTGGATGTGGCGGAACACCACCAGGCTGACCAGCACGATCGTGGAGATCTCGAAGATCGTGCGCACGAACATGACGGTGTTGACGTAGGGGGCGGGGTCCTGGGCGATGTCGCGCACCCGGGCGCTGGCCCGGCGGCCGTCCTCGGCGAGCTTGTCGGCCCGCGAGCGTGACATGGACTGCAGGGCGGCGTCGGCGGCCTGGAAGACACCGGCCAGGATCGCGCAGGCCAGCGCGACACCCAGCAGGACCCAATCCTGGGTGCTCATCAGCCTCAGGCCCCCAGTTTGCGCCGTTGCCAGGCGGCGATCAGCTTGTCGTTGAGCCCGAACATGACTTCCTTCTCGGCGGGCTCGGCGTGGTCGTGGCCGAGCAGGTGCAGCAGGCCGTGGATGAGCAGGTACTCGGCCTCTTCGTCGGGCCGGCGCCCGTTCTCGGCGGCCTGGCGGCTGGTGACCTGCGGGCACAGCACGATGTCACCGAGGTGCCCCTTCGGGGGGTCGTCGTCGGGGTCGGGTGCGCGCAGCTGGTCCATCGGGAAGCTCATCACGTCGGTCGGGCCCGGCAGGTCCATGTACTTCTCGTGGTAGCTGGCCATCGTCTCTTCGTCGACCAGCAGGATGTGCAGGTCGCTGCGCGGGTGGATGCGCAGTTCGTTCATCGCGAAGCCGGCCAGGGCCACCAGGCCCAGCTCGTCGGCGGTCTCGCCGGACTCGTTGTTCAGGTCGATCATGGTCAGGCTCCGCGGTCGTGGTCAGGGCGCCGCCGCGGGGGGCGTTCGGCAGTGGTGCGGGTGACGTCGTACTGGTCGTAGGCCTGCACGATGCGACCCACCAGCTTGTGGCGCACCACGTCGTGGTTGGTCAGTTGGCAGAACGCGATGTCGTCGACCCCGTCGAGGATCTGCTGGACCTCGCGCAGGCCGCTGAGTTGGCCGCCGGGCAGGTCGATCTGGGTGATGTCACCGGTGACGACCATCCGGGAGCCGAACCCGAGGCGGGTCAGGAACATCTTCATCTGTTCCATCGAGGTGTTCTGGGCCTCGTCGAGGATGATGAAGGCGTCGTTGAGGGTGCGGCCGCGCATGTAGGCCAGCGGGGCGACCTCGATGGTGCCCGAGGTGAGCAGCTTGGGCACCGACTCAGGGTCGACCATGTCGTGCAGCGCATCGTAGAGCGGGCGCACGTAGGGGTCGATCTTGTCGTTGAGAGTGCCGGGCAGGAAGCCGAGCTTCTCACCGGCCTCGATGGCCGGGCGGGTCAGGATGATCCGGTTGACCAGCTTCTGCTGCAGCGCCTGGACGGCCTTGGCCATGGCCAGGTAGGTCTTGCCGGTACCGGCCGGGCCGATGCCGAAGACCACCGTGTGCTGGTCAATCGCATCGACGTAGCGCTTCTG
Source organism: Aestuariimicrobium sp. Y1814 (assembly GCF_050113895.1). Classification (NCBI taxonomy): domain Bacteria; kingdom Bacillati; phylum Actinomycetota; class Actinomycetes; order Propionibacteriales; family Propionibacteriaceae; genus Aestuariimicrobium; species Aestuariimicrobium sp. Y1814. The sequence continues at coordinate 275,402 of NZ_JBNJRW010000003.1, read as the reverse complement.
GTTCAACGTCTTCGGACGAACGGTCTTGCCGCGCCCCGACAGGATGTTCTGGGTGAGCACTTCGGCCGGCGCCACCTCGGCGCCGGTCGAGGTCATCTGGACGACCCGCTCCACCGTCTCGGAGGTCAGGCCCTGGCCGGTGCGCAGGATGGTGACCATCTCAGTGAGCACGTCGACGGCCAGCCCGATCTGTTCGGCCGAGCCGGTCAGCGTGACAGTGTTGCCACGCACGTGGATGTCGGCGTCGAGGTCGCGTTCCAGCAGGCGCAGGAACTCATCGCGCGGCCCGAGCATGTTGACCATCGGGATCGAGACCGGGATGTCGAACTGGCGGCTGCCGGGCAGGGCGCCCACTGCGGCCACTCGGCGGGGTTGGTTGGGGTCGGTCTGGCTGGTCAGGGTGAATCCTCCGTGGGTGGTGTGGCCTCCATCCTAGAGCAGCGCCCGCACAGCAGCAGGGTGCGTGGGGCGGTAGCCTCGTCCGGTGGCCCTGAACCTGCGCTCGATCCTGGCCGACACCCGACCCCTGACGCGGCCGGAGTTCCGCCGGCTGTGGGTGGCCTACATCATCACCACGATCGGGGCGCAGTTGACGGTGGTCAGCGTGCCGGCGCAGTTGTGGAGCATCACCGAGGACTCCTTCTACGTGGGCCTGACCGGGGTGTTCGGGCTGGTGCCGCTGATCATCTTCGGGTTGTGGGGTGGCGCCATCGCCGATGCCTTCGACCGGCGCACGGTGCTGGTCGTGGCCACCCTCGGGCTGGTCGTGACCGGGTTCGGGTTCTTCCTGCAGTCGTGGCTGAACCTGAACAATGTCTGGCTGATCCTCGGGTTGTTCGCGGTGCAACAGGCCTTCTTCGGCCTGAACTCCCCGGCCCGCACCGCGATCCTGCCCGACCTGGTGGCACCCGAGGAGTTGACCGCCGCCAACGCCCTCAACACCACGGTGCTGACCTTCGGTGGCATCGCCGGGCCCTTGGTCGGCGGCTCCCTGATCCCCGTGCTGGGGTTCGACCTGCTCTACCTGGCCGACGCGGTGTTCCTGCTGGCGACCCTGTACGCAGTGGTCAGGCTGCACCCGATGCCACCGGCCACCCAGCCCCGGGGCGGGCAGAAGCCGGCGGCGGGACTGCGTTCGATCATCGCGGGGCTGCGCTACACGTGGCTGAACAAGATCATCCTGGTCAGTTTCGTGGTCGACCTGATCGCCATGGTCTTCGGCATGCCCCGCATCCTGATCCCGCAGGTCGCCAATGTCGACTTCGGTGGCCCGCTGGCCGGTGACTGGCGGATGGCGGTGCTCTATGCCGCGATGCCGGCCGGGGCGTTCCTGGGTGGGGTGTTCAGCGGCTGGGTGGGGCGGGTGACCCGGCAGGGTCGGGCGATCGTGCTGGCCATCGGGGTGTGGGGCCTGGCGATGGTCGGCTTCGGGTTGTCGGTCACCTTCGCCGGTGGCCGGGTCTGGCCCTGGTTCCTGGGGGCGGTCGGCTTCTTCCTGCTGGGTGGCATCGCCGACATGGTCTCGGCGGCCTTCCGGCAGACGATGCTGCTGCAGGCGGCCACCGCCGAGGTCCGCGGACGCATCCAGGGGGTGTTCTTCGTCGTGGTGGTCGGCGGGCCCAGGCTGGCCGACATCATCCACGGGGCACCGGCGGGCGTCTTCGGCGCCGGCCCGACCTCAGCGGCCGGTGGCGTGCTGGTGATCATCGGGGTCGCGATCGCTGCCGCGCTGACGCCGGCCTTCTGGCGCTACACCGTCACCCATCCGCGCCACAGTGACGCCTGAGCCGACCGGCCCGACTCAGTCCTGGTCGTCGTTGTCCAGGTGGTCGTCGGTGATGATGTGCATCGCGGCTTCCTCGGCCGAGGCCGCGCCGCCGGCGAAACCGACGTCCTCACCGACGGCTTCGTCCTCGGTGTCGATCGCGTCGTAGCCGCCCGCGTGGGCGACCAACCGACCGGCGCGCTGGTCACCGACCTGACGGCGCTCCTTCAGCGGGTTCCAGTCGGCGTCCTCGTCGGGGTCGGAGCGTCGACGCTCGGGTTCCTCCTGCTTGATGCGCATCTCCAGGGTCTCGCCCTGGCGCATCTCGGCGGCGGTGTTGCCGAAACCCTGCGCGGGAGAGTAGTCGAAGGGGGCGATGATGCCCTCGTCAAGGGCGTCATCCACACCACGATCAATCAACGTCTCTGTTGGTTGCAGCTGCTCGATGACTCGATCCTCGGCAGCCTCTGTTTCGTAGATGGCTTCCATGAACCGATTCTGCCACGCTTTGTCGGCGCCCGGGCGGTGCCCCACCCGTTGCCAGCCTGATCACAGCGGACGAGGGGCGCCGCTGTGACCAACTTCACCGCGCACCAACCAGCGCCTACACTCACCCGGGTGACCACGACGAGCCCCACCCCCACCCGCAGCAGCCCGGCCTACGCCCAGCGTGGCTCGGCCTATTTCGACGTGCTGGTCGCCGGCATGGCGGTGGTGATCGTGCTGTCGAACATCGGCGCCTCCAAGGGGGTGCAGTTCGGCCCGGTGGTCACCGACGGCGGGTTCTTCCTGTTCCCGCTGGCCTACATCCTCGGTGACGTGATCAGCGAGGTCTACGGATTCCGGGCAGCTCGGCGCGCCACGCTGGTCGGCTTCGCCGCCTCTGCGCTGGCGGTGTTCAGCTTCTGGGTGATCATTGCCCTGCCCGGCTTCACCGACGACTACGGCCTGGCCAAGCAGGAGGCCCTCGAGGTGGCGCTGGGCCCGGTCTGGCAGATCGTGGTGGCCAGCATGGCCGGCTTCGTCGCCGGGCAGTTGTCGAATGCGTGGGTGATGAGCCGGATGAAGGCCCGCAGCCAGGAGAAGGGGCTGGTGGCCCGGCTGATGGGCTCGACCGGGGTCGGTGAGGCCATCGACACGATCCTGTTCTGCACGATCGCCGCCACCGCCATCGGCATCACCACGCTGGGACAGTGGGCCAGCTACGTCTTCTTCGGTTTCCTGTGGAAGACCCTGGTCGAGTTCGCGCTGGTGCCGCTGACCCGCGTGGTGATCGGACGGCTGAAGCAGCGCGAGCCCAGTTACCAGGCCGCGCTGCTCCAGTCCTGAGCCTGCTCAGCCGAGCAGTTCGGTGCCCTTCGCGATGTAGGAAGCCATCTCCGCCGGGGGCACCATGCCGCCGCCGGTGGCCCACGCCAGGTGCGTCGCCCGGGCCATGGTCGCCTCGTCGAACCCAAACCGGTCGCGGTACTCGGCATCGGCCAGCACCCGCCAGGGGCCGGGGAAGCCGGCAGCGGCCGACGGTTCGATCTCCAGGTCCTCGGTCTGCTTCAGTATCGCGATGATGCGGTACAGCTCGTCGTCGTCGACGCTCAGGTAGCCGTCGAGCAGGTGCTGCATCGCGGTGCCCACGAAACCGGAGGCCCGGCCCACGGCCAGCCCGTCGGCGGCGGTGACATTGTCGATGCCGAAGTCCTGCACGCTGACGGCATCGTGCTGACCGGTGTAGACGCCCAGCATCATGCACGGCGAGTGGGTGGGCTCGCTGAAGATGCAGTGCACGTTGTCGCCGAAGACACTCTTCAGGCCGAAGGCCACTCCCCCGGGGCCACCACCGACACCGCAGGGCAGGTAGACGAACAGCGGGTGCCGCTCGTCCACGGTGACGTCGAGGGACTGGAACTGGCCGGCCAGGCGTCGCCCGGCCACCGCGTAGCCCACGAACAGGCTCTTGGAGTTCTCATCGTCGACGAAGTAGGCCATAGGGTCACGCTTGGCCTCCTCACGGCCCTGGGCGACAGCCACGGAGTAGTCCGACTCGTACTCCACGACGGTGACGCCGTGGGAACGCAGCCGGTCCTTCTTCCACTGCCGGGCGTCCGAGGACATGTGGACGCTGGCCTGGAACCCGAGCTGGGCGCTCATGATGCCGATGGACAGGCCCAAGTTGCCGGTCGAGCCGACGGCCACCTTGTACTGGCCGAAGAACTCCCGCGCCTGGTCGGTGTTGAGCTTGCGGTAGTCGTCGTCCAGGGTGATCAGCCCGGCTTCGAGCGCGAGCGACTCGGCGTGCTGCAGCACCTCGTAGATGCCGCCGCGGGCCTTGATCGAGCCCGAGATCGGCAGCTGGCTGTCGAGTTTGGCCCACAGCTTGCCGGGCAGGTCGGCCCCGAAGTGCTGGGCGAGGCGCTGCTGGGCCGCCGGGACCCCGACCAGCGGGGATTCCAGGATGCCGGCGCTGCGACCAGTTTCGGGGAAGACGTCGACCAGGTAGGGCGCGAACCGCTTCAGGCGGGCGGCCGCGTCATCGATGTCGGCGACGGTGAGGCCCACCTCGGGCAGGGCGTCGGCGGTGGCCTTCACGGCCGGGTTGAACCAGGTGAGTTCCTGCAGTTCCCGCATCGGGGCGATCAGGGGGAACTCGGCCACCCAGTCGGTCAGCGGCTTTCCGAGAATTGTTTCTGACATGGGTTTCTCCTTACAGGACGAGGTTGACGACCATGGCGCCACCCAGGCCCACCACCGAGGCAATGGTGGTGGCGACGGTGAGCGTCTTCAGGGCTTGCGGCACCGACATGTGCAGGTATTCCTTCACCATCCAGAACAGCGAGTCGGTGACGTGGGTCAGGCCGATGGCACCGGCGCCGATGGCGATCGCCATGGTGGCCGGGGCGATGTCGGGGTTGAGGGCCAGCATCGGCAACACGATGCCCGCGGCGCTGATCATGGCGACCGTGGCCGAGCCGACGGCGAAGTGCAGCACCAGCGCGATCAGCCAGGCCAGGATGACGGGGCTGATGGCCAGGCCCGACAGCGCGGTGGCCAGGGCCGGGGCGATGCCGCTGGCGGTGAGCACTGCGTTGAAGGCGCCACCGGCACCGATGATCAGCAGGATGCCGGCGATCGGCGCGAAGCTGGACTCGGTCAGCTTGAGCACCTCGTCGCGGTTCATGCCCCGGCTGAAGCCGAGCGAGAAGTAGGCGAACAGCACCGACAGCAGTAGCGCGGTGATCGGGCTGCCGACCAGCGAGATGATCCGACCGGCCAGCGACTCCTCGGAGACGAACTCCAGGGCGATGGTGCGGGTGACCATCAGCAGCAGCGGCATCAGCACGGTCAGCAGCGTGATCCCGAAGCCGGGCAGTTCCCGGTCGGTGGTCTCGGCCTTGGCCTCGACGGCCTCCTCGGCCGGGGCTGCCTCGCCGACCACGTCGTCCTTGATGGCGAAGTGGGCGTACAGCGGGCCGGCGATCAGGGCGGCGGGCAGGCCGACCAGGATGCCGGCGATGATGACCGTGCCGATGTCAGCACCCAGGGTGCCGGCGATGGCTGTGGCCGCCGGGTGGGGCGGCAGGATGCAGTGCACGATCATCAGCGACACGGCCAGCGGAATGCCCACCTTGATCCGTGAAATGCCGGCCTCCTTGGCCACCACGAACACCAGTGGCACCAGCAGGACGAACCCGACCTCGACGAAGACCGGGATACCGGTGATGAAGCCCAGGATCGACATGGCCAAAGTGGCCCGTTTCGTGCCCAGGGCATTCAACATCGTGGAGGCCAGTCGTTCGGCACCACCGGAGACCTCCAGCAGCTTGCCGAGGATGGCCCCGAACCCGATGATCAGGGTGAGGAACCCGAGTGTACCGCCGACGCCATCCTCGAGCACATCGGTGATCTCACCCAGGGGCACCCGCGCCACCAGGGCGGTGACGAAGGCGGCAATGATCAACGCCAGCGAGGCGTGCAGCTTGAACTTGATGATGAGCACGATGATCAGCGCAATCGCACCGATCAGCGTGGCAACCAACGCAGGAGTACTCATGAGTGGCCTCTCGAAGGTATCTGTTTGGTTCGAGATGCTAGGACTGCGCCCAGAGCTGAATTCAGTTACCCCCATGGAAGTGATTTCTCAACATAGTTGAGAATGTTCATTGTGATTTCACTGTGATTCTCGTCACGCATTGTGTGACGGGTCACCCTTCGTGCCTTGACCCTGCCTGCAGTGACCCTGTCAGCGCAGCGAACCGAACAGTCGGCGCTGCTCGGCCTCGTGGCGCAGGGCGCGGGTGTCGGCGTCGCGGTGCTGTGCCACCTGGTCCCACTGGATGCGCGCGAACCAGCGCCGCAGGCTGGTCCAGCGGCTGGGCCGGCTGTGCGGCACCACTGCCGCGCGCCGGGTGGCCTGGAGTGTGCCCACTCGGACCGGGTGGGCCCGGGTCGCCATCGTTGTCATCGGAGTGCCTCTCGTCGTGGTGTTGACTCCACCCTAGGAGTGGTTCCGGACGACATCTGGTCAGAATTGGTGACACGATGGGGCAATGTTCCCCGACTCCGGACCCACTGCCCGCGCGCTGCTGGCGCTGGAGGTGCTGCAGAACCGTCCGGGTGCCACGGCCGCCCAGATCGGTGAGCGCCTGGGCGTCTCGGAGCGGGCCGCGCGGCGCAGCATCACCACCCTGCGCGACATCGGGGTGCCGATCGAGTCGGAGCGGGGACCCTGCGGCGGCTACCGGCTGGGCAGGGGGCTGCGGCTGCCCCCGCTGCTGTTCAGCGCCACCGAGGCGCTGGGCCTGGTGATGGCCGCGCTGGACGGGACGCACACCGGTGGTGGCCTGTCGGAGCCGGTCGAGCAGGCCCTGGGCAAGTTGGTCGGCGCGTTGCCCGAACGGGTCGGTCACCCGGCGGCGCTGATGATCCAGCACGCCCGGACCTCGTCGAGCCACCAGCGGGTCGACACCGACCCGGAGGTCATCACCGCCGTCATCGCTGCGGTGGCCGGCCACACCCAGCTCGAGCTGGACTACACCACCGAACACAGGCACTGGCGAGAACGCGTCGACCCGTGGGCGGTGGTGGTCCGGTTCGGCAAGTGGTACCTGCTGTGCCATTCGCACCGGGTCAAGGCGGTGCGCACCTACCGCATCGACCGGATCAGTGAGGTGGTCGACACCGGGGTGACCGCGGAGGTGCCCGAGGGGCTGGACCCGGTCGCCGAGTTCGAGAAGAACCTGGCGATGGGGTGGCGCTACCCGTTCCAGGTCACCTTCGATGCGCCGCTGGAGCAGGTGAAGCACTGGATCGGGCCGTCCATGGGCCGGCTCAGCCCCCACCCCGACCACCCCGGGCGCTGCGTTCTGGTCGGCAGCACCAGCACCCCGGACGCCTTCGCCGCCGAGTGGTTGGCCGAGATCCCGCACGACTTCAGCATCGACGAGGGCCCGGAACTGCAGGCGGCGATGGCCCAGCTGGTCACCCGGCTGGCGGCATCCCTGCACCCGCTGGACCCGCCAAGCGGGCCCGATCCGAGTTGACGCCCGCTAGCTGTACTGGCCGGGGCCGTAGAACCGGCCCATGAACTCCTCGCGGTAGGCCTCGAAATCACCGGCGGCCATCGCCGCCCGAATGTTGTCGACCAGCCGCACCGTGAACCGTTCGTTGTGGATGGTGGCCAGGGTCGCCGAGAGCATCTCCTTGGCCTTGAACAGGTGGTGCAGGTAGGCGCGGGTGTAGTGCGTGCAGGTGTAGCAGTCGCAGCCCTCCTCCAACGGCACGAAGGCCCGCCGCGACGCGGCGGTGTTCACGTTGTAGCGCCCGTCGGCGGTGTAGATCGCCGCGTTGCGGGCCACCCGGGAGGGGTTGACGCAGTCGAAGGTGTCGGCGCCGGCGGCGCAGGCAGCGAAGAAGTCGTCCGGTTCGCTGATGCCGAGCAGGTGTCGTGGCTTGTCGAAGGGCAGTTCCTCGGCGACCCAGCCGACGATGGTGCCCAGGTTCTCCTTCTCGAGCGCACCGCCGATCCCGAAGCCGTCGAAGCGTTGCCCGTCGACCTCCATGGCACCGAGGTCGCGGGCGGCCCGGCGCCGGAGGTCTTCGTACTGGGCGCCCTGCAGCACCCCGAACAGCGCCTGGTACGGCTTGTCTGCGCGTTCCTCGGTGAGGCGGCGGTGCTCGGCCAGGCAGCGGATCGCCCACAGCCGGGTGCGTTCGAGCGACTCCTCCTGGTAGGCGCGGGTGTTCATCAGGGTGGTCAGCTCGTCGAAGGCGAACATGATGTCGGCGCCCAACTGGTGCTGCACCTGCATCGAGACCTCCGGGGTGAAGCGGTGCTTCGACCCGTCGAGGTGGCTCTTGAAAGTGACCCCGTCGTCGTCGACGTGGGCCAGGCGTTCCTTGCCCTCGGCGATGACCTGGTCGTCGGTGACCCGGTCGGTGCCCATCGCCAGCACCTTCTTGAAGCCCGCCCCCAGGCTCATCACCTGGAAGCCCCCCGAATCGGTGAACGTCGGCCCGGGCCAGTTCATGAACCGGCCGAGCCCGCCGGCGGCATCGACGATGTCGGCGCCGGGCTGCAGGTAGAGGTGGTAGGCGTTGGCCAGCACCGCCTGGGCCCCCAGGTCGGCGACCGCTTCGGGGACGACGGCTTTGACCGTGGCCTTGGTGCCGACCGCCACGAAGGCGGGGGTGGCGATCTCACCGTGCGGGGTGTGGATCACCCCGGTGCGGCCCAACCCGTTGTCGAGCACCGCACCGGGGGTGAACCCGAAGTCCGTGGCGGTCATGACGTCGCCCCGCTCGTGGCACCGCCGTGCTGCTGGGCGGCGAGCAGTTGCAGTTGCACCAGCGCCACCGCGCCGGCGGTGGAGGCCCGCAGCACGTGCTCACTGATCAGCACCGGCGTGGCGCCGGCGGCTTCCAGTTCGGTGAGTTCCTCGGGGCTGATGCCGCCCTCGGGGCCGACCAGCACGGTCACCGGGCCTTCCGCGGGCAGCCTCACCTCGGCGATCGGGGTGGTCGCCTCCTCATGGGCGACCAGCACCAGCCCGCCGACCGCACGCAGGTGCGCGAGCAGGTTCCTGAGCGTGATCACCTCGGGGTGCACCTGCGGCACCCAGGCGCGCCGGGACTGCTTGGCGGCCTCCCGCGCGGTGGCCTGCCATTTGGCGAGTCCCTTGTCGGCCTTGGCGTCCCACTTGACGATGCTGCGCCGCGACTGCCAGGCGCTGAGCTGGTGCACGCCGACCTCGGTCAGGATCTCGACCGACAGGTCGCCGCGCTCACCCTTGGCCAGGGCCTGGACGACGCGCCAGACCCAGCGCGGCTCGGGCAGCTGGTCGATGCCCATCACCTGCCCGGTCAGGGTCTTCTGGTCGACGGCCTCGACCTGCACCCGCAGCATGCGGCCCTGGCCGTCGCTCACCAGAATCGACTCCCCCACCCGGGTGCGCTTGACGGCCACCGCGTGGCGGCCCTCGTCCCCGGACAGGGTGAAGCTGTCGCCCACCCCGGCCCGGGCGACCTGGTCGGGCTCGCCGAGGTAGAGCGCGTCGGTCATCCGCCGAAGGCTTCCTTGATGCGCCCGAAGACACCCTTGTGGCCCTTGTCGGGCTCGGAGCTGATGCTGGTCTCGTCGCGGACCTCGGCCAGCTGGCGCAGCAGGTCACGCTGCTGGTCGTCCAGCTTGGTGGGGGTCTGGACGACGAAGGTGATGCCCAGCTCGCCTCGTCCGCCGCCGCGCAGCCGGGGCACGCCACGGTTGGGGATGGCGATGCGGGTGCCGGACTGGGTGCCGGCCGGCACCTCGACGTTGACCTGGCGGTCGGCCGGGTCGGAGTCGTCGCGTTCGGCTTCCAGGGTGGTCACCGGGATCCTGGTGCCCAGCGCGGCAGCGGTCATCGGGATGCGCAGCGCCAGTTCGAGGTTGTCACCGTCGCGGGTGAACACGTCGTGGTTGGCCACGACCAGCTCGACGTACAGGTCGCCGGCCGGACCACCGCCGGGGCCGACCTCACCCTGGGACTCCAGGTGGATGCGGTTGCCGGTGCTGACCCCGGCCGGGATCTTCACGCTGATCTGGCGCTTGTGGCGCACCCGGCCCTCACCGGAGCACTCACCGCAGGGCTGCGGGATCACGGAGCCGTAGCCGCGGCACTGGGGGCAGGGCTGCGAGGTGCGGATGTCACCCAGGAAGGAACGCTGCACCGAGGTGACGTCTCCGCGGCCGTGGCAGGTGGCGCAGGTGACCGGCTCCGAGCCCTCCTCGGCGCCCGACCCGGTGCACTTGGGGCAGACCACGGCGGTGTCGATGGTCAGCGGCTTGGTGACCCCGAAAGCGGCCTCGGCCAGGGTCAAGCTCTGGCGCACCAGCGCATCCTGCCCGCGGCGGGTCCGCGAGCGCGGCCCGCGCTGGGCCTGGGCACCGAACATGGCATCGACCAGGTTGGTGAAGTCGAACCCACCGGCGCCGCTGGTGAACCCACCACCGAAACCACCGAAGTCTTGGAAGCCAGCGCCACCGCCGCGCCCGTTGGGGTCGCCACCGCGGTCATAAATTGCCCGCTTGTGCTCGTCGTGCAGGACCTCGTAGGCCTCCTGCACCTCCTTGAACTTCTCGGCCGAGTCAGCGTCGCTGGCGACGTCGGGGTGCACCTTCATGGCCATCTTGCGGTAGGCCTTCTTGATCTGTTCGGGGGTCGCATCGCGGGGAACCCCGAGCACCTCGTAGTAGTCACGGCTCATCTGAGTGGTGTCATCCTTCCGCCAGGAAACGGCCCAGGTAGCGTGCCACCGCACGCACCGAAGCAATGGTCGTGGGGTAGTCCATCCGGGTGGGGCCCATCACGCCCAGGCTCGCCGAGGTGTGGCCCGGCTCACCATACGGGCTGGCCACCAGCGAGGTCGACTGCAGGCCCTCGTAGGGGTTCTCCTGCCCGATCCGGACGGTCACGTCGTCGGTGTCCACCCGGGTCTCGCCGAGCAGCCGCAGCAGGACGACCTGCTCCTCCAGCGCTTCCAGCACCGGTTGGACGGCCGTCTCGAAGTTCTCGGCGAACCGGGTCAGGTTCGGCACACCGGCCACCACGATCCGGGCGCTGGGGTCGGTGGCCAACATTTCGAGCAGGGTCGCCACCACGGTGCTGGTGTGCACCCGGTCGGCGTTCGGGGTCTCCTCGATGACGGTGTTCAGCCGGTCGGCGGCCACCGTCGGCAGCTGGTCGGCGACCGCCACGTTCAGCCGTTGGCGCAATGCCGCCAGTTGGTCCTCGGTGTGGGTCGGCAGGTCGAGCACCCGCTGCTCGACCCGCCCGGTGGAGGTGATCAGCACCACCAGGGCCCGGTCGACGGTCAGCGAGACCAGTTCGACGTGGCGGACCACCGCGGCGTCGGTGCTGGGGTACTGGACGATCGCGACCTGGCGGGTGAGCTGGGCCAGCAGCCGTACCGTCCGCGAGACGATGTCGTCGAGGTCGACCGCGCCGCTCATGAAGGTGGTCACCGCCCGCTTCTCGGCCGCCGACAGCGGCTTGACCGCCCCGAGGCGGTCCACGAACAGGCGATAGCCCTTGTCAGTGGGGATTCGTCCGGCGCTGGTGTGGGGTTGGGTGATGTAGCCCTCGTCCTCGAGGACGGCCATGTCGTTGCGGACGGTGGCCGCCGAGACGCTCAGGTTGTGGCGTTCGACCAGGGCCTTCGACCCGACCGGCTCACGGCTGGAGACGTAGTCGGTGACGATGGCTCGCAGCACGTCCAGCTTGCGGTCGTCCATCCCCACGCACCTCCTTGACCGGTCCCGGCCACCAGCTCCTCCCGGGCCGCCATTGTTGGCACTCCGGGCAAACGAGTGCCAGTCTACTCCGATTCGTGGGGTGCTCGTTTCGTGGCAGGCTGGGGGCGTGGACTCTCGTGACGTGCAGTGGACGACCAGTACCTGGCAGCCGGTGGCAGACGACATCTGGGTGATGGCCTGCGAACCTGCCGGGGTGAACATCGGCCTGGTCGTCGGCTCCGAGCACGTGCTGCTCGTCGATGCCGGCTCCAGCCCCGACCACGGCCGGGCGATCGCCGAGTCGGCCCGTGACCTGGTGGGGCGCCCGGTCGACCGGGTGGTGATCACCCACGGCCACTGGGACCACTTCCACGGGCTGGGCGGCATTCCCGGGGCCGAGTCCTACGGTCACGAGCAGTTGCTGGCCGACCTCGAGGAGGCCCGTTCCCAGCCGGGGACCCCCGCCGGGCTGGTGGCGCCGACCAGGCCGTTCTCGCTGGTGCACGCCCTCGACCTGGGTGGCCTGCGGGTCGAGCTGCTGCACTTCGGGCCCGCCCACACCCAGGGTGATGTGCTGGTGCAGGTGCCGGCCCGCAGGGTGTGGTTCACCGGTGACCTGCTCGAGACCTCCGGTGACCCGCAGGTCGGCCCGGAGTCGACCATCGAGAAGTGGCCGATGGCCCTGGACGGCATCCTCGGTGGCGCCGACGAGACCAGCGTCTTCGTCCCCGGCCACGGGCCGGTGGCCACCCACCTGCAGGTCTTCGAGCAGCGGGCCCACATCTCCACCCTGTACGGGTCGGCCGAGGCGCTGGTCAACCGTGGGGTGCGGCTGGAGCAGGCACTCGAGGCGATCGACACCCCGACCCTGCCCGGCGGCAGCCCGCACCCGGGCGCCTCGGAATGGGAGTGGTACTTCAGCCCCGACACCGTCAAGGCGGCGCTGCCGCTGCTCTACGCCGAACTGGCCGGCCACGGCCAGGTGCCCCGGACGAAGCTGCCGCTGATCACACCCTGAGGTCGAGCAGCCGCTTGATGGTGGGCACCAGTTCGGGGTGGCCTACGGCCAGCAGGCCCTTCTCGGTGCTGCCGGCCTGGTAGGGGCTGCCGGTCCAGCTGAACACTCCCCCGCCGGCCTCGGCGACCAGCAGGGCGCCGGGGGCGTGGTCCCAGGGCTTGTTGTTGACGTAGAGCAGGAAGTCGTTGGAGCCGTTGGCGATGTCTGGGTAGTCGACCCCGCAGCACCACTTGCTCAGGTGGAACTGCAGTTCACCGCCGGTGTCGGTGTCCAGCAGCCGCTGGCGGCTGGTGCGCCCCTGCGGGGTGCCGGTGACCGGCCGCCGCTTGGTCAGCTTCTGCCCGTCGAGGAAGGCGCCGGCCCCGAGTTCGGCGATGTAGTCGTGGCCCAGCGCCGGCTGGTGGATCCAGGATCGGGTGGTGACCCCGTGCTTGAGTTCGGCGACCATGACGGCGTGTTCGACCTTGCCCTCGGTGAAGTTCTTGGTGCCGTCGATCGGGTCGACCAGGAAGGCGTGTTCGGCGGTGCCGACGCGGTCGAGCAGCCGCGGGTTCTCGAAGGTGGCCTCCTCGCCGATGACCACGCAGTCGGGGTAGGCGGCCAGCAGGTGGGCGGTGATCGCTTCTTCCGCCTCGCGGTCGGCGACGGTGACCAGGTCTGCGGGGCCGTCCTTCTCGATGATCTCGTCGTCGGCCAGCGCACGGAAGCGTGGGTTGATCACGTCGTCGGCAACCTGCTTGATCATGTCCATCACTGCTTCGGTGTCCATTGCTCTCCCCTGTGTGCAAGGCCTCGGAGTCGGCCGGGTCTCTGGGGTGAAGTCAACCAGTAGCGCTGGTCAGGTCACGAACCGGAGTCCAGATCTCGACTGCTGCGCGCCTCGGCGAGCCGGTCGGCACTCGCGGCCAGCTGGTGGGCGGTGTCGTCCAGTTCCTGGTCGGCGGCCGCGAGCCGGTCGTCGGCGCCGGTGAGTTTCTCGTCGGCCTGCTGCAGGTGGTCCTCGGCCCTGGCCAGGGCCTGCCGGGCCGCCTCCAGGTCGGCCCGGGCCTGGTCGCGGCGCAGCACCGCCTCCTCGCGGGAGGTCTGCGCCCGGGCCTGGGCCTGCAGGGCTCGTTCTTGGGACCGGGTGGCCCGGTCGTGGGCGCGTTCGGCGTGCTGGTGGTCCTGCTGGGCCCGGGCCAGGGCTTGTTCGGCGCGCTCCCTGGCGTGTTCCCGGGCCTGTTCGGGGTCGGGTTCGTCCGTCGGGGTCGGGTGGTCGGTCGGGTCGGGCACGACGCTGAGGTGGGAGCGGTCCCTGGGAGCGGCCGCGGCCGGGTCGGCGGCCAGCGCCTGGTCGAGGTCGACCGGGCCGAAGCCGGCGTAGCTGAGTGGTCGGGCCAGGCACCCCGAGCGGACGACGCGCTCAGCCTCGGGGTCGGCCAGTGCCGCGGTGAGGGTCTGGCGCACCTCGTCCAGGCTCGTGGGGCTGGGGTGAACGCCCAGGGAGTTGAGCAGCGCGACCAGGTCCTTGATGACCTGGTCCTCCAGGGCGCGGCGCTGCGCCCCGAAGGTGGCCAGTTCGGTGACGCTGAGTGCGGCCTGGGCCTGCCGCATCGGTTCACCCAGGTCGAGGAAGTCGAGCAGGGGTTCCAGCGGGGCGCGGACGGCGCGGTTGAGGTGGCTGGCCGCGACGGTGGGCCGGCGCAGCGCCTTGACCTGCTGGGCAAGCTCGGACTGTTTGAGGGCGCGGGCCTGCTTGGCCCACGCGTCGCGGCGCGTGACGAATTCGCCGGGGTCGAGGGAGTAGAGCTCGTCGGCGATCATGCGCAGCGGCGGCATCGTCGGGGTGTCAGCCACGCGCGTGTTTCCCCTTCAGTCCATCGGGTGGTCGGCGGTGACGAAGTCGATCAGCTTCTCGACCTCGGTGACCAACCGGGCGTCCAGGTCACGGTAACTGGTGACCCGGCCCAGCAGTGCCCGCCAGAAGTGGGCGACGTCGGCCTGGGTCTGGTGCGGCTGCTTCAGCGCGGCCAGGGTGCCCCTTTTGAAGTCGACGTCCCGGGGCACCTCGGGCCACTTCTTCAGCCCGATCTGTTCGGGTTTCACCGCGTGCCAGATGTCGATGTAGTCGTGGCCGGTGACCATCACCAGGTCCTTGTAGCCGGCCCGGGCGACCTGGGCGGCGATGCGGGACTCCTTCGAGCCGGGCACCAGGTGGTCGACCAGCACCCCGAGCCGGCGCCCGGGGGCGGGGTTGAAATCGGCGACGATGGCGGGCAGTTCGTCGATGCCGCCCATGAATTCGACGACCACCCCGACGTGGCGCAGGTCGTCCCCCCAGACCTTCTCGACCAGTTCGGCGTCGTGGCGGCCCTCGACGTACAGGCGTGAGGGCAGGGCGACCTTCGGCCGGGTGGGGGTCACATCGGCGCGGGACCCCGACGCGGTGTAGGTCGGTTTCGCCTTCCCCTGGCGCAAGGGGACCCGCAGGTTCACCGGCTTGCCCTCGACCCAGAAGCCGGGGCCGACGGGGAAGGAACGCTTGGCGCCGCGGCGGTCCTCCAGGATGACGATGCCGTTCTCCCAGCCGATGACGGCCCCGACGAAACCGGAGCTGGGGTCCTCGACGACCAGCCCTTTCTCGAGGGGGACGTCGGTGGCGGTCGGTCGGGCGTCCTTGCGCCAGCCGGGCTTGAGGACGTCACCGGAGTATCGATTCACGTCAGCAGAGGTTACCCGGTGGTGGTCGTCCGGTGGTGGTGACCGGGCCGGGGTCACCCGGCCGTGCCGGCCCGGTCATGGGGGTCACAGGGTGATGCCGACGTACTTGGTCTCCAGGTACTCCTCGAGGCCCTCGTGGCTGCCCTCCCGGCCGAGTCCGGACTGCTTGACGCCCCCGAAGGGGGCGGCGGGGTTGGAGACCAGCCCGGTGTTCAAGCCGACCATGCCGGACTCGAGCCGTTCGACCGCGCGGATGGCTCGTCCGATGTCGCGGGAGTAGACGTAGGCCATCAGCCCGAACTCGGTGTCATTGGCCAGCCGGATGGCCTCGTCGTCGTCGGCGACCTCCACGATGCCGGCGACGGGGCCGAAGATCTCCTCGCGCAGCAGCCGGGCGTCGCGAGGCACCCCACCGAGCACGGTGGGTTCGAAGAAGTAGCCCGGACGATCGAGTTGCGCTCCCCCGGTCAACACCTTCGCGCCGCGTTCTACGGCGTCGGCGGTGAGTTCGGCGACCTTGTCGAGGGTGGCCTGGTCGACCAGCGGGCCCAGGGTGGTGCCGTCCTCGATTCCGGGGCCGACGACCAGCGCGCGGGTGGCGGCGACCAGTTTCTCGGTGAACTCGGCGACCACGTCGCGGTGGACGTAGAACCGGTTGGCGGCGGTGCAGGCCTCACCGTTGTTGCGGAACTTGGCGACCATGGCGCCCTTCACGGCGGCGTCGACGTCGGCGTCAGCGAGCACCAGGAAGGGGGCGTTGCCGCCCAGTTCCATGGAGGTGCGCAGCACGTGGTCGGAGGCCTGTTCGAGCAGGGAACGGCCGACCTCGGTGGAGCCGGTGAAGGTGAGCTTGCGCAGCCGTGGGTCGGCCAGGATCGGTGCGGAGACCTCCCGGGAGAGGGAGCTGACCACGCAGTTCACCACCCCGGCGGGCAGCCCGGCCTCAGCCAGGGTCGCCATCAGGTAGAGCATCGTCAGCGGGGTGGCCGAGGCGGGCTTGATCACCATGGTGCAGCCAGCCGCCAGGGCGGGGCCAATCTTGCGGGTGCCCATGGCCAGCGGGAAGTTCCACGGGGTGATGGCGTAGACGGGGCCGACCGGCTGCTTGAGGGTGAGGATGCGGTTGCCGCCGCTCGGGGCGCTGCTCCAACGGCCCTCGATGCGGCAGGCCTCCTCGGCGAACCAGCGCAGGAACTCCGCGCCGTAGGTGACCTCGCCGAGGCCCTCTGCCAGGGGCTTGCCCATCTCGAGGCTCATCAGGGCGGCGAAGGTGTCCTTGCGGGCGGTGACCAGTTCGAAGCTGCGGCGCAGCAGTTCGGCGCGGTCGCGGGGGTCGGTGGCGGCCCAGTCCTCAGCGGCGGCGCAGGCGGCGTCCATGGCGGCCCGGGCGTGGTCGGCGCCGGCGTCGCTGACGCTGGCCAGGGGTTGTCCGGTGGCGGGGTTGATGACCTCGAAGGTCTGGTCGGTGGTGACCCACTGCCCGCCGATGAACTGCCCGAACGGGACGGCGGCCAGGACCTGGGCAACGTTGACGGCGCTCATGTCGGCGAGCCTACCGGGCTACCCCACGAGCAGGTCGAGGACGATGCCGTCGGCGAGCAGCCGGCCGGGCAGGGTCAGCCGGACGTGGTCGTCGACGAGTTCGGCGTGCCCTGAGCTGACCCACCGCTGGAGCCGGGAGCGTTCGTCCGGGGTGAGGGCTGCCAGCGGCAGGCCGTCGGCGATGCGCAGTTCGAGCAGGACGCGTTCCTCGTGGCGTTGTTCGGGGGTGAGTCGCTCGCGGCCCACCGCCGCCGGACGCCCCTCGGCCAGGGCGCGGGTGTACTTGGCTGGGTGCTTGTGGTTCCACCAGCGCACCCCGTTGACGTGGGAGTGGGCGCCGGGTCCGAAGCCCCACCAGTCCTGGGAGCGCCAGTAGGCGAGGTTGTGCTCACTGCGGTGCAGGCGGTGGTCGCGGGGACGGGCCCAGTTGCTGACCTCGTAATTCTGGTAGCCGGCGGCGGCGAGCACCTGTTCGGCGAGCAGGTACTTGTCGGCGTGGTCGTCCTCGCTGGGCATGGGGATCTCGCCGCGCTTGACCCTAGCGGCGAAGCGGGTGCCCTCCTCGACGATCAGGGAGTAGGCGCTGACGTGGTCGACCTCGGCCGACAGCACCGCGTCCAGGCTGGTGGAGAAGTCGTCGAGTGATTCACCGGGGGTGCCCATGATCAGGTCGAGGCTGATGTCGCTGAACCCCGCGCGGCGGGCCATGGCGACCACCTCGAGGGCCCGGCCGGGGGTGTGGGTGCGGTCGAGCAGGGCCAGGACGTGGGGCACGGCCGACTGCATGCCGAGGCTCAGGCGGGTGAACCCGGCGGCGAGCAGCCCGTCGAGCCATTCCTCGGTGACCGACTCGGGGTTGGCCTCGGTGGTGACCTCGGCGTCGTCGACCAGGCCGAACCCGTCGCGCAGGTGGGCGAGCAGGCCGGCCAGGTCGGTGGCCGGCACCAGGGAGGGCGTGCCGCCGCCGAAGAAGACGGTGGTCAGCCGGCGCTGGGGGGTCACGGGGCGCTGGGGGGTCAGCGCGGCGATGGCGGCGTCGATCTCGGCGTGCATGCCCTGGAGCCAGCCGTCCATGCCGGTGGCGTCGCCGAGCTCACCTGCGGTGTAGGTGTTGAAGTCGCAGTAGCCGCAGCGGGTGGTGCAGAACGGCACGTGGAGGTAGGCGCTGAGGGTGGTGGTGTCCTCGACGGTGAGCTCGGGCGGCAGCGGGCCGTCGGCGGGGACGTCCTCACCGTCGGGTTGCTGGGATGCCATGGGCAGCGAGCCTACCGTTCGGGCTCGGATTATGCCGACGGCGAAGTTTGGACTCGATTCGGTCTCAACGCAGGGGGTGCCGTAGTACTTGCAGCGACAAGTTTCTAGTATCCCCAGCATGAATCTGAATCGTCGTCACCTCTTTGCTGCCGCCAGCGGGCTCGCCGCTGCAGCGACCCTGGCTGCCTGTGGTTCCAACGATGGGGGCCTCAGCTCGTCGTCCGCGCCGCAATCCACCGGCGGCGGGGGCAATGTCGCGCTCACCCAGTGGTACCACGAGTACGGCGAGGCCGGTGTGAAGGAGGCGGTGGAGAAGTACGCCGCCGAGTACCCCAACGCGCAGGTCACCGCCGTGTGGAACCCCGGCGACTACGCCCAGAAGCTCGGCGCGGCGCTGTTGACCAATGACTTCCCCGATGTCTTCGAGTCCGAGCAGGGCGCCAGCCTGGACATGATCCAGCAGGGGCAGGTTGCCGACCTGACCGACATCGTGGCCCCGGTCGAGGCCGAGTTTGCGCCGGCGGTGATGAAGCGGTTCAAGTTCGAGGACAAGTACTTCGCGATCCCGCAGGTCATCGACATGCAGCTGCTGTACTACCGCAAGTCGGTGCTGGAGGCGGCCGGGGTGCAGCCCCCGCAGACCTTCGCCGAGCTGGCCGATGCCGCCAATGCGGTCGCCACCGACGACATGGGCGGGTTCTTCGCCGGCAACGACGGTGGAGTCGGTGTGCTGGGCACCATGTTCATCTGGGCTGCCGGGCTCGAGCAGTTCGACGAGGAGCGCACCAAGGCGACCTTCACCGAGACCTCGTTCTACGACGCGCTGGTCGCCTACCGTGACTTCTCCAAGACCAAGGGCCTGCTGCAGTCGGCCTCGGCCGAGTGGTACGACGGTGCCGCCTTCGTCAACGGCGAGACCGCGATGCAGTGGGGTGGGCTGTGGTCGATGCCTGACATCCAGGCTGCTCACGGTGATGACTTCGGTGTGGTCGCCTTCCCCGCCATCGGCGGCAGCGGACGAGTGGCTGTGCCGTTCGGTGCGTTCGGTGCCTGCGTCGCGGCCAAGGGGGCGAACGTGGATGCTGCCAAGGAGTTCGTGAAGTGGCTGTGGATCGACCAGGAGGACAAGCAGGTCGAGTTCGCCGATGCCTTCGGTACCCACATTCCCGCCAAGACGGCGCTGGTGTCGCGGGCCTCGAAGCTGGCGGAAGGCCCCGGTGCCGATGCGGCCAAGTTCGTCGCCGAGAACGGGTTCACCAACGACATCATGTGGACCGGCCCGCTGGGCCAGGCCTACAGCGCCGCGGTCACCAACGTGATCAAGCGGGACGCCGACCCGGCGGCCGAGTTCACGAGTGTCGGTGAGCTGGCCGCCACTGAGCTGCAGCGCGTCAAGGGCTGATGCCCCCGGGGACCACTCCCGTGGAGCCCGCCACCCGACAGTTGTCGCGGTGGCGGGCCTTCCGCGGTTTTCAGGGCCGCAACCTGTGGTACATGGCGTTCTTCGCGCCATTCCTGGTGGGCCTGGTGGTGTTCGTCTACATCCCCATCGCGTGGAGCGTCTACCTATCGTTCTTCGATGCCCGCAACACGATCAACCCGACGAACTTCGTCGGGTTGGACAACTACCGCTACCTGTTCGCCAGTGACCTGTTCGTCAGTTCGTTGCTGGTGTTCGTGGTGTTCGCGATCTTCATCGTGCCGTTGACCTATGTGTGTTCGCTGGGGCTGGCGCTGCTGTTGCAGGGGGCCCGGTGGGGGCAGGCATTCTTCCGGTCGGTGTTCTTCATCCCGACCGCGGTGTCGTACGTGATCGCTGCGATGGTGTGGCGGTTGAGTTTCTTCAACGGGGCCAGGTTTGGGTTGGCCAACTCGATCCTGCGTGACCTGGGTGGGGAGAACGTCAACTGGTTGGGCGGGACGAACTACTGGTACTGGCCGGTGGTGATCTCCCTGCGGTTGTGGCTGCAGGTCGGGTTCTACATGATCCTGCTGATTGCGGGGTTGAACCGGATTCCCACCGACACCTACGAGGCGGCCGCGATCGACGGCGCCACCGGGTGGCGGAGGTTGCGCTACATCACGTTGCCGCAGTTGCGCCCGACGACCATCGCGGTGCTGATGCTGCTGTTGATCGGGGCCTTCCAGGCGTTCGACGAGTTCTACAACCTGTTCGGGAGCATCGGCAGTTACCCACCCTATGCCCGGCCGCCGCTGGTGCACATGTACTTGATCAGTCTCGGTGGTGGGCAGCAGGACCTCGGCCTGGGTGGTGCGGCGACGGTCATCATCACCAGCATCATCGTGCTGTTCGGGCTGGCGCAGAACTGGCTGCTCGGGCGGGCGGATCGCAGGGAGGCCAAGCAGTCATGAGCATGGTCGGTGGGCGTCGTTCCAAGGTCGTCAATGTGGTGCGCTACGTGGTGCTGGTGGTGTTGGCGCTGTTCTTCCTGCTGCCGTTCTACGTGATCGTGCGCAACGCGTTCAGCACGAACCAGAGCATCATCGCGGCCCAGTGGCAGTGGATTCCTCAGGAGTGGGACTTCTCGGTGATCAGCCGGATGTTCGCCGACCAGAACCTCGACCTTGCGGGTGCGTTGGTGAACTCGGCGGTGACGGCGGTGCTGCAGACGTTGGCGACGGTGGTGATCTCGCTGCTGGCCGGTTATGCGCTGGCACGGCTCAAGAACTGGGTCGGGAAGTTGTTCATGGTGCTGACGGTGCTGACGTTGATGGTGCCGATGGCGGTGGTGTTCCTGCCGATGTTCGTGATGACGGCCAACTTCGGGTGGATCGACACCTACCGCGGGCTGATCATCCCGATCATGTTCTCTGCCTTCGCGACGTTCATGTTCCACACCGCGTTCGTGAACTTCCCCGCCGAACTGGAAGAGGCGGCCCTCATCGACGGCGCCAACCCCTTCACCACGTTCTGGAAGGTGGTGGTGCCCAACTGCAGCGGCATCATCGGGGCCGTCGGCGCGATCACCTTCATCGGCGCCTGGAACGCGTTCCTGTGGCCGCTCCTGGTCACTCGCGGCAGCACGACGACCGTGCAGTTGGCTCTGAGCCGGTTCATGACCAGCCAGGGTGTGCGCTACCCGGAACTGTTCGCCGGCGGCCTGGTCGCGATCGTGCCAGTGGTGGTCGTCTTCCTGGTGCTGCAGCGCTACCTCGTGCAGGGCGTCGAAACCTCCGGCATCAAGTAGGGCCAGCCGCTGCCCACCAGCCCCCGGGGGGAGACACCACACAGGGCCCTGCCCCGGCCGCCACCCGAGCCCCGGCCGGGGCGCTCGCAAGCTCGCTCGGCACTGCTGCCTCCTTGTCAGCAGTGCCGAGTGACCCCACGCATGCTCCCTCTGGGCCCTCAGGGAGCTCGTCGGGACAGGTTTTGTCAGTGCCCCATGTGAGGCTCGAGCCAGCGGACAGGACTGATTCGACCAGCACAGGTCTCACCCGGCCAGGACAGGTCTGATCGGCGAGGACCACAGGGGGCAATGATGTGGAAGGGATTCGGGGGCTACGGCCCACCACGCGGCGCCGAGCCGGAACCGGCCCATTCGGAGGAACCGGCAGGGTTCGACGTGATCGGGATCATCCTGCGCTGCCGCCGCACCGCAGACCTGTCCCAGCGCGACCTCGCGGCCCTGCTCGGCGTGTCCCCCACCACCGTGGCCCGGTGGGAGACCGGCGAACGCGTCCCCACCGCCGCCGCGCTGGCCACCATCACCGAACTGGCCGGCTATCGGCTCCTCCTGGTCGACCACGAGGACCAGCCCGTCCCACCTGTTCCCCGTGACACCGTGCGTGACCGCGGCGGCCGACGCGTCCCGGTCCACCTCGACGTGGTCCTCGCCCAGGACATCGCCTGGCGCCCACCTGCGCACGACCCCGGCCTGTCGTGGGGTTGGGTCCGCCAGACCATCCACACCCCACGACGCCCATGGCGTGACTACCAGCGCGACCGCCACGCCCACACCCCGCTCGAGGAGGCACCCGGGTGCGTCCCGTTCCACACCCAGGCGGGCGGTCTGACCAGGCACTGCCGCGACATCCCCACCCCGCGTGACCACGCCCACTGGTGGGCCCTGGTCCAGCACCGCCGCGCCGCCCATCTGGAAGCCCAGCGAGCCGCCCACCAGGCAGCCCTGCAACGCCACCGCGACCTGAACCCCCCGCCGGGCCCAGAACCTGAACCCGAGCACTGCACCTGCGACATCGACTGCCTCAACTCACCCGGCTGCACCACCGCCTGCCCGTGCCAGTGCGAACCCGCCCTCGACGCCCCAGGGCACCATCCCGGCGGCGGGTGAGGAGCCGAGGGCCGGTGAGGGCCCCTCAGACCTTCTTGTCCTTCTCCTTGCCGCCCTCACCGGTCTGCAGCGCCGCCACAAACGCCTCCTGGGGCACCTCCACGCGACCGACCATCTTCATGCGCTTCTTCCCCTCCTTCTGCTTCTCGAGCAGCTTGCGCTTGCGGCTGATGTCACCGCCGTAGCACTTGGCCAGCACGTCCTTGCGCATGGCGCGGATGGTCTCGCGGGCGATCACCCGTGACCCGATCGCCGCCTGGATCGGCACCTCGAACTGCTGGCGGGGAATCAGTTCCTTCAACTTGCCTGCCATGGCCACCCCGTACGAGTACGCCTTGTCGCGGTGCACGATCGAACTGAATGCGTCCACCGGGTCACCGTGCAGCAGGATGTCCACCTTCACCAGGTCGGCCGCCTCCTCGCCGTCCTCGTCGTAGTCCAGCGACGCATAACCCTTCGTCTTCGACTTCAGCGCATCGAAGAAGTCGAACACGATCTCGGCCAGCGGCAGCCGGTACCGGATCTCGACGCGGTCCTCCGACAGGTAGTCCAGCCCCAGCTGCACCCCACGACGGTTCTGGCACAACTCCAGGATGACCCCGATGTACTCACTCGGCGCCAGGATCGTCGCCTTGACCATCGGCTCGAAGACCTGGTCGATCTTCCCCTCCGGGTACTCCGACGGGTTGGTGACGATGTGCTCCTTGCCGTCCTCCATGACGACCCGGTACACCACGTTCGGTGCGGTCGAAATCAGGTCCAGGTTGAACTCCGACTCCAGCCGCTCACGGGTGATCTCCATGTGCAGCAGCCCCAGGAACCCGATCCGGAAGCCGAAGCCCAGCGCGGTCGAGGTCTCCGGCTCATAGGTCAGCGCCGCGTCATTGAGCTGCAGCTTCTCCAACGCCTCACGCAACTCGGTGAACTCGTCCCCGTCGATCGGGTACAGGCCCGCGAAGACCATCGGGTTCGGGTCCTTGTAGCCACCCAGGCTCTCCTGCGCCGGCCTCGCCAGCGACGTCACCGTGTCACCCACCCGCGACTGACGCACATCCTTCACGCCGGTGATCAAGTAGCCCACCTCGCCGACGCCGATCGCGTCCTCCTTGCGGGGCTCCGGTGAAATCACCCCCACCTCGAGCACCTCGTGGGCCGCCTTCGTCGACATCATCTGGATGCGTTCCCGGTGGCTGAGTTCCCCGTCCACCACCCGCACGTAGGTGACCACCCCGCGGTAGGTGTCGTAGACCGAGTCGAAAATCATCGCCCGCGCGGGCGCACTCTTGTCCCCCACCGGCGCCGGCACCTGCGCCACGATCTCGTCCAGCAGCTCAGCGACACCCTCACCGGTCTTGGCGCTGACCCGCAGCACCTCACTGGGGTCACAGCCGATGATCCCGGCCAGCTCAGCCGCGTACTTCTCGGGGTTGGCGCTGGGCAGGTCAATCTTGTTCAGCACCGGGATGATGTGCAGGTCCGCCTCGATCGCCAGGTACAGGTTCGCCAGGGTCTGCGCCTCGATGCCCTGGGCCGCATCCACCAGCAGTACCGCACCTTCGCAGGCCGCCAGCGACCGCGACACCTCGTAGGTGAAGTCGACGTGGCCGGGCGTGTCGATCATGTTCAGCACATGGGTCGTCCCGTCGACCTGCCAGGGCATCCGCACGGCCTGGGACTTGATGGTGATCCCGCGCTCGCGTTCGATGTCCATCCGGTCGAGGTACTGCGCCCTCGCCGCGCGGGCGTCGACAACCTCGGTCAACTGCAGCATCCGGTCGGCCAGGGTCGACTTGCCGTGGTCGATGTGGGCGATGATGCAGAAGTTCCGGATGACCTCGGGAGCGGTCGAACCGGGAGCGGGTGAACCATTGACAGCAGCGGGCATTCAGTGGATCCAGTCGAAGTCGGTCGGTGGGCGGCAGCGGATGTGCGCCTGACGCGCCATTCTCTCACGTCCCGCCGAGGACGACACGCTGCCAGCCCCGCACCGCGTTGAACCGGGCCAACTCGTCAGCCCGCCGCAGGTCCTCGGGCCACAACTGCCCCTCGACCAGCACCCCGCCGGCGAGCAGCTCGGCCCGCGTCGTCCCCGGCAGGCACCCCGATTCCACCGGCGGGGTCACCCACCGGTCCCCGAACCGCGCGGCGAGGTTCGCGATGGTGGTCTCGGTGACCTCGCCGCGTTCGTTGACCAGCACCACATCGTCGGCCTGCGGGTGACGGGCTGCCGCCGCCTCGTACCGCGCCCGCTGCGTGGTCTTGTGCCGGACGAAAGGGTCGCTGCCGGGTGTCGCCTCGCTGTCGACCACCACCCGCACGGGGCCGGCGTCCGCCGGGGGCAGGTCGGCGACCTCGACGCTTGGCACGCCCTGCTGGTCGACCTGCAGCCGTAGCCGCGCAGGCCGATCCCTTTCGACCACTGCCGCCGCGAGGGCGCCCTCGATCCTGTCCTGGTCCCAGTCAATGTCGAAGTAGGCAGCGCTGGCCCTGGCCCGGTCGCGGTGGCGCGACCACCGCCGCAGCCCCTCGTCCGGGGACCAGTGCATCGTCTCGAGCAGGCTGAACCGGGCCGGCGCCCGGCTGAGCACCTCCGCCTTCAGCACCGCCTCGGCGAACTCACCGGCGGCGGTCGAATCATGGGTGACCCCTCCCCCGGTCCCGTACCAGGCCGTGCCCCGCTCCCGGTCGACCAGCACCGTGCGGATGCCGACATTGAACGTCCACCGCGGCCCGCAAGGCCCAGGCCCCCCGAAACCGATCGCCCCGCAGTAGACACCCCGGGGAGTGGTCTCCAGCTCGGCGATGATCCCCATCGTCGACGACCTCGGCGCCCCGGTGATCGACGCGCACGGGAACAGTGCGGTGAACACGTCGACCAATCCGATGCCCGGCCTGGTGCGGGCGCCGACTCCGGAGGTGAGCTGCCAGACGGTGTCGTAGCGTTCGGCCGCGAACAGGTCGTGCACCGCGACGGTGCCGGGAACCGCCACCCTGGCCAGGTCGTTGCGGACCATGTCGACGATCATCAAGTTCTCGGCGCGGTCCTTGGCCGAGGCCAGCAGCCCGGCGCGCGCCGCCTCGTCGGCGGCGGCATCGACGCCGCGGCGGGCAGTCCCCTTCATCGGACGACACTCCAGCCGGTCACCGGACCGGTCCAGGAACAGCTCGGGCGAGGCCGAGACCACGGCCCATCGTCCGGTGTCGATGAAGGCCCCGAAGCCGCCCCGCTGGGCGTGGGCGATGCGGCCGTACAGGTCGGCGGGGTCCGCGTCGAAGTCGGCGGCCATCCGGAAGGTGTGGTTGACCTGGTAGGTCTCGCCGCGGGCGATCCGTTCGCGAATGTCGGCCACATCCCGGGCGTGCCGAGCCGCATCGATGGTGGGCCGCCACCGGCCCGGGACCACGTCGCCGCTGGGCGGTTCGGCACGTTCGCGGCGTTCGAAGACGGCGAAGAAGGCCAACGGCAGGTCTTCGAAGGGGGTGCCGGCCACGTCACGCACGGTGAACGAGTCGTCGAAGGCGGGGGCCGCCTCGTAGCTGACCCAGCCGGCGACCCAGCGGCCGGCGGCGACCTCGGCCTCGGCTCGGGCCAGCACCCCAGGCACCTCGTCCGGGGTGTGGGCGCGCAGCTCGGCGACCAGCCCCTGCAGCCGGAAGCAGCGGCGACGCTGCGGGCGCAGGTCGTCGAAGCGGGCCGTGGTGGTCATGAGGGCGATTGTGTCAGGCTGGGGCGATGACCACGAACACCCCGGAACCGCTGCAGGATCGCGCCGCCGGTGCGCTGCTCGGGCTGGCCGCCGGTGATGCGGTGGGCACCACGCTGGAGTTCAAACCCCCGGGCAGTTTCGCGCCACTGACCGACCTGGTCGGCGGCGGCCCCTTCAACCTCGAGCCCGGGCAGTGGACCGACGACACCTCCATGGCCCTGTGCCTGGCCGAATCACTGGTCGAGTGCGGCGGTATGGACCTCGCCGACCAGCTGCAGCGCTACCTGCGCTGGCGCGACGAGGGCCACTGGTCCTCGACCAGGCACTGCTTCGACATCGGCAACGCCACCAGCCACCAGCTGAACCGTTTCCAGCGCACCGGTGAGGTGGTCGACCCCCACGTCGACCAGGAGGCCGCCGCCAACGGGTCCCTGATGCGGTTGGCACCGGTGCCGATCCGCTGGCACGCCGACCCGCGGGTGGCCGCCGAACGTTCGGCCGAATCGAGCCTGCCGACCCACGCCGCCGATCGTCCGGTCGACACCTGCCGGGTGTTGGGGGCGATGACCGCCGCGCTGGTCGCCGGGCGGACCCCTGGTGAGGTCTTCGACCCCCAGTTCTGGCAGTTCGGCGACCTGCACCCCCAGGTGGAGGCGGTCACCCGCGGCTCCTGGGTCGGCAAACAGCCCCCACAGATCCGCGGGACGGGGTTCTGCATCGACGCCCTCGAGGCGGCGATCTGGGCCGTCGCCGGGGCCGACGACTTCCGGGCGGCCGTGCTTCGGGCGGCGAACCTGGGCGATGACGCCGACACCACCGCCGCCATCGCCGGCCAGTTGGCCGGAGCCCGCTGGGGTGCCTCGGGCATCCCGGCGCACTGGCGGGAACAGCTCACCTTCGGCGACCGGATCGAGGCGCTGGCGCTGAGGCTGCTCGACGACGGCCGGGCCGAAGCCACCAGACATCGCCAATCCCAGCCCGAGAACCTGTTCGAGTGAGACGGTGGTGCCATGGCACAGACCGCAACACTGACCTTCCTGGGTGCCTCGGGCACCGTGACCGGTTCGAAGTACCTGCTGAACCTTGACGGCCGCCGGGTGCTGCTCGACGTCGGCATGTTCCAGGGTGAGAAGGTCTGGCGTGACCTGAACTGGGCGGAGTTCCCCGTGGACCCCGCCACCATCAGCGACGTCGTCCTCACCCACGCCCACACCGACCACGTCGCCTACCTGCCCGCACTGGTGCGCCGCGGCTTCCGCGGGCCCGTGTGGGCCACTCGCGGCTCGATCCGCCTGGCCGAGATCGTGCTGCGCGACGCCGGCCGCCTGCAGGAGATGGAGACCGAGCAGGCCCGCGCCGGCGGCTACTCCAAACACGAGGACCCGCAGCCGCTGTTCACCTCCGAGGACGTCGAGGCCACCCTGCCGCTGTTCCGCGCGGTCGACTTCGACGTCGATGTCGACCTGGGTGAGGGCCTGGTCGCCCGCTGGACCCGCGCCGGGCACATCCTCGGCTCAGCGTCGGTGAACGTGCGCCACGGTGAGGCCCACGTGCTGCTGTCCGGCGACCTCGGACGACACGACCACCCGATCCTCAAGGGTCGCGACGTGCCCCCGGCGGCAC
Source organism: Aestuariimicrobium sp. Y1814 (assembly GCF_050113895.1). Taxonomy (NCBI): domain Bacteria; kingdom Bacillati; phylum Actinomycetota; class Actinomycetes; order Propionibacteriales; family Propionibacteriaceae; genus Aestuariimicrobium; species Aestuariimicrobium sp. Y1814. The sequence continues at coordinate 247,717 of NZ_JBNJRW010000003.1, read as the reverse complement.
CGTTCGTCCTGATGGAATCGACCTACGGTGACCGGGAGCACCCCGAACCCGAGGTGCCGCACGCCGACTTCGCCGACGTGATCACCCGCACCGTGGCCCGCGGCGGGCAGGTCGTGGTGCCGGCCTTCGCGATCGACCGCACCGAAACCGTGCTGATGGCGTTGAGCGAGATGTTCCGGGCCGGGCGCATTCCCGACGTGCCGGTCTTCGTCGACGGCCCGATGGCACTGTCGGCGCTCGACGTGTACCGCGACACCAGCCTGGGTGAACTGCGCGACGACGTGTCGGTGGCCGACTTCCTCGGCATGCCCCGCATCCGGGAGACCCGCAACGGTGAGGAGTCCCGCAAGATCAACAGCTACCGCGGCCCGGCGATTATCATCTCCAGCTCGGGCATGGCCGAGGGCGGCCGGGTGCTGCACCACCTGAAGCGGCTGCTGCCCGACAAGCGCAACGCCGTCGTGCTGACCGGCTACCAGGCCGAGGGCACCCGCGGGCGTGACCTCGAGGAGGGTGCCAGCCACGTGAAGATCCACGGCAAGCACATCCCTGTGCGCGCCGAGGTCGTGCGTGACCGGGAGTTCTCGGTGCACGGGGACTCCTCCGACCTGGTCGACTGGCTGCGTGACGTCCATGCTGACCTGGCCCCGGAAGCGGTCTACCTCGTCCACGGCGAACGCAGCGCCCAGGCCGCCCTGCAGCAACGCATCCACGACGAGCTGGGTTGGCTGCCGGTGCTGCCCCGCCACGGCGAGGTGATCTCGATCATCCCGGGCACCCCCGACCCGGACGACCTGGACCTGTCCGGCCCCGAGGACCTGCCGGGCACCAGCTACCACGTCTGACAACCCCCCGGGAAGTGACCCTGCCGCCGACAATGATGGGGCCATGTCATCGCCCGAGATGCCCGAGATGTTCGACAGGCTCACCGCGCAGGTCGGTGACTGGGCGGCCCAGCACCCGGGGCCGCCCGAAGAGTTCGAACTGTCCAGCACCCGTGAACTGACCGCCACCGACCCCGAGGGCCTGGTCAGCGTCACCATGAAGGACTTCAAGGTCGAACGCATCGATTTCGACTCCTACTGGTACGAACAGTCCGACCCCCGGCCCCGTGCCAAGGCGGTGGCCGCCGCCACCGCCGCCGCCGTCAACGCCGTGCTGACCCAGTACCTACGCGAAGAGATCCTCGAAGCCCAGTCCCACGCCCTGCCGATGAGCGAAGTCTACGAGGGCCTGAAGACCCTCTCGGCCGACTTCGAGGACGCCTTCACCCGGGCCATGGCCCGCATCCCCAGCGGGGAGGCGCAATGACCCAGGTGCAGTTCAGCCCCGAATCGTGGTCCCGCGGCGGGCAGGCCTACCTCGAGGAAGCCGCCGCGCTGCGCTCAGCGGTCTCGTCCCACCTGGCCAGCCTCGACGTCAACGCGCTGGGCTCGGGCAACGGCGGCCACCCGATCGACATCACCCTGGCCGTGGTCGTCCCGGTCGTCAAGGACGCCTTCCTGGAGGCCTGCGAGAACCTGGCCGCGAACCTCGAAGCGGTCGGCACCCTGATGAACGACACCGGCGCCGCCTACGCCGCCGTCGAGGCGGGCGCGGCCGCCGACGCCGGCCAGTCCACCACCCTGTGAGCGAAGGATCCCCTCATGGCACTCACCCTTCCCGGTTGGCTGGTCGAGGCCATCCGCTACCTCGGCAAGGAGTTCCCGCAGACCAACGAGGACGCCCTGTTCCAGTGGGCATCCCAGCTGCGGGCCATGTCGGGGGTCTTCGAGCAGTCCAATGCGGCGCTCGCCCAGGCGGTCTCCCACCTGCAGTCCCACAACGAGGGCCCCGCCCTGGCGGCGTTCAGCAGCCAGGCCACCGGCCCCGACAGTGACCTGGTCACCCTCGACCGTTTCGGGGAGGGCACCGAGGTCGCCGCGCAGGGCTGTGAGATCTGCGGCTACGCGGTGGTGACCCTGAAGGGTGTGGTGCTGTTCCAGCTGGCGCTGCTGGCCCCGGCGCTGGCGGCGGGCCCGGTCAGCTTCCTGCTGAAACGTGGCGTCGAGTACGCCATCGACCGGGCCGTCGAGCTGGCCATCACCAAGATCCTGGAGGCGTGAGGATGGCGACCAGGGTTCCCTCGGCCGCACTGCGTGGCCCGTTCCGCCGGTTGGCGGCGAAGCTGAAGGTCGTCGAGTTCAACCCGCGCCGCTACGACGCGGGCACCAAGGGTGGGCTGGCCCCCAACCAGTACTACCGCGCCGGCAAGACCGGCCCCGGCAAACCGAAGTACGAGTACGTCACCGACGACAAGGGACGCATCCGCGGCGCCTACGCCGAGAACCTGCAGCTCAAACCGGCCGGGCAGAAGCGTGGCTCGCACAACTCGAAGTCGAAGGGCAAACTGCCCGGGGACGACGCGGGGCACCTGTTTGCCGACCAGTTCGACGGCTCCGGTGGGCTGGACAACATCGTCTCCCAGGCCCGTGACCTCAACCAGGGCGCCTGGAAGAACATGGAGGAGGGCTGGGCCGACGCCCTGCGCAACGGCAAGACCGTCGAGGTGTTCACCGAGGTGCACTACGTCGAAGACGCGGCCAGACCATCAGGCTTTACAGTGAAGACCGTCATCGACGGGGTGCCACAACCCCCCACGAAGTTCGCCAACTAGCCCCACGAGGAGCCCCCCATGTCATCGGATGCCCAGGCCGGCGTGCAGCAGGCATACCAGGCCTACATCGAGCACACCCTGCAGGCGATGGTGGACTTCCTCGGCGAAGACAGCCCCGTCGACCGGCTGTGGGTCTACACCGACATGGCCCACGAGACCATCACCAGCCACCCCTTCTTCCGGCTGGACGGGCGCTTCCTGCACCACGGTGAACTCGCCGAGGCCGACCCCGACAACGAGTACGACGTGTGGGCACTGGTCGACGACATCGGTGACACCAGCACCGACCTCGACCTCGTCCGGGCCTGCCGCGCCGCCGGTGACGTGCCTCAGCGCATCATCAGCGTCTACGACCCCACCTCGGGTGAACTCGATTCCGAGTGGGACTACGAGGACGTCCTGCTCGACGACCAGGACAACTCCTCACGGGCGATGGACCGCTGGATCCGGACCATGGGTGGTACCCCGATCCACGGCGCCTGATCGCGGCTACTCGCGCGACCTCCGGTCTTCTAGGGTGGGCCCGTGAGCCCCGTCCCCACCCCGAGGAGAACCCGATGACCGCCCAGCCCACCCCGGCTGTTGACACCTACGCGTCGGTGGCCGGCAAGACGTTCATCGTCACCGGCGGCAACAGCGGCATCGGCGCCGAGATCTGCCGGTTCATCGGCCACAACCGGGCCAATGTGGTCATCGACTGGATCGACCGGGAAGAGAACAACCAGCCGCTGATCGACGAGATCACCGCCGCCGGCGGCCGGGCGGTCGCGGTGCGCGCCGACGTGACCAAGGTGGACGAACTGCAGACCCTGGTCGACGCGGCGGTCGAACACTTCGGGCGCCTCGACGTGATGGTCAACAACGCCGGCCTGGAGACCCGCAAGTCGCTGCTGGAATCAACCGAGCAGGACTACGACCTGACCATGAACGTCAACCTCAAGGGCGCCTACTTCGGCACCCAGCTGGCCGCCCGCCAGTTCATCGCCCAGGGTGGCGGCGGGGTGGTGGTCAACATGAGTTCGGTGCACGAGGACTGGCCCATGCCCGGCAACCACGCCTACTGCGTCAGCAAGGGTGGCATGCGGATGCTGACCCGCAACGCCGCGATCGAACTCGCCGAGCACAACATCCGGGTGGTCGGCATCGCCCCCGGCGCGGTGGCCACCCCGATGAACACCGAGTCCCCGGGGTGGCGTGAAGCCGAGCAGGCGTTGAAGCAGGAAATCCCGCTGGAACGCATTGCCACCACCGACGAGATCGCCGGCCTGGTGATGTTCCTGGCCAGTAGTCACGGCACCTACATCACCGCGACCACGATCACCGTCGATGGTGGCATTGCGCTGGAGTCCAGCGGGTTGTGAGCCGTCGGCTCAGAGGTTCCCGGCCTTGAGCTCACCGAGGATGTGGTCGGCCTGGCGCATGGCCAGGGCCACGATGGTGAGCGTCGGGTTCGCGGCGGCACCGGTGGTCATCACCGAACCGTCGCTGGCGAACAGGTTGGCCACGTCGTGGGCCTGTCCCCACCGGTTGAGCACACCGTCCTCGGGCTTCTCGCTCATCCGCAGGGTGCCCAGGTTGTGGGTGGACGGGTAGGGCGGGGTGCGGTGGGTCCACAGGGCCCCGACCGAGGAGTAGATCTGCTCGGCCACACCCCAGGCGTGCTCACGCATGGCGACGTCGTTGGCGTGGTCGTCGAAGTGGACGTTCGGCACCGGCAGGCCGTGCTGGTCCTTGACGTCCAGGTTCAGGGTGACCCGGTTGTCGGCCTGCGGCATGTCCTCACCGACGATCCACATGCCGGCCAGGTTCTCGTAGGCCTCCATGAGCTTGGCGAAGTCGGGGCCCCAGGTGCCGGGCTCGACGAACGCGGCCATGAACGGCACACCCAGCGAGAGGGTTTCCATGTAGTAGCCGCCGGCGAAGCCCCGGTTGGGGTCGTGGATGGCGTTGTCGGCGATGATGCCGGCCATGGTTTCGCCGCGGTACATGCGCACGGGCTTGTCGAAGGCCGCGTACGCCGAGGCGGTCATGTGACGCATGTAGTTGCGGCCGACCTGGCCCGAGGAGTTCGCCAAGCCGTCGGGGAACTGCGGCGAGTCGCTCATCAGCAGCAGGCGGGGCGACTCGATCGAGTTGCCAGCCACGGCCACGATGCGGGCGGCCTGCTTGTGCAGCGCGCCGGAGGCGTCCAGGTACTCCACCCCGTCGGCGAGGCCGGCGCTGTTGTGGGTGATCCGGACGGCCTGGCATTCGGGCCGCAGGTCGAGGTTGCCGGTGGCCAGTGCCCGCGGGATCTCACGCACCAGCGTCGACCACTTCGAGCCCTGCTTGTCGCCCTGGAAGTTGAAGCCGTCCTGCACGGTGGCGGGACGACCGTCGTAGGGCTGGGCGTTGGTGGCGTAGGGGCCGGTGGCGTAGTGCTTCAGCCCAGCCCGCTCGGCGCCGTTGGCGAAGACCTTGTAGTTGTTGTTCGCCGGCAGCGCGGGACGACCGTGGCGGTGGGTCGAGCCCATCGCGATCTCGGCCTTGTCGTACCAGGGCGCCATCTCTTCGTGGTCGATGGGCCAGTCGAGCAGGTTCGCCCCCTCGATCTCACCGTAGGTGGTGCGGGCCTTCCACTCGTGGGCCATGAAGCGCGGGGTGGCGCCAGCCCAGTGGGTAGTGGTGCCGCCGACGGCCTTGACGATCCAGGCCGGCAGGTTCGGGAAGTTCTTCGAGACCCGCCAGGATCCGCTGGTGGTGCGGTTGTCGAGCCAGGCCATCTGGGCGAAGGCACGCCACTCGTCGTTCTCGTAGTCGTCGCCGGTCAGGTGGGGGCCGGCTTCCAGCAGGACGCACTTGACGCCGTGGGTGGTCAGTTCGTGGGCGAGGGTGCCGCCACCGGCGCCGGAGCCGATGATGACGACAACCGGGTCGTTCAGGTCGATCGTTGCCATGATCAGTTCCCTTCGTTGGTGGCCAGCGGGACGAGTTCGACGCGGGGTTCACCCTCGTACTCGAGCACCCGCGGGTCGGGCAGCCAGTCGAGGTCGTTGAACCCGCGGTCGAGGTAGCCGCCCTTGTCGAACGAGGATCCCTCGTAGCCGAGCAGTTCCCAGACCTCGTGGTCGTCGTAGAGGGTGTTCACGGCCACGCCGTGGACCGGCAGCAGGAAGTCGGCGTCCTCACCGAGTCCGTCGATGACCTGGCGGACGGTGGCCTCGTCGGCGTCGGCGAAGGAACCGCCGGCCAGTTCGTCCACCCGGGCCAGGCCCGCGACCAGGTCCGTCTGTGCGTTGTCACGCACCGCCTCGGCGGTGCGCTGGTAGGGGCCGTCGGGGAAACTGGGGTGGGGGTAGAGCCCCCTCAGGACCGCCACCAGGGTGGCGAGCTGCTTCTCGTCCAGGTCGGGTCGCTGGGGCTCATCGGCCTCGGTCTGGTCCACCTGGATGTCATCGGGGTCAAGTTCGGGTTCGCGTCCTTCGACACTCACTGCGCTCTCCTTTGAGTCGGATGTGAGGGATTTCTCACAACCTAGGCAGCAGCGCGGCGACCCCAACAGGGTGGGTTCTCACCCAGTGATAAAGCCGGGAAGAAGTTCTCAGAGCCCCGAACGCAGCAATCCACCCACCCGGGAGGACACCGCCCGCAGGGTCGACTCGAGGACCCGTTCGCGCCCGGCGAGTCGTCCGGCCTGCCCCGAGACGGCCACCGAACCGAGCAGCCGGTTGTCGCCGGCGCGCACCGGCACCGCGGCGCAGTCCCAGCCGGCGATGAACTCCCCGAACTCCCAGGCAATGCCGCGGCGGCTGACCGTGGCCAGTTCGGCGGCCAGTGCGTCAGGTTCGGTGGTGGTGCGTGCGGTCAGCGCCACCAGGCCGTGGCGGTCGAGGTAGTCGTCGCGGTAGTCGGGGTCGAGGTCGGCGAGCAGCAGCTTGCCGAAGGCAGTGGCGTGGGGGGCCTCGTGGAAGCCGAATCGCAGCGGTTTCAGGCGGGGACAGTCGGGGGAATCGACCACGTGCACCACCACCATTTCTCCGCCGCGCAGGATCGCCAGGTAGGCCGCCAGCCCGGTGGCCTCATGCAGCCGGGTGACCTCGGCGGTCACCGGACGAGAAAGGCCGACCTGGCGGTGCAGGGACATGCCGAGCTGGTGCAGCTTGTGGCCCAGTTCGAAGCGGCCGGCCTGCACGTAGGTCAGGTAGCCGGCGCCGGTGAGTTCCTTGGCGATCCGGTAGACCGTCGGCAGCGGCACGTCGAGGGCATCGGCCAGTTCACGGGCGCTGGCACCGTTGCGATCGGCGACCACCTCGAGCATGCCGAGGGCTCGTTCGAGCTGGCCGGTGCGTGGGGGTGCAGCGGTGCGTGCGGATGACGTCGTCGTCATGGCTGTGATGCTACCGGGTATTGACGAGTGCGCCCGGGGCCTCAACGATGGGTGGCGTCAGATGACTCACCGACGAAAGGACGCCCATGTACTTCATCGCCGTCAAGTTCACCGTGAAGCCCGAGCATGTCGACAGCTGGCCCGAACGGGTCCGCGAGTTCACCGAGGCCACCCGCCAGGAGCCCGGCAACATCTTCTTCGAGTGGTCGCGCAGCCTCGAGGAGGAGAACACCTATGTGCTGGTGGAGGCCTTCACCGATGAAGGTGCCGGCCCGCACGTGAACTCCGACCACTTCAAGGCCGGACTCGAAGCGATGCGCCCGGCCATCGTCGCCACTCCCCGGATCATCAGCCGTCAGGTTGACGGCACCGGCTGGGACGAGATGGGCGAGCTCAAGATCGACTGAGCACCACCCCCGCCTCTCCGCTGAAGAACCCCGGTCCCGCCGGCGCCGCACCGTCGCGGCGTCGGCGGGGCTCGGGGTTCGGGCCCGGATTTTGGTGCCGCTGCAGGGCGCTGATAGAGTCGTGTGTCGCGCCTGCCGTGCTGGTCGGTGCACCACCCAGAACACCCCTGAACTCCTGGAGAACACCACCCCATGGCAAACATCAAGTCGCAGATGAAGCGCATCAAGACCAACGAGAAGGCGCGCCTGCGCAACAAGGCCGTCAAGTCCGAGCTGCGCACCCACGTCCGCAACTTCCGCGAGGCCGTCGAGGCCGGCGAGACCGAGAAGGCCCAGGAGCTGGCCAAGGTCGCCACCCGCGCGCTCGACAAGGCTGCCTCGAAGGGTGTCATCCACGCCAACCAGGCCGCCAACCGCAAGTCCGCCGTGGCCTCCAAGGCCGCCTCGCTCTGACCTGCTGCCACTGAACTGCTGACACCGCGCCCGCGGTGTCCACACCAGCGTCCGGATCCTCTGGGTGATCCGGGCGCTGGTTTGTGTTGTCCCGCAGCTGGCCGTTCAGCCCTGGCGGCGGGGTGTCGGCTCAGCCCTGTCGGCGGGCGGCGTCGAGCCTGCTGACCAGCTGCTCCAAGGCGAACTCCGGGTCGTGGGCGGCCCCCTTCACCGCGGCATCGGCCACCGCGACGGCACGCACACCGGCGGCGATCGCGGCGGGGCTCCACTGGCGCGACTGCTGGGCCAACTGCTTCACCTTGAACGGCGGCACCCCGATCTGGCGGGCCAGGTCACCCTCCGACATCCGCGTCGAACGCAGGTCGTGGTACTTGCCCAGCCCCCGCAGGGAACCAGCGATCGCCGAGGTGAGCAGCACCGGTGCCACGCCGGTGTCGAGGGCCCAGCGCAGCTTGAGCAGCGCATCCCCGGTGCGTCCGAACATGATGTCGTCGGCCACCGAGAAGCTGGACACTTCGGCGCGGCCGGCGAAGTAGCGGGTGATGTCGGCGACCCCGACCTGGTCGTCGGTGACGTCGCCGGCCAGTTGTTCCACCGCGCTGGCCAGGGCGCGGGCGTCGTGGCCGACGGCCTCGACCAGTGCGTCGGCCGCACCGGGAGCGAGGTCGATGCGGGCCCGTTTGGCCTCGGCCTTGACGAAGTCGGGCAGCTTCCACGGCTTGATGGCCGAGGCGTCGGCGAAGGCGACCTTGGCCTTCTTGAGCTGGTCGACCAGCCGCTTGCCCTTCACTCCCCCGGAGTGCACGAGCACCAGCGCCAGGTCGTCCGAGGGGTGGGCGGCGGTCTCAGCGACCAAGTCGAACAGGCCCTGGTCGAGGCCCGAGATGTCCTCGAGCACCACGATCGAGGCGGACGAGAACAGTGACCCGCCGACCAGTTCGCTGAAGCTGCCGGCATCGAGGGTGGCCGCGTCGACCCGGTGCACGTCGGCGTCCGGCTCGGCCCGGCGGGCCGCGGCCACGAAGGTCTGGACCGCCCGCTCGGCCAGCAGGGATTCAGGTCCCTGCACGAACAGTGAGCTGCCCAGCATCAGACCAACGGCCAGAACAGGTCGGTGCGCAGGGTGGCCGGGTCGGTCTCAGGGGTGGGGTCGGTGACGTAGACCTCCCACATCGAGGGGCCGACTTGGCGTCCCTGCTCAGAGATCCACCCGAACAGTTCCTGCCACGCCCCACCCAGGCCGTCATAGGCACCCACGTAGGAGGCATGCGCCAACTCACCGCCGGGCAGTTCACCGGGGACGACCTCACCGGCGGCGGCGACCACGGCGTCGGTGACGAAGCCGACCTCGAGGTCGACGGTCTCGGCGGGCATGCTGAGGTAGTGCCCGAACGCCCCCTGGACGCCGATCCCCTGCGCGGCGGCAGCCTCGTAGGCGGCGGGGAAGGCCTTGTCATAGAACTCACGGATCCGGTCCATGGGCACGGTGCCGCGGACGACCGCGGTGTGCTGCGGGTCGGCAGTGATGATGGCTGGGTTTTCGAGCATGCCCCCATGCTTGCACGCCGCCCCGACATTTCTGCAACACCGGTGCTCAGCCGACCCGGGCGGCCCTGACCTGCAGCCGGTTGCCGTCGACCCAGACAGTGAACGACTCCCCGGCGTCGGTGCGCAGCACCCGCATCGACAACGAGCCGGCCAGCCGCAGCGCTGCCGCGGCCGGGTGCCCGTGGGTGTTGCGTTCACCGGCCGAAGCCACCGCGACCCGGGCACCGGAGGCCCGCCAGAACGCCTCCTCCTGACGACTCGACCCATGGTGGGGCATCTTGATCACGTGCGCGGACAGGTCGGCGCCACCCGACAACGCCACCTGCTGGCCCAACGGTTCCAGGTCACCGGGCAGCAGCACCCGGGTGTCGCCCACGGTGGCCACCAGCACGATCGAGGAGTCGTTCTCGGCGGAGCTCTCCCCTGCTGCCGTGCCGCTGGAACCCGCCAGCGCCCCGGCCTGCACCACCTGCAGCGTGGCCGCACCGGCCACCAGCGTCGTCCCGGCGGCAGCGGTGCGCACGGGCACCTGTTCCCGAGCGGCCAGCGCCAGCACCTCGCGGTGGGCGGAGGCGGGTTCCTGCAGGGGGTTGACCAGCAGCAGTCGCACCGGACGAGCCGCGAGCACCCCGGCCAGGCCACCGATGTGGTCGGCGTGGTTGTGGGTCAGCACCACCAGCAGCAGTTCCCGCACCCCGAGGCTGGCCAGGCAGGAGTTCACCGGCCGGGCTTCGGGGCCGGCATCGACCAGCACTGCCCGCCCGGCGCCGGCGTTCAGGACCGTCGCATCGCCCTGGCCGACCGAGCAGAACGCGACGGCCCACTGGCCGGGCCAGCCCGCCGGTGGGGGTTGGCGCAGCATCGCGGCCACCAGCAGCACCGCCATCAGCAGGCTCGCCCAGCGCCGGGCCAGCACCCACCCCATGCCCAGCCCGGCCACCAGGCAGGCCACGGCCAGCACCACCAGCGCCCAGGGCCCCGGCGGCCATGTCCAGGTCGCGGCCGGCAGCCCGGCCCCGGCGTGCGCGATCAGGAGGATGGGCTGCACGCACCAGCCCGCCAGCCACCCGAACACCAGCGCCACGCCCGGCGCCACCAGGGCCACCACCGCCGTGCACAGCCCGAGGATGGTGGTCGGCCCCACGAACGGGCCGACGAGCACGTTGGCCAGCAACCCACTGGTGGAGACGGTCCCCGACAGGGCGGTCACCAGCGGTTGGGTGGCCAGTTGTGCTGCCAGTGGCACCGCCAGGGAGTCGGCCAGCCAGCCCGGCATCCACCGTGCCAACCGCTCACGCCAGCCGGGCCCCCACCACAGGATCCCGGCCGAGGCGCTGGCCGACAGCGCGAACCCCCATGAGCGCGCCAGCCAGGGGTCGACCACCATCAGGGCGATCACCGCGACGCACAGGTGCCGGATGCCGCGTCGCCGGTCCGCCCCGGCCCCGACCGCCGCCAACCCCACGATGCCCATCGCCGAGGCCCGCAGCACGCTGGGCTCGGAGCGGCAGACCACCACGAACACGACCACCCCGGCGACCCCGACCAGGTGCAGCCAGCGCCCCCGCACCCCCACGGTGCGGGCGACCACGAGCAGGGTCACCAGCAGCATGGTGAGGTTGGTGCCCGAGACGGCGGTCAGGTGGGTCAGCCCGGTGGCCTGGAACGCATCGCGGGTCTGCGGCAGCACCCCGCTGGTGTCACCCACCACTAGTGAGGGCACCAACCCCGCCTGCTCCGCCGGTGACCAGCCCATCGACGCCACCAACCCGGAGCGGGTGCGGTTCACCTGCCGTGACCACCAGCCCGGCCCGGCCACCAGTTCCGGGGCGCGGGTCAGGCGCAGCACGGCAGCCTGGGGGCTCCCGGGGTCCGGCGGTTGCGCGATCACCTCCACCCGCAGCCGGGCCCCTGCCGGGAGCGCAACCAGGTCGTCCAACAGCCTCGCGGGGGCCACCAGCTGCACCGGTTGACGCACCCGCCACCCCACACCCCGCGATTCAGCCCAGTGGGTGCGGGCCGGCACCACGGCGCGCTGCCGGCCCGGCTGCCCCACCACCCGCACGTCCGAGGTCAGCACCACCTCGGCCACCACCAGCGCCGACTCGTCAGCCGCCCGCCCCAACGGGGAGCTGCCCAGTGCCCCGGCACGCACCAGCCCCACCCCGGCGCAGGCCACCACCACGACGCACAACCCGGCCACGGCCCACCTGCGTGCCAGCACCGCGACCACCGCGCCCGCGAAGGCCGGCCCGACCAGCGCCAGCACCCACCCCGGGGAGGCGGTCAACACCCACCACGTGACCAGCCAGGCGGCGGCGGCCAGCGGCACCAGCCTCAGGTCGAGCGGAGCCTCGCTCACACCGTGACCAGGGGTTTGAGGCGTTCGAAGGTCTTGGCGCCGATCCCGTCGACCTCCTGCAGTTCCTCGACCTTGCTGAACCGGCCGTGCTGTTCGCGCCAGTCCAGGATCTTGGCGGCGGTGGCAGGCCCGACGCCGGGCAGTGACTCGAGCTGCGCTGCGGTGGCGGAGTTCAGGTTCACCAGAGCGGCGTTGGTGTCGGTGCCGGGTGGCCCACCGCCGCCGTCGTCTCCGGTGGTGGTGGAGGTCTCCTGCGGGCTTGAGGCCACCAGGATCTGCATGCCGTCGCTGACCAGTGCGGCCAGGTTCAGGGTGCCCAGGTGGGCCACTGCGGTGATGCCGCCGGCGGCCTCGATCGCGTCATTGACCCGCGAGCCCGGCGGCACCCGGACGATGCCGGGGTTTTTCACCGCCCCGGTGACGTGGACCACCAGCAGCGTCACCTCGCTCGGCGACTCCGCTCCGCTGGGCACCGATGTGGTCGATTCGACCGCGACCTCGGGCACCACCAGCGGCACCTCGCTGGGCCTGGCCCGCAGCAACTGGACCGTGGTGAACACCAGCGCGACCACGACCAGGATGGCGATGGCCTGCAGGTGTCGCAGGGTGAAGGCCCGCACCCTGGCCAACGCCCCGGGCGGCAACTCCCCCGGTTCGTCGTCCCCGGCGAGGTCGTCGTCCTCGAGGACCTCGGGCGGCGGCGTGATCGGGCGGACGGTGAACCCCCCGTCCAGCCCGGGTGACTCGTCCGGTTCGGGGAGTTCGACCAGCGCGCGCCGGGGCCCACGCTGCAGCGCGGGTTGCCCGGCCAGCACCGTGCGGAGCCGCTCGGCATGCTCGCTCTCGATTCGCATGCCCCGGTTATGGGGTGCGACCCGCCCCCATCACCACACGGACAACACCTTGTGGACAGCGACTACTTCGCGGGGACGATGCTCACCATCTTCGGCAGGCGGCAGATCACCTTGGCGACCTCGCGGCCGTCCAGGGAACGCTGCACACCGGCGTCGGCCAGCGCGAGCGCGGTGGCCTCGTCCTCGGTGATGTCGGGCGAGACCTCGAGCTTGGCGCGGACCTTGCCCTGCACCTGCACGACCATGGTCACCTGGTCGGCCACCAGCAGTTCGGGCTCGGCCGCCGGCCAGCGGCTCTGCGCCACCGACGGCGGCAGCCCCAGCTGCTCCCACATCTCCTCGGCGACGTAGGGGGCGACCAGCGACAGCGCCTGGGCGACGAACTGGGTCGCTTCCCGCACGGCGGGGTCGGCCGGGCCGGCACCGGTGTCGATGACGCGGCGGGTGGCGTTGACCAGCTCCATCACCCGGGCCACGACCACGTTGAAGCGCTGCGACTCGACCAGTTCGGTGATCTCGGCGATGGTGCGGTGGGTGGCCTGGCGCAGGCCGCGGTCACCGGTGGTGACATCGACGTCGACCTCGCTGCTCACCTCGGCGGACAACCGCCAGGCACGCTGCAGGAACTTCAGGGTCGAACCGGGTGACACGTCGGCCCAGTCGATGTCCTCGTCCGGCGGCCCGGCGAAGATCACGGTGGTGCGCACCGCGTCGACGCCGAACTCGTCGATCTGCTGACCCAGGTCGACACCGTTGCCCAGCGACTTGCTCATTGCCTTGCCCTGGTTGATCACCTGGCCCTGGTTCATCAGCTTCAGCATGGGCTCGTCGAAGTCGACCATGCCCATGTCGCGCAGCACCTTGTTGAAGAACCGGCTGTACAGCAGGTGCATGGTGGCGTGCTCGACGCCACCGACGTACTGGGCGACCGGCATCCACTGCTTGACGGCCTCCACGTCGAAGGGGCCCTCGGTGTAGTGCGGCGAGATGTAGCGGTAGAAGTACCACGACGAGTCGACGAAGGTGTCCATGGTGTCGGTGTCACGCACCGCCGGGCCGCCGCAGGTGGGGCAGGCCACGTTCTTCCACCCGTCGTTGGCCGCCAGCGGGGACACCCCCTTGGGGGCCAGTTGCTCACCGCGCATGTCGTCGGGCAGCCGCACCGGCAGCTGGTCGTCGGGCACCGGCACCTCACCGCAGGCCTCGCAGTGGATGATCGGGATCGGGCAACCCCAGAACCGCTGCCGGCTGATCAGCCAGTCACGCAGCCGGTAGGTGATCGCCGCCTTGCCCAGCTCATCGGCCTCCAGCTGGGCGTTGATCCGTTCGATGGCCTCGGCCTTGGTGGTCAGCCCGTCGAGCACCCCGGAGTTGACGTAGGTGCCGTCGCCGGCGGTCGCCACATCGGTCTCGGCGGGGTCACCCTCACCGGTGTCGATGACCATCCGCACCGGCAGGTCGAAGGCGCGGGCGAAGTCCAGGTCACGCTGGTCGTGGGCGGGCACCGCCATGATCGCTCCGGTGCCGTAGTCGGCCAGCACATAGTCGGCGGCCCAGACCGGCACCTTCTCACCGTTGACCGGGTTGGTGGCGTGCACGCCCAGGAACACGCCGGTCTTGACGTGTTCGGTGGACTGCCGTTCGATCTCGGTCTGCTTCTTGACCTGTTCCAGGTACTCCTCGAACGCCGGGCGCTGCTCGTCGGTGACGATCTCGTCGGCCAGGGCGGCGTCGGGGGCGACCACCATGAAGGTGGCACCGAACAGGGTGTCGGGGCGGGTGGTGAACACGGTCACCGGCTCGCTGCGCCCCTCGACCTGGAAGTCGACATGGGCACCCGACGAGCGGCCGATCCAGTTGCGCTGCATGGCCAGCACCCGCTCGGGCCAGCCACCCTCCAGCTGGTCCATGTCGTCGAGCAGCTGCTGGGCGTAGTCGGTGATGCGGAAGTACCACTGGTTCAGCTGCCGCTTGGTGACCAGCGACGAGCACCGCTCGCAGCGGCCCTCCTTGACCTGCTCGTTGGCCAGCACGGTCATGTCCTGGGGGCACCAGTTGACCCAGGAGTCCTTGCGGTAGGCCAGGCCCTTCTCGAAGAACCGCAGGAACAGCCACTGGGTCCAGCGGTAGTACTCCTCGTCGGAGGTGTGCAGGCGGTGGTCCCAGTCGAAACCAACGCCGTAGCGCTCGAAGGACGCCGCCTGGGTGTCGATGTTGCGGTAGGTCCACTCGGCCGGGTGGGCATTGTTGCGGATGGCCGCATTCTCGGCGGGCAGCCCGAAGGAGTCCCAGCCGATCGGGTGCAGCACGTTGTAGCCCTGCATCTTCCAGTAGCGGCCGACCACGTCGCCGATGGCCCAGGCCTCCGCGTGACCCATGTGCAGGTCACCGGACGGGTAGGCGAACATGTCGAGCAGGTAGCGCTTCTCGAGCGACTCGTCGTCCGACACCGCGAAGGTGCGGTTCTCACGCCAGTAGCGCACCCACTTCTCCTGCGCGGCGACAGCGTCGTAGCCGCTGCGCTCGTCATGCTGCTCGGCCATGTGCTGCTCGGCCATGGGGGTCCTCTTCCTCTCGTCCTGCCAAGGACCCACGCTACCGTGACACCCTCCCCGCGACCCAACCCGCGACCCGGCCGCACTACGCCGAGTCGGGCCAGATCTGCTCCCACATGGACGGGTGCACCGCCGCGACGCGCATCTGCTCGAGCAGGCCCAGCATGGAGTAGTCGGGGTCAAGTTGGTGGGCCCGGTCGAGGGCGCAGCCCATCAGGGCGCCGTTGCCGTCGAGCCAGGCCGCTGCGGCCAGCAGGCACAGCGGGGGCACCGCCCACTTGTCGGGGACCAGGCCCACCACCTGGTGCCACAGTGCCGCGTGGCGGCGGGCGGTGGGCCGCTGCATCAGCAGCCACGCCTCGTCCCGGGGGCCGACCTGGTCGACCAGCTTGGCCAGTTCGCAGGCCTCGACCTCACCCAACCCGGCCTGTTCCAACCCGGTGGTGACCAGTTCGGCGACCCGGTCACAGCGGTCGAGGACGTCGGGCAGGTCCGCGGCCCGGTCGGACGCCTCGGTGTAGGCGCCGAGCAGTTGCGACTGCGCCAGCAGGGTGGGCCCCTGGACGCTGCGTTCCAGTTCGGCGCGTGAGCCCAGGGCCGAGGAGCCGGCCAGCACCGCGGAGGCCACTGCTGCGGTGGCGGTGTCACAGGGGACGCGCTGGCAGCATTCCTGGTCGCACAGCCGCGACCACCAGTGCTTGCCGTCGGTGTAGACCGACTCGATCACCTCGTCGAGTTCGAGCACCTGTTCCAGGATCGCCAGGGCCGATTCGGCCTCGTCACGGTCAGCGCTATAGGCGGCCAGGAAGAAACGGGGGTGCTCGAACCGGGCCGCCAGGTGGCAGAACCGGGCCTGCACCTGCACGGGGTTGTCGGAGAACATCTCCAGGTCGAAGCGCATGGTCAGTTCCACGCTGCGCCCAGTGCAGACCAGCACGACCAGTCCACGGTCGAGGTGAAAGCCGAGCAGGTAGGGCACCAGGGAGAGCAGGTCAGTCGCCGAGCGGGCGGTGATGGGCTGGGTCATGTCCCGGTTATGGGCCCCGGCGGACCCGACTGCCCAGTTGTCCACAGGCCAATTCCGTGATCCGGGCCCCGAGTACGATGGTTCGCAATGAGCCAGCAACCTCCGTGGCAGCCCCCGCCCCCGCCACAGGGCCAGCAGCAGTGGACGCCCGGCGCTCCACCGCAATGGAACGCGCCCCCACCGCAGCAGCCCCAGCAGTACCAGCAGCCGATGGGCTGGACCCTGGCCAACGGTGACCAGGCCCCCCGCCAGCAACAGGAGCAGCCGCAGCAGCCCGCCGGCTACGACCCGCTGGGCCAGCAGGACCACGCCTCGGTCTCCATCGACGACTACCAGTTGCCGAAGTCGCGCTCGCGCCTGTGGCTGGGCGCCGCCGCGGTGGTCGTGGTCGGCGCGCTGGCCGCCGCCGCGATCTGGACCTCGGGTCGTCCGCAGCCGACCCCGGTCGACTCCCCCAGCCCCACCCCGTCGCAGCGGGTGCTGCCCAGTTCGGTGCCCTCGGGCAACGCGGTGGCCTTCGCCTCGCAGAGCGACGGTGCGCAGGGCTACTGGGAGATCAAGGAGTCGAACTGGACCGACCGTGGCCTGGAGCTGCTGGTCAAGGTCACCGTCACCGAGGGCACCTTCGGGTTCACCTTCTTCGCGCTCGACAACGCCACCGTCGAGGACTTCGACCCGGCCAACATCCCCGATTCCGACGTGCTGCGACCCGGCACGCTCGGCGCCGGTGAGAGCGCCGAGGGCCGGGTCGTGTTCAACAAGGACCAGGGGGCGACGATGGTCTACCTCGCCAACCGCTACGGACGACAGGTCTCAGCGCTCGCCGTGGAGGGCTGAGACCGTCTCGTCCGGTGTTCGCTCAGCGGTAGACGATCACCTTGTCACCCTCACGGGTCTGGTCGAACAGCCAGATGATGCCGTTCTTGTCGCGCACGTTCACGCAACCGTGGGAAGCGCCGTTGTACCCGCGGGCCGCGAAGTCGGCCGAGTAGTGCACGGCCTGGCCGCCCGAGAAGAACATCGCGTAGGGCATCGGGGTGTCGTAGATGGTCGAGTGGTGGTTGCGTGACTTCCAGTAGAGCGTGAACACACCCTCACGGGTCGGGGTCAGCTCCGAACCGAACCGCACGTCCATCGTCTTCAGCACCTGGCCGTTGACCACCCAGTTGATCTTGTTCGACGACTTGCTGATGCACAGCACGCGTCCGGTCATGCAGCGGGGGTCGATGTTCCCGGTCGCCTTCTTCGGCGGCTTGTTGGTGAGTTCCTCGGTGGTCGGCTTCGAGGTCATCGCGTACAGCCGGTCGAGGGTGCGCTGGTCGACCTCACCGGTCACCGGAATCTCGCGCTTGCCCTGGAAGCCCTTCACTGCGGCCACCGTGTCGGCGCCGTAGACGCCGTCGACCAGCTTCTCGTACCAGGCGACCTGCTTCAGCCGGGCCTGCAGGTCACGCACCTTGTCACCCTTGTCCCCCGACTTCAGCAGCGCCGGGCCGGGCTTGAGGATGTTGTGCATCTGGTCGTGGGTGGGCTTGGCGGTCATCTTCACCAGCGCATCCCAGGTGGCCTGGTCGACCTCACCGGTCACCGCCAGCCCGCGCTTGCCCTGGAAGCCCTGCACCGCGACCTGGGTCTGCTGCCCGTAGTCGGGGGTGATCTTGCCGGCGTACCAGTCGATCTGCAGCAGGCGGTGCTGCAGTTCGCGCACCTTCTCACCGGAGTCGCCGCGCTTGAGGATCGCCGGCGCCTTGGTCGGGGCGGCGGTGGTCGTCGGCGGGGTCGTGGTGGGTGCGTCCGTGGTCGGGGCGTCGGTGGTGGGCTCCGGGCTGGGCGGGGTCGGCGTCACGTCCGGGCTCGACGTGGTCGTCGCCGGACGATCGGGGCTGGGCATGCCGGACGGGTCCGGGGTGGCCGCCGGCGCGGTCGTGGTCGAAGGCAGGTGCGGCGAACCGGACAGGTCCTTCGCGCAGCCGGACAGCGCCAGCGCGAGCACGCCCAGCAGGGCGACGCTCTTGACGACACGGGACATGATTCCTCCAGGGGGAAGTCGCAGAAACCGCCTTCAGGGTAGGTCATCGGCGGTGGTACACCCCTACTACGCGGCCCGGGGCGGCGCGGTTGCAACGGTTCTGTGACTGGACTCGTGACCCCGGGTTGAGACTTCGGCGGGGCGACCGCCTGAGTCGGCCCGGGGTCCGACCCCGGACGAACCGGGGCTGCCACCACGGTCAATGCTCGCTGCCCCGCAGTCTGTGATGCCGCGCCGCCCGGTGACCGGTGCCCCACCGGGGGCCCACGATGGATCCATGACCCAGCCGCACCTCGTCCCCCTGCCGCATCCCGCTGCCCAGCCCGTGATCAAGCCGGGCCTGCGGATCGGTGATGCCGAACGCGACCAGACCTGCCAGGTGCTGGCCGCCCACTTCGCCGCCGGCCGCCTCGGTCCGGCCGAACTCGACGAACGCACCAGCCTTGCGGTCACCGCGACCACCGGCACCGAACTGTTGGCCCTCACCTCGGACCTGCCTCCGCTCGGCACGACCCAGCGGCCCCCCGTCGCCGGCCCGCAGCACGCCACCGCCCCGGCGCGGGGCCACGACAGCGGACGAGCCGTGGTGCTGACGCTGTGGGGCATGCTGACCGCGGCCGCGGCGCTGTGCACCATGGCAGTGCTGTTCGGCAGCGCCGTCATGCCCGACGGTGGCCTGGTCTGGCTGACCGCCTTCGGCACGGCGGTCGCCACCAGCGGCATCACCTATTTCGCCACCAGGCTGCGGCCGCCGTCCGGGAACTGACGTCGAGTTTGGGGTTGATGTTGGCGAGGTGGCGGCCCACGGTCTTTTCACTGATGAACAGCCGCTGGCCGACCTCCCGGTTGCTCAGGCCGATGGCCACCAGGGCGAGCACCTCCGCCTCCCGGGTGCTGAGCGGGCCAACTGCGGGGCGGGTGCCCCGGGCAGCCCGAGCCGTTCACGCACCCCCGCCGCCTTCGCGGCATGCCGAGCGGCCTGGTCGGGTTGGCCCATGGACGAGCAGGTCTGCGCGAGCAGGTCCAGCACTCGCGCCGACTCAGCCAGCGTGCCCGCTCGCTGGAGCCGAACCAGTGCTGATTCAAGCAGCGCCACCATGGCCTCGGCGTGCTCGGCCCAGGCCAGGAACCCGGGGCTGGCATAGCGTTCCGCGCAGGCCCACAGCTCATCGAAGAGCTGCACCGCCTCCCCGTCGTGGCCCGAGGCCAGCGCGATCTCGACGCCGGGACGCAGCAGGGACACCCGCGGAAGTGGCTCGTCCGCCTCGGCCAGCGCGGCCTCGAGTCGTGCCAGGGTCCGGTCTCGCGCAGCAGTTCCTGCCGGTGGACCCGGCAGATCGTGCCGAACACGTGGTCGCCGCTGAATTGCTCGCACCAGGTTTCGGTGGCGCGGATCCAGTCGGCCATCCGCCGGAAGTCGGCCAGCCGGGGGCAGCAGTGGATGACGGTGCGATAGATGTCCCCGGCCCAATCGAGCGGCAGCCGTCAGGAGCCCCTCGACGCTGCAGCGCTACGCGCAGTTGGCCGTCCGGCCGGGACCGGCAGCATCGCTTCTTCGAGTCGGGCGAGGGCCTCGAGGGTGAGCACCGCGTCAAAGGGCTCGTGCTGGGCGATGGACGCCCCATCGGCGTGGTGGAACCTGACCCGGTCACCCACCCCGACCTCGAGAGCGGCGGCGCGGGCGCACGCCAGGGACGGTTCGTCGACGTCGAAGCCGTCCACCAGCATTGTGGGGTTGCTGCTGGCCACGCGATCGCCGACCAGCAGGCGCCGGTCCCGATGTCGGGCACGCGGGCACCGGGCCTGGCGAGGACCTGCTGGATGCGCCCACCCGGCCCAGGTAGTTGGGCAACTGCTCGAACCAGGGCTTGTTTACCCGATGCGGGCGATGGGGGTGGCATGGGCGAGGCTGGCTTCGCAGGTGAGGTCTTCTTCGGCCCCGACCGGCAGCCGGAAGCGCCAGCCGGAGTCGGGGCGGGAGTGGCCTCGAGGATTCCGGTGGCGACCTGCTGTTCGAGAGCCACTCCCGGGCGTAGCGCTCGGAGCAGTGGGTGTGCCGGGCGAGTTCGGCAGCGGTGCTGGGTCCAATTTCGGCCAGGGCGCGGTACCACCCGAGCCGGTCGCCGAGGTGGATGGCCATCGCATCGGCCCAGCCCAGCGCTGCCTGCAGCACCCGCTCGGCGACCTCGTCGGCCGTGCCTGCATCATCGTGGTGGTCATCGTCGTCCCTCCTGTCAGCCGAGGTTTCGGCTCGTGGTGACAACGCTAGGTGTCGCGGCCGGGTGACCACATCGGGCAGATGATGCAATCCCGCCGGGGGGCGCTGCAGCGAATGATACAGCGGTTCAGGCGGCCACCCTGGTGACCAGGTCGAGCAGTTGGCTGCGCAGGCCGGTGGCCCGGCGGCTGAACTCGCGCTGGCTCGCGACGTAGGTGGCCTTGCCGGCGGGGGTTTCGACGGGCACGGGGTCGTAGCCCCAGTCGCTCAGGTCGTAGGCGCTGGCCCGCATGTCGAGTTCGCGGACGTCGAGCGCGAGCTCGTAGCAGTCGAGCAGCAGTTCGGAACTGGTCAGCGGCAGCAGTTTCCCGGCGTACTTGTACAGGTCCATGGTGACGTGCAGGCAGCCGGCCTGGTCCAGGCGGACCTGGTCGTCCCGGGCGAGTTGGTGCTGGTTGCGCGGGGCGGCCTCGTCGGTGAAGAAGCGGAAGGCGTCGTAGTGGCTGCAGCGCAGGCCGTTGTCATCGACGACCTGGCGGACGACCTCGGGGGTGAAACGCAGCGGCAGCCCGGCGTGGCGCACCTGGTCGGGGGCCAGGCCGTAGACCATGGCCCATTCGTGCATCCCGAAGCAGTCGAACCGCGGCGCCCGTTCGGTGGTGGCGCGCAGCAGGTCGCCGGTGAACTCGATCGTCCCGGCCCTGGCCGTGGTGACCGCGGCAACGTCGACGCCGACCAGGCCATCGTCCAGGCGGGTGTACCAGCGCCGGTCGGCGAACTCGTCGGCGTCGGCCAGCGCGACCCCCGCGCCCGGGTGCCACTCGGTGAGCTGGCCCGGACGAAGCCGGTAGTAGTCGAACATGAAGTCCTCGACGGGGTGGCGTTGGCCCCGGGAACGGCGCTCGACGACGTCAGCGAGCAGGACGCCGGCGCGCTGCTCGTGGGCGGCCCGGCGGGCCTGCCACTGGTCGCGGGTCAGGACGTGCATCAGCGGCTCGCGGGCACCGGCACGTCGGAGGTGGCGCGGCGGCTCGACAGCACCCCGGACAGGGCGACCACGAACAGCCCGGCGGCCGGGACGACCAGCAGCGCCCACCGGATCGAGCTGGCGTCGGCGATGAGTCCGAGCAGCGGCGGGGAGGCGAGGAAGCCGATCCGCAGCAGCAGGGAGGTGACCATCAGCGCGGTGCCGGGCTTGAACCCGGGCATCGCGTCGGCGGCCTCGAAGATCGAGGGGACGACGGTGGCGACGCCGTACCCGGCGCAGGCGTAGCCGATCACGGTCAGCCAGGGGCTGGGGAAGGCGATCGCCAGGCCCATGCCGACCACGACGAGCAGGCCGCCGAGGCGGGCCATGGTGGCCTGGCCGAGGCGGTTGACCAGCCAGTCGCCGCTGACCCGGCCCAGGAAGTGGGAGCCCATCGCGGCGACGTAGGCGGCGGCGGTGAGGCCGCCGGTGACGCCGAGCTCAGTGGACATGTACAGGGTCGCCCAGGTGCCGGCGTTCTCTTCGATGGTGGCGCCGGCGATGGCCAGCAGGGACAGGGCGGCCAGCACCAGCCAGGGGTGGCGCAGCCAGGAGGTCCGGACGTCTTCGGGGTGGGCGGCCTCGGCGGCTTCGGCTTCGACCGGTTCGGGGCCGGGCAGCATCATCCGGTAGCCCCGGGTGGCGGTGACCAGGATCAGCACGGCGATGATCGCGAGGTGGGGCACCCGGCCCAAGCCGGTAGCGATGGCGGCGGCACCGAGGGCGCCGCCGAGCAGGGCGCCGACCGACCACATGGCGTGGTAGCTGTTGATGATGCTGCGGCCCATGTGCTTCTGGACCCGCAGCGCGTGGTGGTTCTGGGCGACGTCGGTGACCGAGTCGGAGCAGCCGGCGAGGAACACGGCGGTGATGAACACGGCCAGGCTCGGTGCGGCTGCGGCGGCGAGGATCGCGATCATCGACAGTGCCATGCCCACCCAGGCCACCATCGGTGAGCCGAACCGGCGGATCAGGACCGCGGCGAAGAGCCCGGACGCAAACGCCCCGGCTGGGAAGGCCGCGATGGCCAGCCCGAACATGGCGTTGGTCAGTTCGAGGTCGGCCTTCACCTCGGGCAGCCGCGGGACGAGGCTAGCGTAGGCGGCGCCGTTGGTGAGGAAGATCAGTCCCACGCCGAGCCGGGCCCGGTGGAGCTGGCTGGCGCTGAAGGCCTGGGCAGTGGTCACGAGCGACAAGCCTAACGGTTGGTCGGCTACAGCCGCGGGTCGGGTCAGTGCTCACCGAGGCCGAGTTCGAGGCCCAGAAAGCACGAAACCTCGCCGGCCTGTGAGCAGCGTGGCCGGCCCCTGAGCCGATTCGTTGGCCTGGGGGTCTAGCCTCATCGTCATGGCATTGTTCCGAAACGATCGGTTGCGTGTACACCTCGAGTCCCCCGTGCGGATCGAGTCGCCGGTGCACCTTGATGGCCCCGTGCCGGTGGTGGCCAAGGAGGTCGAGCTGACCGCGACCCGTCCGCCGTGGAGCCTGTGGGCTGATGGGTTCGGCCGGATCGCGATCCGTGCGGTGCAGATCATCGTCGTGGTGATCGTCGGGATCGGGCTGGTGTACGCCGTCCGGTCGTTGACGGTGGTGACCATCCCAATGATGATCGCGTTGATCCTGGCCAGTGCGTTCAATCCGGTGATGCGCGCCATGCGCTCGCGGGGGGTGCCGTCGTTGGCGGCGACGCTGCTCACCTTGCTGGGCATCGTGGTCATTCTCGGGCTGCTGGGCTGGCTGATCGTCTGGGCGGTGCGCGACCAGTGGGACGAGTTGGCCACCCAGGCCCAGGACGGGTTCGACCAGTTGGTGGTGTGGGCGCAGGGCCTGCCGTTCGACGTGGCCTCCCCGGAACAGATCGACCAGTGGATGGACCAGCTGACTGACTTCCTGACCAGTGCGCAGTTCGGGTCCGGTGCGATCGCCGGCGTGGGTGCGGTGGCCAACTTCCTGACCGGCCTGGTGCTGATGGTGGTGACCCTGTTCTTCTTCCTGAAGGACGGCGCGAAGATGTGGGAGTTCCTGCTGCGCCCCTTCCGCGGGCAGAGCTACTCGCGGGCCCGCCGCATCGGAGACCGGATCGTCACCACCCTGGGGTCCTACGTGCGCGGGACTGCGGCAGTGGCGGCGGTGGACGCGATCGGCATCCTGATCGGTCTGCTCATCCTGCGGGTGCCGCTGGCCATCCCGCTGGCGGTGCTGGTCTTCCTGCTGGCGTTCATCCCGATCGTCGGCGCCACCCTGGCCGGCATCCTCGCCGCGCTGGTGGCGCTGGTGACCAACGGCCTGACCAACGCCCTCATCGTGGTGGGCGTGGTCGTCCTGGTCAACCAGCTCGAAGGCAACCTGCTGCAGCCGGTGCTGATGGGACGATCAATGAAGCTGCACGCGTTCGTGATCCTGATCGCCCTGACCATCGGCACCGTGCTCGGCGGCATCGTGGGAGCCGTGCTGGCCGTCCCGCTCACCGCCGCGCTGTGGGGCGCCATCAACGTCTGGGACGGCCCCGACACCCCGCCCTGGTGGGCGCGCGCCAAGATCACCACCAGCGACTGAGGTCTGGGGCTGGAGGGTTCGCGACCTCGGGGTCAGGCGGGTATTCGGTCGCTGCCCGGCGGCGCGGGTGGTTCGGGGCCGGCCCCGGGTGCCCCTGGTGATTCGGGTGGTTGGGGTTCGGGGTGTTCGGCGGTGTTGAAGTAGACCGCGCCGAGGTCGAGGCGTTCCCCGCGGATCCCGACCCGTATCGGTTCCGGCCGGCCCGCGACCACCCGCAGTGGTTGCTTCGGCATGCCGTAGCCGATGTACTTGCCGACCCTGCCACTACCACCGGTGAACACCAACCCATCCACCCGACCAGGGTCACCAGAGATGCTGTACTCACCCAGGTGCACCTGCCGATGATGCAACGGGCACAAGGAGACCAGGTTGTCCGGGTCGGTCGGCCCACCATCCTTCCAATGCACCAGGTGATGATTCTCCAGGAACCCGCCCACCCCGCACCCGGGGTAACGACACCCACGGTCCCGGTCCTCCACCAACACCCGCGTGCGGTCCGGCACGATCCGCAACGACCTGCCCACCGCCACCGGCACACTTTGGGTTTCCCACACCGGCTTCACACTCCCACCGCAGGTGTAGCGGTCCAACAACACCCCCGGCACGGCACCCTTCTCCTGCACCCATCCACTGCCATCAGTGGACAGGTGCAACACCACCTTGTACAACTCCCGCCGCGACCCCGAGGACACACCCCGCAGGGACCGGGCGGCGACCTCCACCAACCCCTCCGCCAGGCTGACCCGAGGGTTCCCCGCAGTGAACAACGAGTCCTTCGCCTCCCGGATCGCCTGCTCCACCAACGCCCCCTCCACCGCCGTGGTCGAGAACCGCAACGTGAACCTGCCCCCGAACGACGACATCACCAGTTCCGTCGGCTGCTGCGCCAGGGTCGAACGAGGTTCCTCCCGGGCCGGCTGCACCCGCTCGAACGGGTAGCGGGCAGTCACCCTGCGCAACTGCGACACGGTCAAAACCTCACCCAACCGCGCCACCTCCGCCACCGACCGGTCCGGCACATGCTCAGCGATCGGCATCGCCTGGTCCAACGTCATCCGACCCTGCGCCATCAAACCGGTCACCGGCTCCAAACCCGCACCACGCTCAGCGACCCGCACCAACGCCCGCGCCTGCCCAGCCGACACCCCCGCATAGACCTGCAACCAGTGCTCCGGGGACTTCACCCCGTCACCAGCCCACCCCGACCCCGCCAACAACTCCCGAGTCAGTTCCACCAGACCGGCCTGCGCCTGGGCAAGCTCACCCGCGAGCCGTCCCGCCCGCTTCGTCCAAGCACCCCACCGATCCATGTATATATAGTACACACGTTCGAAACCATGGACAAGAGGCCACCGACCAGAAGGGCGTCGACGTGGTGCTCGACCACATCGCCGGGCAGACCTTCGCCGAGTGCCTGCCGCCCCGGCGATCGACGGCCGCGTGGTCAACATCGGACGACTCGCCGGTCCTGCCTCGAACATCGATCTCGATGCCCTGTCGTCCCGCCATCTGACGGTGCACGGAGTGTCGTTCGAGTTCTCGCGCCACCAGCAGTCCGTGCCGAGCCTGGCTGGGCTCGAGGCCGAGGTGCTGCCGGCCGTGGGTCGCGGCGAGGTCCGCCCGATCATCGACAGCACCTACCCCATCGAGGACGTTGAGCAGGCCACGGACCGCCTGCGCTCGGGGATCACCACCTGCCCAACCCCCGGGACGGACACGGGCCGCTCGGCGAGCACGAACTCGGGACCGCGCCCGGACATCAGGACGCGCATGGTGTCAGTCACTTGGCCTCCTCACGTCGTCACCCTCCACCCTGTCCCGGGATGCACGACGTCGGGAGAGGAAGGTTTCACCCGGGGAAGGCTTCCTCCCCCTCAGGCCCAGCGAGGACCGACCGCTTGAGCTCAGCCGCGCGGGGTCGCGACCGCTTCCTTGAGGGCGGCGGCCGGCTTGAACGCCACGGCCTTGCTGGCCGGGATCTCGATGGCCTCGCCGGTCTGCGGGTTGCGCCCGGCGCGTGCGGACCGGTCGCGCACCTCGAAGGTGCCGAATCCCGCGATGGTGACCCGGTCGCCGCCCGCCAGGGCATCGCTGATCACGGCCAGCACGGCGTCGACCGCTCCTTCTGCCGCCCTGGCGTCGAGGTCGGACGAGGCAGCCACGCTGTCGATGAGTCCACGCTTGTTCATGCAGTTCTCCTGTGTTCTCGCCCCGGGATGTGCCCGGAACGCTTCTAATGAGATCAGTTCTCATCCTACACGCCGTCATCGCGCACTAGACCCCACTGAACCACCCGCCGAGACCCGCGCCGTGCGCACAGCCACCCAGCAGTGTGCATCGACTGGACCGGAACGGACGCCGAGCGGCCATCCAAGCCGGGTCGATGCACCCTCACCCTGCTGGGCGCCCAGGGCTGCAGTGCCCCGGACGCCCAGCACCGTGAGGATCTACCCGCCGATCACCACACGTTCGGATCCACCGCGCTCCTGTCGAACATGTCCAGGGAGCCGTCCCCGTCGAAGTCGTAGCGCGCTACCGGGATCATCACAGCCCCGCCGTTCGAGGATCGGGCCCCGCTCCACGACCTGGCCTGGAGGCCCGGCCGGTTGTGGAAGTCGACCAGGGTATCGAGTTGACCGTCGAGGTTCGTGTCGACCTCGGCGATGTCGAAGCCACCGTCGTGGTCCATGTCCGAGAACCTGACCTCGAAGTACCCATCGAGGTTCGCGTCGTACCAGACCGTCTCGTAGAGGCCGTTGCCGTCGAGGTCATGCATCGTGTAATCGAAGTGGCCGTCGCCGTTGCGGTCCCCCACCACGCTTTCGTAGCGGCCATCACCGTCGAAGTCGACCAGATAGTACATCGTTGATGCCGAGGCGTTCATGACGCCGCCTCCCACCAGCAGAGCAACCGACGCGATCAATACGCCGAGCAGCTTGATGGCCACACCCTTGAGATTCATGGAATTCAGACGAAACGACGTTTCAGAAGGTTCCCTCGGATGCACCGGGTGCTCAGGCCCCTCGCTCTGGGCCACAGCCACCCAGCAGTGTGCATCAACTCGGCTGGAATCGGCTCTGGGCGGCTACCCGACCCCGGTCGATGCACGTTGCTGGGGGCAAGTACGGATCCAGCCGGCTCACGAGGCTCCGAGGGCACCGGCCAGTCGCCAGAAGCCCACGCCGAGGCTGGCGACGTCGATGCCTCACCGGGGATCGGATCGTCGGGCGCTGTGACGCGGACCTCGTGACCTGCGTCCTGCAGCGCCGCGGCGAGGCCGAAGAACGGCTCGACGTCCCCTCGGCTCCCGGCCGTGGCCAGCAGGACCCGTCGGTGGCGACGAGCCGAGGACGCGTTAGGCATCGTCGTCTCCGATACGTGCCATATCCCGGTCTGGCTGCCCGTCCTCGTTCATGTCCGCGTTGCGGGCTTTGCGGGCGTCCCATCGCAGCATCATCGCGGCGGAGGTCGCGGCGAGCAGGGTGCCGATCAGGATCGCGATCTTCGCCCCGTCGGTGTGCTCGGTGTCGGGGAACGACAGTTCCGCGATCAGCAGGGACACGGTGAATCCGATTCCCGTCAGAAGCCCCACGGGGAGGAGATCGCGGCTGCCGATCGCGTCGGGCAGGCGCAACGGGGTGAGCTTGGTGACCAGCGCAGTCATGCCCAGCACGCCGAGGAGCTTTCCGAGCACGAGCCCGGCGACGATGGCGAGCACGACCGGCTGGCCGAGGATCGCCGCGGGCCCCTCGCCTTCGACCAGAGACACACCGGCGGAGAAGAACGCGAACACGGGCAGGGCGATGCCGGAGGAGAACGGGCGGATCGCGTCATCGAGCCGGTGGGTTCGCGGCTCCGGCTCGCCGTGGATGATCCGGGCAGGGACGGTGAAGCCGAGGAGGACTCCGGCGATGGTCGCGTGCACGCCGGATGCGTGCATGAACCCCCATGCGGCCAGAGCGAGCGGGACGAGAAGCCACCACTGCGGGCGCCGCATGCGCACCATGACACCGAAGAGGACCACGAGTCCGAGAGCGCACGCCAGGGCGATGATGTCGATCCCGGTCGTGTAGAAGACCGCGATCACCACGATCGCTAGCAGGTCGTCGACCACGGCCAGCGTGAGCAGGAAGGTTCGCAGCGCCCGCGGCAGACCGCGGCCGAAGATTGCCAGCACGGCGAGAGCGAACGCGATGTCGGTGGCGGTCGGGATCGCCCACCCGTGCAGGGCTTCCCGGTCGCCGGAGACGAGGATCACACCCACGAAGAACACGGCCGGCAGGATCATCCCGCCCACCGCGGCCAGGACGGGAACGGCCGCCTCCCGGGGCCGGCGAAGGCTCCCGGCGACGAGTTCGTGTTTGAGTTCGACGCCGACGACGAAGAAGAACACCGCCAGCAGGCCGTCGGCCGCCCAGGTCGACAACGAGAGGTCGAGATGAAGGGCGGCGGGACCGATGGTGATGTCCGACAAGGCAGTGTAGGAGTCATGCCAGGGCGAGTTGGCCCAGAGGAGAGCGAGGGCGGCTGCGGCCATTAGCAGGAATCCGCTGGTGGTCTCGAGCGTCACCCATCGCCGCACACGGCTGCGGGCGTCACTAACACGGGTCAGGGGCGTCATGGGTCTCCTCTGGTCACACCGCCGGCGGGTGTCGCCGGCGTCGATGTCGACCAGACTTCCCGACGCGCCGGAATCCACTGTACGTGACAATTCGGCCACCGCGTTCCAGCATGAGCGCCGGCCCATCGGCATTCGTCTGTCCCTCCTCTTCCCGTCGTATCGTTGTCGGCCTGCGACATGAGCAGATCCTCGACAAGCTCGCGATCGACCAGATCCTCGCGACGGTGGAGGACGAGGTCGCGCGTCTCGCCGGTATGAGCTTCATCTACGCCAAGCACGCCGGGCATCGGGGAGCACGGTATGAGGATGTCGTGCCGCGCCTGATCCGCCGATGGTCGGGACTGCTCGATGCCGACGACTCCGATTCGGAGCGGATGCTCGGCCATCAGGTCGCCGTGGCACTCGCGACCTGCCTGCACCAGGTGGGGCTGATCGACCCGGAGCTGACTGGGCGCGCGGTCTCCGGAATCGCGGAATTGAATGCCCGGGTCTGGCTCAGTGACGTCGTCGAGCGCCAGTCGGCGGACATCGCTGTGCTGCTCCGTTCTGCCCCCGTTGCCCTGACGCGCCGCCCTCCGACGCGCGAGACGATCACGTTCACTCGGCCCGGCGACGTCCTCGCCATCCGTACCGGGGATGTCTATTGTCGTCGGGCATGTGCACGGCGACACGGCGGTGAATCAGGCTCCCGTCATGGAACTCTACGAGACGACCTTCGCGCAGCTTCCGGGACCGGATGACGTGGTCGGCTCGCGGGCAGCGGGAGAGCAACGGGGCGACGGCCCCGCGTCGGTGAGTGTGCTTGGCGTCTTCGGGCTGCGGCATATTCCGGACCCTGCCGAACAAATCGTCCTCATTGATGTGGCGCAGAAGACGCTCCCCGATCGTTCGCATCTCGTCGACCGTGGCGTGGGCTGGACCGGCTCGGATCTCTACGATCTCCTCGACACGGCAGCCGAGATCGCCGCCCGCTGACCTGCTCGGGACCTTGTGCGCGCAGGCGACCGATGCTCAGTCGCCCTTCTCGGTGTCGCTGGTCTTCTCCCGGGTTCCTCGTCGAGAGGCTCGCCGCTCTTCGCCGACCGTCAGCGAGGCGTCTCCGGAGGCGGTGTGGTGGGGTCCCCCGGGGCCCTTGGGGTGGATGCGTCCGGGTTCGAGCG
This sequence comes from Aestuariimicrobium sp. Y1814, assembly GCF_050113895.1. Taxonomy (NCBI): domain Bacteria; kingdom Bacillati; phylum Actinomycetota; class Actinomycetes; order Propionibacteriales; family Propionibacteriaceae; genus Aestuariimicrobium; species Aestuariimicrobium sp. Y1814. Next base: position 217,878 of record NZ_JBNJRW010000003.1, on the reverse strand, counting down.
TGCGGGTGACGTCCTGTGTGGTGACGATCGGGATCTGTCCGGTCGAGGTCTCGTACCATTCGGTGAGGGCGGGGTCGTCGGTGTCGATGCCGGCACCGGCGCCTTCGTCGGCGGCGACCTCGGCGGCTTCGAAGACGAAGTCGTCGCCGTGCTCGGCGATGCCGCGCCGGACTCCCTGTGCGATCGCGGCGCGCGCGTACCGGTAGCGGAGTATGTAGGGGTCGGTGCGCAGTTCCTTGGCCCAGGAGATCATGATCCCGATCACGATGAGCGCGAACGGCAGCGCCGAGACGACCATGATCGACTGCAACCCGGACAGCGCGGTCTGCCCTCCCGCGAGGAGCAGCGCGAGCGCCGCAGCGCCGAGCAGAACGCCCCAGGTGATCGTCACCCACGTCGACGGCTCGGGTTTGCCGCGCTGGCTCATCGAACCCATCACGATCGCCGCAGAGTCGGCGGAGGTGACGAAGAACAGGATGATGGAGATCATCGCAAGAACCGAGAGAACAACACCGAACGGCAGCTCGCCGAACACGGCGAACAGGATCGCCTCGGGCGAGCCGGCATCCGCGATCCCGCCTCCCTGGGACTCGAACAGCATGGTCGTGCCGCCCATGACCCCGAACCACACGATGCACACGATCGAGGGGACGACGATGACGACGGTGGCGAACTCGCGCAGGGTGCGTCCGCGGGAGATCTTCGCGATGAACATGCCGACGAACGGGGTCCAGGAGATCCACCAGGCCCAGTAGTAGTTGGTCCAGCTGGCCATGAACGTGGCGGCGTCGTCGCCCTGGGCGGGGTTGCGTAGGAGCATGGTCCACAGCTCCCCGAAGAATGCGGAAACGCTGGCGGGGATCATGTTCAGCAGGAACAGGGTGGGTCCGGCGATGAAGATGAACAAGCCGATGACGGCTGCGATGACCATGTTGATGTTCGACAGGGCCCGGATGCCGCGCTTGATACCGGAGACGGCGGAGACCACGAACGCGGCGGTGAGGATCGTGATGATCACGATGAGCCCCGCGTTCCCGAGGGGTCCGACGCCGGTGACGACCTCGACGCCGCTGGCGATCTGCAGGGTGCCCATCCCGAGGGTCACGCCGGTGCCGAACAGGGTGACAATGATCGCGAACACGTCGATGACGGCCCCGATCCACCCCTCGGTGCGCTCCCCGAAGATGGGGCGGAAGATCGCCGAGATCAGCGGCGCCCTCCCCCGCCGGTAGGCGGCGTAGGCGATCGCGCCGCCGACGAGCGCGTAGAACGCCCACGCCATCGGCCCCCAGTGCAGGAACGACTGCGCCAGCGCGTCGAACATCGCATCTCTGCTGCCCGGCTCCGCCGTGAAACCCGGCGGCACGTCGAGGAAATAGGCCAGCGGCTCGGCGGGGCCCCAGAACAGCAGGCCGATGCCCATACCCGCGGAGAACAGCATCGCGATCCACGACGCCGTCGAGAACTCCGGCGACTCGTCATCGGCCCCCAGACGGATGCCGCCGGTCCGGCCGTAGCCGACGACGAACATGAATCCGATGGTCGCGATCGCGAGCAGCGAGAACAGCCAGCCGAAGTTGTCGGTCACCCAGCCCAGCGACGCCGCTCCGACCGCACTGATGCTGTCGGGCGCGAGGAACCCCCAGACGACGACCCCGAGGACGAGGACGCCGGCAATCCCAAAGACAGCCCAGTTGGTGCTGAACACGCGCGGCGTGTCCTCGACCCCAATCCCGGGGATCAACGCAGGGTGCGTCACCTCTTTCAGGATCGCCTTCGGTGATTTCTTTCCCGAATCGACGCCAGGCGTCTCCGTGTCACGTTTCCTGTCGCTCATCACAGGTCTCCCGGCGCGGCGCGCACATCCCCGGATAGGGCGTGCAATGCCGCGCGTGTAGCGGTCACGGTCATTTACGGTAGGGCCTGTTCGCTGCGATGGCCGGGAGAGACACGCGTTCTCGGATGAACCCGCCGTGCATGAACCGTGGCTGTGCGCGGCGCGGGAGAACGATGAGATCTATGTCCGTCGACCTGAACACGCTCATCGCGCACCTGGGCGCTACTCCGATCGAGTTGGTGTCGGTGGTGGTTGCGGCCATCGGGATCTACGCCGCTTTTCTCGCCATGGTGCGGATCTTCGGGCCTCGCTCCTTGCACGGCATGTCAAGCCTTCGACGCGATTCTCGTCATCATGTTCGGCGCGGTCGCCGCCCGTGTCATCCTCGGATACATCCCGACCCTGCTCGCGGGTGTGGTCGGGCTGGCGACATTGTTCGTCCTCGACGCCCTGTTCGGACCGATCCGTGCCACAGGGCGGGGGTACGCGCCTGCTCAGCTCGCGCCCGGTGCTCGTATTCACCGACGGGGCGCCGCTCCCGGCGGCGATGGAGCGGATGCATCTCACCGATGCCGAACTGAACTCGGCGCTTCGAGCAACGTGACCTTCGAGCCGAGCTGCCGCAACAACTGGCACATTCACCATGGCGAGAACGGAGGCGGCGACCAGGTCCTCAACTGCACCGCCGGCTCCGGCTGGTACCAGGCTGAGGGCGAAGAGCCCATCAGCATGACCCCGGGAACCGTCGTACGGGTACCCGCCGGCACCAAGCACTGGCATGGCGCCACCGCGGGCTTGTGGTTCAGCCACCTCGCCTGCATCACCTCCGGCACCGATGTCTCGAACGAATGGCTCGAGCCCGTCGACGATGACCGCTACAACAACCTCCCCCAGAACGGAGACAACGCATGACCATCCTGAATGAGACCTACACCCTCCAAGACCAAGGAGGCACAACCATCGGCGACGATTGCCTTATCGGTCCGGAAGCCGCGGTGCCAGCGCAGCAGTGGCTTGCCCACTTCGTGTAGGCTTCCGCGCACGCCCCGGCCGACGACGAGTACCTGATCGTTTACGGGAGCCGTCGTCTCTGTGACGCACCAGAACGTCACGAGCGCGTCGGGAAGCCACAGCGGGCCCTCGCGTCCGCCCATTTGCTCGTCACCTGATGCAGAGAGTGCGCCCCAACAAGAAGGACGTCGCCCGCCGCCTGCCCACCACCTCCAAGACCGCCCAGGCCTTCAGGAGACGCAGCTGTCCTCCGCGGGCGTCTCCGGCGTCGCCAACATGACGCGCACCGACCCCCGAGTCGTCGTCCACTTCGACCGCCTCGACGCCCAGCCCTGGGAACTCAACACCCCCGCCGGCGTCGTCAACCTGGGCACCGGCACCATCACCCCACCAGACCCCGCCAAGTTGCACACCCGGTCAACCGCCGTCGCCCGGACTTCGCGGCCGAAGCCCCCCGTTGGGACCAGTTCCTCGCCGACACCTTCGGCGGAAACCAGGATCTCATCGCCTAAGTGCAGCGACTCCTAGGGGTCGCTGCGGTCGGTGAAGTCCTCGATCAGGCACTCCCGTTCGGCCATGGAGTCGGCGCGAACGGGAAGTCGGTGTTCGTCGAAACCTGCACCGACGTCCTCGGTCGTGGCGAGCAGGGGTATGCGATCGCCGCCAACCCCGAAATGCTCATGGCCAGGAAGTTCCGGGAGCACCCGACCGAGCTGGCGCAGCTCGCCGGGCCCGCCTGGTCATCTGCTCCGAGTCGATGACGGCGCCCGCTTCGCCGAGGCCAGGGTGAAACAATTGACCGGTCGTGACTCCATTTCCGCGCGATTCATGATGCGGGACTTCTTCACCTTCACCCCATCACATACATTCCTGCTCGTCGCCAATCATCGACTACAGGCAACAGTTGTCGGACCCGCATTCTGGCGACGACTCAGGCTCATTCTGTTCCACCACGTGGTGCCCTAGGAAGAACGCGATCCGCATCTTCCGGAAAAGCTTCTAGAGGAATGGCCCGCCATCCTGGCGTGGATCATCGGGGGTGCCGCGGACTACGCCCAGGGTGGCATGCGGACCCCGGAGATGTTCCTCGCTGCAACAGAGCAGTACGCCCGCGACGAGGACTCCATGGGGCGCTTCGTCGCCGACGAGTGCCACCTGGCACCCGGCAACGACCTCGTGCAGATCCGCACCGGGCAGCTGCGCGCGGCCTACGAGCAGATGTGCCGTGAGCTCGGTGACGAGCCGGTGTCGGCGCCGGTTCACCCAGGATGTGCGTGACCGGTTCGGGGTGGTGGCAGCGAGAACCGCGCAGCACCGCTTCTCGGTCGGTATCACGCTGCTCAAGGTGGAGGACGACGAATCCGAGGATGGCGCCGACCAGGAGGGGCTGCTGTGAGCATCGAGCTGGGTTCACCCGGCCCGATGCTTTCGCAGATGGCGCTCGCGATCACCCGCATCGAGAAGAAGGTGGACGACCGGTGACCCCCGTGGACATGCTGGCGCTGGTCGTCGGCGCAGTCGTCGTCCCCGTCCTGACGGCGGTCATCACCCGCCCCGACATGTTCAGCAACGCGAAGCGCGTGGTGGTGCTGGTCACCTCCGTCGTGCTCGGCGGGCTGTAGGCGGTCATCACCGGCGCGATCGAGGTCCCCGAGTCGGTGCTGGCGTGGATCTCGCGCATCCTCGGGTGGATCGTGGCGCTGGTCGTCGGCAGCCAGGGCATCTATGCGTTGCTGAAGGAGCCGCTGCAGGGACTGGAGGCTGTCACCGCCCCGCGCCGTGCCCTCACCGAGTCCGAACCCGCCGACCCTGATGGCTGGCAGGACCCGGTTGACCCTGAGACCGGCATGCCCGACTGACGATTCCCCGCCCCCGACGGCACACCAAAGGCCCCCACCTGCACTCGCAGGTGGGGGCCTCGCCAGTCGAGATCCAGCCGAGAACCCCCACCCCCCGCCAGGCATCACTCCTAGCCACAGGCCTCGACCCAGTCGAACCCGAACTGCCCCGAACGACCCCCGAACCAGCACACCAAGAAGCCCCCCGACCAGGCGTCAGGCCTAGTCGGGGGGCTTTTCTACTTGTGGAGCTAAGGGGATTCGAACCCCTGACCTCTTCCATGCCATGGAAGCGCGCTACCAACTGCGCCATAGCCCCGAGCCTTGCGGCGGGCGCCCCGGGCGGTTCCGGCCTCTCGACCCCCGCTTGGGACTAGAAGAGAGTAGCGCACCTGTTCAGCAAAAGGGAAATCGAGCCGCCAGCCGTCTCGAAACCCGAGCCAACCCAGACGCCACTAGGGGTTTCACTCATCGCGCTGCTCGGCCGACGGGTCCTGCATCAGGCTCATCATCCGTGCCGCGTTGATCCCGTACCCGGTCAGGCGCCAGTGGCTGTCGTGGTGCAGTTCCAGGGTCGCCCAGGAGCAGTTGTCGAAGTGGCCGAGCTGCTGGCTGCGCTCCCAGTCCCAGCCCAGGAACTTCGCGATCCCCTGCTTCAACGCCACCCCGTGGCTCACCACCGCGATCCGCTTGCCGGGGTGCGCCGCCACGATGTCACGCACCGCATCGGCGAACCGGGCACCGGTCTCTTCAGCCGTCTCACCCTCGGCTGATCGACGCATGTCCTTGCCGGCCCGCAGCCCGGGGAAGAACTCCGGGTCGAGCTGGTCGACCTCCTCACCGGAATACCCCTCCCACAGGCCGACATGGATCTCCTTCAGCCGGTCGTCGTAGGCCACCGCCAGCCCCACCGCCTCGGCCAGCGGCGCCATGGTCTGCCGCGTACGGGTCAGCGGTGAGGCGTACAGCACCTCGGGCCGCATGCCCGAGACCGCCCGCGCCATCGAGGCCGCCTGCAGGTGCCCGATCTCGTTGAGCGGCACGTCGGCCTGCCCCTGGAACCTGCCGGCGGCATTCCAGTCGGTCAATCCGTGACGAATCAGAATCAAAGTGGTGGACACAACAACCTTCCCAGCGCCGGCCACCCGGCGCCTCAATTAGGCAGAGGGGTTCAGCTCGAGATTGCCCGCGAGCAGGTTTCAGTCCTCGGACGAGGGCGCAGCAGCGTCAGCCAGCCCCAGGTCAATGTGGGGGCAGTCGCGCCACAGCCGCTCCAGCGAGTAGAGCTCGCGCTCCTCTTCGTGCTGGATGTGGATGACCACGTCCAGGTAGTCCAGCAGCACCCACCGGTTCTCCCGGTCACCCTCCCGACGGGTCGGCCGCAGGCCCAGCTCGGCCTGCAGCTTGCGCTCCACCTCGTCGACGATGGCTCCCACGGCGCGCTCGTTGCTCGCCGAGACGACCAGGAAGATGTCGGTGATGGCCAGGTTCTCGGACACGTCGAAGGCGATCAGGTCCTGGCCCTGCTTGTCCCAGGCCGCGGCGGCGGCGATGCGGGCGGTGCTGATGGCTTGGTCAGTGGCTGTCATGCGTCCTCAGGTTCAGTGGGTGGCTCGTCGTTGCTGGGGTCGGCGAAGCCCGTTTCGTAGAGTCCCCGCTTGGCGATGTACTGGACGATGCCGTCGGGCACCAGGTACCAGATGGGCATTCCCTCGCTGATCCGCTCACGGCAGGCCGTCGACGAGATCGCCATGGCCGGGATCTCCAACAGGGTGACCTTGTCAGCGGGCAGGTGGGCGATGTCGTCGGTGCTCAACTCGACCCCCGGGCGCGAGACGCCGACGAACTTGGCCAGGTCGAACAACTTGTCCGCCCCACGCCAGGTCAGGATCTTCGCCAGCGCATCGGCACCGGTGATGAAGAACAGGTCGGTGTCGGGCCCGCGTTCCTCATGCAGGTCACGCAGGGTGTCGACGGTGTAGGTGTTGCCGGGCCGGTCGATGTCGACCCGCGAGACCGAGAACCGGGGGTTCGACGCGGTCGCGATGACCGTCATCAGGTAGCGGTCCTCCGAGTGCGAGACGACCTTGCCGGCCTTCTGCCAGGGCACCCCGGTCGGGACGAAGACGACTTCGTCCAGCTTGAATCGTGCCGCCGCCTCACTGGCGGCGACCAGGTGGCCGTGGTGGATCGGGTCGAACGTGCCGCCCATGACGCCGAGGCGGTGACGGCGTCTTCCCCGTTCGGCGACCGGGGTCGCCAGGGGCGCGGGCGACCCGTTGCTGGTGGGTGCGCTGGTCAAGTGCGGGCTCAGCTGTGCGGGCGGCCGGAGCCGATACCGCGGACGACGAACAGCGCGACCATCAGGATGGCGAAGGCGATGGCACCGATCCAGATGGGGTGCACCTGGGAGACGAGAGTTACGAGCATGGGCACAGCCTAGCGAAACCCCCGCCCCACCACGGCCGCGATCAGGCGCGGGTCTGCCCCCGGCCGGTGACGATGTACTTGGTCGAGGTCATCTCGGCCAGCCCCATCGGCCCACGGGCGTGCAGCTTCTGGGTGCTGATGCCGATCTCGGCACCGAAGCCGAACTCGCCCCCGTCGACGAATCGGCTCGAGGCGTTCACCAGCACTGCGGCCGCATCGATCCGGTTGACGAAGGTCTCCACCGCCCCGGCGTCCTCGCTGACGATGGTCTCCGAGTGGCCGGTGGTGTGGTCCTGGATGTGCGCGATCGCCTCGTCAATGTCGGCGACGACCTTGGCCGACAGGTCCAGGCTCAGCGACTCGGCGTCGAAGTCACCCTCGACGGCCTCGACAGCACCCGGCACCAGCGCGCGGGTCGCCGGGTCGGCGTGCACGGTCACCCCGGCGCCGCTCAGGGCGACGTCGGCGAGCTTCCAGAACTCTTCGGCGACATCGGCATGCACCAGCACCGTCTCGAGCGCATTGCACACACTCGGACGCTGGGTCTTGGCGTTCATGGCGATCTCGACGGCCACATCCAGGTCGGCGGCGGCATCGACGTACAGGTGGCAGTTGCCGGTGCCCGTTTCGATGACCGGCACCTGCGAGCCGCTGACCACGGCATTGATCAGGCCGGCTCCTCCGCGGGGAATCAACACGTCCACCAGTCCACGGGCCTGCATCATCTCGGTGGTGACCTCACGGCCCCCCTCGACCAGGTGCACCGCGTCCACAGGCAGTCCGGCAGCCTCGAGGCCGGTGTGCAGCGCCGCGACCACCGCACGGTTGGAGTTGATTGTCGACGACGAACCGCGCAGCAGCGAGGCATTGCCCGACTTCAGGCAGATGCCGGCCGCATCAGCGGTCACGTTCGGGCGGGCCTCGTAGATGATGCCGATGACGCCCATGGGCACCCGCACCTGCTCAATCCGCAGCCCGGTAGCGGTGCGCCAGCCGCGCACCACCTCACCGACGGGGTCGTTCAGCCCGGCCAGGTCACGCAGCCCCTGCGCCATCGCCTCGACCCGCGCCGGGGTCAGGGTCAGCCGGTCGATCAGCGCGTCGCCGGTGCCGGCCTCGCGGGCGGCGGCGACGTCGAGGGCATTGGCGGCCAGCACGTCGTCGCTGGCGGCCAGCAGGGCATCGGCCATGGCGTGCAGCCCGGCGTCCTTGCGGTCACGCTGCACGGTGGCGAGTTCCCGGGCGGCCACGCGGGCCGCACGAGCCTGGTCGGTGAAAGTCATGGCCGCCACTCTAGTGCGGCTCCCCCAGGACCTCGGCGGGGGCCACCTCGTGGGCCGCCGGACGACCCGCTCCCCCGCCCCGCGTGATCGCGGGGGCCCCGAGTCTGCGCGCCAGGTACCACAGCCAGGTGACCAGCACGACGAAGCCGTTGGCGGTGGCCGAGACGACCACGGCCATCTCGTGGGCCAGCACACCCCAGGTCAGCCAGACGCCCTGCACCACCACGGCCATGGTCACGTAGAACGGGCTCAACCCGGTGATGTCGAGGCTGCGCGCCACGTCGAACAACTGCGCCGCCGCACCGATCACCTGGGGCACCGAGGTCGCCACGCCATAGGCCACCGCTCCCCACAGGGTGTCGATGGTGACCAGTGCGGCCAGCAGCACCAGCGGGGTCGTCCAGGCGTGCACCGCCCGCAGGTTGCGGTCACGGGCGATCAGCCGGATGATCGCGATCGAGCACAGGGCCATGACCAGGTTCGGCACCCACATGTTGGGCCGCCCGACGCTGAGGCCGTGCACGGTCCAACCGAAGCCGGCCGCCATCAGGCACTGCCACAGCACCAGCGACAACCCGGCCGAGGTCCCGGCCCGGATCAGCCGGATGAGCTGCGGCAATGACAGCACGGTGCTCAGGGCGGCCGCGACCCACCCGAGGATGTCAACGATCGGCACCGCTTGAGTCTATGACGTGGCGCCGTTGCTGCCGACCGGGGGGTGCAGCAGGATCAGCGCGTCCCGGTGCACCAGCACCCGCTCGTACTGCGGCCCCAGCGCGTCGGCCAGTTCCTGGCTCGACTTGCCGATCATGGCCGGCAGTTCCTCGGACGAGAACCCGACCAGCCCGCGGGCGATGGGCCGCCCACCGGGGCCGACGATGTCGACCGGGTCACCGGCCACGAAGTCACCGTCGAAACCGGTCACCCCCACCGCCAGCAGCGAGGCCCCGCGCTGGGTCAGGGCCCGCTCGGCACCGGCGTCGATCACCAGCCGGCCGCGGGTGTTCGACACGTGCGCCAACCACAGCAGTCGGCGGGGCCGGCGCTTGTCGACCGGGTCGAACCAGGTGCCGACCTGCTCGCCGTACAGGGCCGGACGAATGTTCGCCGCCGAGGTCAGCAGCACCGGGATACCCGCGCTGGTCGCGATCTGGGCCGCCTCCAGCTTGGTGACCATGCCACCGGTACCCACCTTCGACCCCACCCGTGAGGTGTCGACCTCGAGCACGTCGATGTCGGGCACGTGGTGCACCGGCTCAGCTCCCGGCTCGGACGGGTGCGTGGTGTAGAGCGCGTCCACGTCGGTCAGCAGCACCAGCGCGTCGGCGTGCACCACCTGGGCCACCAGCGCGGCCAGCCGGTCGTTGTCACCGAAGCGCACCTCATGGGTGGCGACGGTGTCGTTCTCGTTGACCACCGGTACCGCCTGCAGCCGCAGCAGCGTGCTCAGGGTCCGGGCGGCGTTGCGGTAGGTCGACAACCGGGTGAGGTCGTCGACGGTCAGCAGCACCTGGCCGACGCGCAGCCCCTGTCGTCCGAATGCCTCGGTGTAGGCCTGCACCAGCAGGCCCTGCCCGACCGAGGCGGCAGCCTGCTGGGCGGCCAGCCCGCGGGGGCGGCTGGTCATGCCCAGCGGCGCCAGCCCGGCGGCGATGGCGCCCGAGCTGATCAGCACGACCTGCTTGCCGCCGGCGCGCACGTCGACCAGGGTGTCGACGACCCGCACCAGGGCGTCGCGGTCGAGGCCCCCTTCGGCGGTCGTCAGTGAGGACGACCCGACCTTGACCACGATGCGGCGTGCCTGGCGCAGCGCCTCCCGGGTCGGGTCCGTGGCCTGTTCAGTCATCAGGGTTGCCGGCCCATTCCACCTCGACCTCGTGCTCGTCGTCCCCGTCGATGTCAACCTCGACCTCGTCGTCGTCCCACTCCTCGTCCCACAGCTGCTGCGGGTCGACCGGGGTGGCGCGGTCCTCGTCGTCCAACCCGGTCAGGGTGTAGTCGACGGCACGCCACGACCGGCCCTGCGGGTCGCGGCCGACGACGCCATGGTCGGCGCGGGCGGCGTGGTACTCCGCGTCCTCGGCGCGGCGGCGGGTTGCCGAGGGCCGTTCGTGCTCGAGGCGCTGGTCCTCACCGCGACGGGCCAGGATTTCGGCGCCGGTCTCGATCTGCGGGGCGAAGTCGAAGATGACCGCGTCCTCGCCGCCGATGGCGACGGCGTCACCCTGCACGGCGCCCAGCTTGGCCAACTGCTCCTCGACGCCGAGCCGGTTGAGCCGGTCGGACAGGTAGCCGACAGCTTCGGGGTTGTTGAAGTCGGTCTGGCGCACCCAGCGTTCGGGCTTGGTGCCGCGGACCCGCCACAGGAACCCGCCGTCGCCGTCGCCGATCTTCTTAATGGTGAACTCGGCCCCCGCGTCGACGGCCCGCGGCACCAGGACGGTGGGGGCGGGCTTCGGGGGCGGCAGGATGGCGCGCCGCTGTTCGACGAGCTCGGCCATCGCGAAGGTGAGCGCCTTGAGCCCCTCCCCCGACTTGGTCGAGACCGGGTAGACCGGCAGGCCCAGGGCCTCGATGTCGGCCTGCACCATCGCGGCGATCTCGGCGCCGTCGGGCACGTCGACCTTGTTCAGTGCGACGATGCGCGGACGATCCTCCAGGCCGCCGTGGGCGACCAGTTCGGCCTCGATGGTGCGCAGGTCGCTGATCGGGTCGCGGCCCGGTTCGAAGGTGGCGGTGTCGATCACGTGCACCAGTGCCTGGCAGCGTTCGATGTGGCGCAGGAAGTCGAAGCCCAGCCCGCGACCCTCGGAGGCGCCCTCGATCAGGCCGGGGACATCGGCCACGGTGAAGGTGGTCTCACCGGCCAGCACGACGCCCAGGTTCGGCACCAGCGTGGTGAAGGGGTAGTCGGCGATCTTCGGACGAGCGCGGCTGATCGCGGCGATCAGGCTCGACTTGCCGGCACTGGGGAAGCCGACCAGCCCGACGTCGGCGACCACCTTCAGCTCGAGCTGCAGGGTGCGCTGGTCACCCTCTTCGCCGAGCAGCGCGAAGCCGGGAGCCTTGCGGGCGGCGGTGGCGAGCGCGGCGTTGCCGAGGCCACCCTTGCCGCCCTTGGCGACCACGAGCCGGGCACCGGCGCCGGTGAGGTCGGCGAGCAGTTCGCCGGTCTCGACGTCGGTGACCACGGTGCCGTCGGGCACGGGCAGGACGATGTCGGCGCCGGTGGCACCGTTCTGGTGGTCGCCCTTGCCGGGTTGGCCGTTGGTGGCCTTGCGGTGGGACTGGTGGTGGTAGTCGACCAGGGTGGTGACCTGGGGATCGACCTCGAGGATGACCGAGCCGCCGTCACCGCCGTTGCCGCCGTCGGGGCCGCCCAGGGGCTTGAACTTCTCACGGCGCACCGAGGCGACACCGTGGCCGCCGTTGCCAGCGCTGACCTTGAGGGTCACGCGGTCGACGAAGGATGGGATGGCCATGTGGTGCTCCAGTGCTGGTGGACAGTTCGGCCCAGTCTAGTGCCGGGCCGCGTGGTGGTCCGGACGAGCGGCTCCGCGGTCGGCCGGGTTCTGCTGTCCCCACCGCTCTGGCAGGCCACCAGTGCCCACGGGCCGCTGGGGTCAGGCCTGGTCGTCGCTGCCGACAGGGGTGCCGCTGTACCCCTTGCCATCCATCCAGGCCAGGACGTCGAAGATGCGCAGCACTGGGACTGCCGGGCTCAGTCCGGCATCCTCGCGCAGCGAGATCAGGCGGTTCCAGAGTGCGCAGTCGTCGGCACGCAGTGCTTCGTGGAGAGGCTGCCATTGATATGGCGCGAAGTTGAACACCTTCTCCCAGATGACGTCATCGACAATGGGCACGAGCCGTGGACGCTTGCGAGCAAGCAGCTTCGTGGCCCGGGTCTGCCCGATGCCGTCGATCGATGTCAACGCTCCGTACAGCGCCCGCACCGGCGCGTACTCAGGCCCTTCGGTGGTCTCGACCGTGATGAAGTCGCGGTCGGGGCCGATGTCCTGGAGCAGCACTTCGAACTCGCGCCGACGGTCCAGCAGCAGGGCCACCACCGCCTTCTCCTTCATCGGCGCCGACAGCAAGGAGCAGGCCATCAGGTCGTCGGCCGTGAACGTGTTGGCGGAGGCAGCCCGGGTTCCGCTCGGGTCGAACGTGTCCCAGCGGCTGCCGGCGAACTTGCCACCGGGGTGGAAGTAGCGCTGGAGCACGGCCACGGCCTGCTCCTGCGCATCGGGCTCCAGGCTGGCGGTGAGCGTGACGGTCATGACCGGCATCCTGCCATAACCGTCTGACGACAGAACAAGCGGGCCGCCCCGTGCTGGGGCGGCCCGCCGTGTGATGTCTATCGGTGCCTGGTTCAGGCGGTCTCGACCGGGACGATGTCGACGATGCGACGGCCGCGGCGGGTGCCGAACTTGACGTTGCCGGCAGCAGTGGCGAACAGGGTGTCGTCGCTGCCACGGCCCACGCCGATGCCGGGGTGGAAGTGGGTGCCGCGCTGGCGGACGATGATCTCGCCGGCGTTGACGAGCTCGCCGCCGAAGCGCTTCACGCCGAGGCGCTGGGAGTTCGAGTCACGCCCGTTCTTGGAGGACGATGCGCCCTTCTTGTGTGCCATGGTTCAGCTCCTCAGCCTTCGATCCCGGTGACCTTGACCTGGGTGTAGCGCTGGCGATGGCCCTGGCGCTTCTTGTACCCGGTCTTGTTCTTGTACTTGATGATGCGGATCTTCGGACCCTTGGTCTCGGCCAGCACCTCAGCGGTCACCGAGACCTTGTCGAGGCCACTCTTGGCCGAGGTGACGGTCTCACCGTCGACGAGCAGCAGGGGCTGCAGGTTGATGGTGCTGCCGACCTTGTCATCGAGCTTGTCAACCTCGAGAACATCGCCGACGGCAACCTTGTGCTGGCGTCCGCCGCTGCGCACGATTGCGTACACGTGACCACTTCCTCTGGACAGAAAATTCATGATGTGCGGCCACGTCCCTGACAGGTGCCAGTGGGAGAGCCCCTCGTTCCTGTTGGCCCGGGGGCACGCAGGAACACCGAGGGACAACTCTACGGGGCGGCCGCGGTTGGGTCAAACCGGCCGGTTTTACGCCAGCTCTGGCCAGGGTGGGGCCACATGCTCGGGCAGGGCTGGGCCATACTGGGCGCGTGGCACTTCCCCTGACACCTGCGATTTATCGGGTTCCGGACAACGTCGCCTGGATTGACGGCACAGAAGTCGGAACGAACGAAGAGCTGTACCTGACGGTGGTCCCGCAGGGGAACACTGTGTTGCTGACTGGGACGGCGCGGATGATCTGGCTGGTCGCGGCAGGGGGCGGTGACGTCGTGGCCGGGGTCGCCGACCTGGTCGGCCGCGCCCCGGCCGAGATCGCCGATGAGATCAACAGATTCCTGTCCGACCTGGTCGGTCGAGGCCTGTTGCACCAGTCGTACGACTAAGACTTGCCAGTCTTGCCAGTGTGGCTGGCCGTGCCAACGTTTCCAGCGCCATCCTCCTGCGTCACGGTGAGGGTGTAGTCCTTGTTGTTGCCCACGCCGGTAAAGGTATAGCTCCACGCCGCTCCACTCAGAGTGATCGTCACGGGACTTCTGTCGACCCCGTCCACCTTCAGGGCCAGCGTCACGGACGTGGCGTCAACCGTCGGCGAAGCGACAGTGCCTGCAGTGCCCTTAACGGTGAAAAGCTCGGTACTGGCACTGTATTCGAACGTGGTGGCCGCGCTGATCGTGGGCGCCGGCGCGACCGTGTCCTTGGTGTAGGTCTGCGTGGCCGAGCCGCCGGTGCTGATGGTGGCCGTGACTTCGACGTTCGAGCCGTCGGGCAGCGACGCGGCCGGGATGGTGTAGCTCCACTTCCCGTCGGGGGCGGCGACAGGGGTCGTGAACGTAGTGCCGCCGATCGTGATCGTCACCGTGGCGTTGTCCGGCCCGGTGCCGCTCACCGTCACACTGTCGTTGGGATTGGCGGCATTGATGACCGCCGGCGACAGATCCGTAAAGGCAAACACCGTGTTGGTCGCGGCGAATGCCGGCGTGGCACTCAGCACGGTGACCGCCGGAACACTCCAAGCGGCCCCCTTGATGAGGACGCGGCGGGCAACTGCAGTGCGAGTGGCGGTCTCGGTCGTCTCAATGGTGTCCACGGTTTCCCCCGGATTGCGCGATCATTGGATGGCCCCACCCGGGGCCATCTGGCAGAACACTATCAGAGCCTCAGCGCCCGGGCCGGTAGTGTAGCCCCCATGCCCGGAGCGTTGAGACTAGCCGCTTTGAACACCGTGACAGATCTCACATTTTCCGTCGGCACACCCTCGGCTTTCGTTGATGCCGTCGCTGTGGCGTGGTCTCGATGCCTCGACGTCGAGAACGTCAACACCAAGGACTTCCTGGTCGCGCAGCCACTCCCAGTCACCCCACCCGCCGACGACTCGGACGAGGCCATCCGCTGGGCCCTGCAGCGGCTCAGCCAGGACGTGACCCACCACCTCATCGCCGCCCAGACGGGCCGACTGCTGATGTTCCACGCCGGTGCCGTCAGCCACCCGCAGACGGGCGCGAGCGTGGTGTTCGTCGCCCCCAGCGGCACCGGCAAGACCACGCTGTCCGGGCTGCTGGGCACCACCAACGGCTACCTCACGGACGAAACGGTGGGCGTCGACCCCACGACCGGGCGCATCCACCCGTACCCCAAGCCACTGTCCATCGCGTCCGGGCAGCCCTGGCGCAAGATTGAGACCTCCCCCCACACGCTGGGCCTCCTGCCCGCACACCCACAACCCACCGTCGCCCGGGTCGTGCTGCTCCGACGGCAAGCTGACATCGAGGACCAGTCCCCCACTGTCCAGCACTTGGGGACCCTGGACGCCGTCGCGGCGCTCATTCCGGAGTCCTCGGCGCTGAATCGCCTGCCGCGTCCGCTGCACACCGTCGCCGAACTGCTCGACCGCACCGGCCCGTTGGCCAGGCTGACCTACCGCGAGGCGGGCGACCTGGTGCCTGTGCTGTCCGATGTGCTCAATGAGGCGGCGTGATGGAGGGCTACGTCCGCAAGCAGCCCTTGGACATGCTCACCGTCGGCGGGGAGTCGCTGCTGCTGCTGCCTCCCGACCAGGTGCTGCGGCTGTCTGAGATCGCGACCACCCTCTTCGAGTTGTCGTCCAGCTGGCGATCTCTTGATGACCTCGCGGCGAGCGTCGAGAGCACCTTCGGACCATCGCCGGACGGCAACACCACCGATGCCCTCCGCCGGATCCTCGATGGCTTGGTCGAGGCGGGTGCCATGGAACGGGTGAACGGTGGCTGAGCCGCCCACCCTGCCGGTCACCCTGCGGGTGCACCTTGCCCACGCCACGGTGCAGGCGATCGCCGACGAGTCCGGCGCCGACATTCTGCACATCAAGGGGCCGTCGGTTGACCCCGCACTGCGACCCCGGGCGCGGGCCAGCGCGGACGCAGACGTGCTGGTGCGCCCTGCCCACCTCAACAGCTTCATGGCCGGACTGAAGGCGCACGGCTGGCAGCAGGTGACGCGACTGCCCAGCGGGGGCCTGGTGGAGCACTCCACCAACTGGTACCACGGTGAGCTCGGGCAGATGGATGTGCATGTGCGGTTCCCCGGCATCCAGGTTGGCCCCGATCGCGCGTTCGAGCGCCTGTGGCAGGGCCGGACCACCCGCGATATCGCCCGGCGACCGTGTGTGGTGCCCGACCTGGTCGGGCAGCGACTGGTGCTGCTGCTGCACGCCGCGCGTGGCATGGCCCAGTACCAGGCCGACGTGAAGGGTTCCTGGCTGGACGCATCAGCCGAAGACAGGAACGCCGTCACCGCCCTCGCCGTGGACCTGCGCGCCGAAGTCGCGCTCGCCGTGGCCACCGGGCACCTCGAGGACTACCGCGACCACCCCGAGTACGACCTGTGGCGACTGTACGCCGACGGCGCCACCACCACCAGCGGATTCAGACGTCTGCGCGCCGAATTCAAAGCCACCCCTGAGGGGTCAACGATGGTTCGCCTGCGCGTCGTCGGATATGCACTTAGGATTCTTCTGCGCATGCCTCATAGGCTTTCCGTGGGCCTGGCACGCAAGCCCACGGCTGGCGAGGTTGCCCGGGGCTACACGGCATTCCTGCGCCGGGGACGAGACCTGACCGGTACCCGGAAACGTTCCGACTAGCGGGTTGACTCCGTAGTGGCTTCCATGCGCCTTGCCCGCTTGGGGAACGGCTTGTGCGAGGAACTGCGTCGGCGACTGGTGTCGCGCTCATCCTCTGCGCTGTCGTAATACGTGGACCCGTAACTGCCGTAGCCGTACCCGAAGGCTGCCGAGCCGAGGTCCTTCTTCGGCACCATGTTGAGGACCACGCCGAACAGCGTCGCGTCGATCTGGTCCAGCTTGTGCGCGGCGAGACCCAGCTCTTCGGTCCGGGTCTTGCCCGACTGCACCACCAGAATGGCGCCATCGCTGGCGACGGTGAGCAGGGCAGCGTCGGTGACCGGCAGCAGCGGCGGGGCGTCCAGGATGACCATGTACGACTGGGCGAGCGTGTCGATCAGTGTCTTCATCCGCTTCGAACCGACCAGTTCGCTCGGGTTCGGCGGGATGCGCCCGGCAGGCAGGATCAGCAGGTTCTGCTGGTCGGTCTGCACCAGCGCATCCTCGAGTGCGATGGAGCCGACCAGCAACTGCGTCAAGCCGACGTGGCCGTCGACCCCGAAGTGGGTAGCCTGCACAGGACGCCGCACATCCGCGTCAATCAGGACGGTGGGCTGTCCCGACTCGGCCAGCATCATCGCCAGCTGCGACGCGACAGTGGACTTGCCCTCGTTCTCGTTCGACGAGGTGACCACGATGCTGCGGGCGGGGTCGTCGACGCTCACGAAACGCAGGTTGGTGCGCAGTTGGCGCAGGGCCTCGGCAGCCGCCCCCTTGGTGAGGATCATTGCGCCCGAGCCCGCCAGTTCGCTGGCCTTGGGGATGATCCCCAGGGAGCTCGCTCCGGCAATATTCTCGGCATCGGTTGCCAGGCGGATGCGCCGGTCAAGGGTGTGACGGACGACGACCAGGCCGAGGCCGGCCAGCACGCCGAGGGCCAAGCCCAGGACAACATTGCGCGGCACGTTGGGTGAGACGGCGCTGGTGGGCGTCAGGGCCAGTTCGACGGGGACGATCCGCACCACGGTCGACCCGGTGGACTCCCCGGTGACAGTGAGCGTCTCCAGCGCGTTGGCCTCGATGGAGGTGGCGCGGATGGCGGCATCGGCCATCTTGGCAGCGAGCTCAGGGGAATCCGCAGTGGCAGTGATCCGGAAGATCACGCCCTCGGTGGATCCCTTGAGAGCCCCGACGGCGACATTCGGGTCGAGGTTGAGGTCCTCAGCGATGCGGTTGGCGACGGAGCGGCTCTGCACCAGCGGCAAGTACGTGGCCGCCTTCTCGGCGGCCAGGTTCTTGCCTGCGAACGCATCACCGACGGTGCCCGAGTTGCCGGCGACCACATAACCGGTGGAGGTGGCGGAGTACCGCTTGGGCTGCAGCAGGGACACACCGATCCCAGCGGCCAGCCCGAGCAATGTGCAGACCAGCAGAAGCAGCCAGCCCTTGCGCACCAGGCCCCACATATTCACCAGCGACACGTTCTGCTCCTCAGCGGGTCTGCGGCTCAGTGTGGCCGCACAAGCTCGCCTGACTTTATCATTGCCGGAATGCCCGGCCGCGACGGCCGGGGGCTGCGGACGGCACCTATGGTGGGCACATGGCGGGTGCAGGCAGTGGAGGCAGACCGGTGACGAGTCGGCGCCTGCTGACCTTGGCGTGGCTGGTGATTGCGGCGGCGCTGATGGTCCTGGGCATCATCGCTGCAATGCTTTTCCTCTTCCCGTCGCTGCAGTTGGTGAATCGCCACACCGTGATGGCGGCGGCCTTTATCCCCTACGGCATGCCCGCCTTCGCCGGTGCGGCGCTGCTGCTGGCGACCTGCCCCACCAGGTGGCTGCGGCCGGTCGCTGTGGTGGCAGTTGCCGGGTTGGTGCTGCAGGTGGCCTGGACACGGCCGTACTGGCCGGCAACAGCGCCCCAGACCAGCGGGACGGCAATGACGCTGATGACCATGAACATGCGGTGCGACAGCCGTGGCCTGGACGACCTGGCATCGCTGACCGAGCGCGTCACCCCGGACGTCGCAGTGCTGCAGGGCATGTACGCGGTCCGAGGCGAAACCCTGAGCAGGGCATGGCAGCAGATCCTGCCCCACAAGTCCTTCCACCCCATGCCCGATCTGCCCGAATGCGGCACACTCGTCTTCTCCCGGACACCGATTCGGGTGCTGTCCGGCGCTGGTGAGGTGCAGCCTGTCGTCGAGGTCTCCGGCCCCAATGGGCCGCTCGTGTTGCTGCCGGTGGACCTGCCGACCCCCAGCAAGGGGGTTGGCCCGTGGCTGGACGGCTTCGAACACCTGACCGCCGCGATCACCGCGCACCAAGGTCGCGCCCTGGTGGCTGCTGGGGACTTCAATGCCGTGCGAGAACACGCACCGCTGCGGGACCTGCTCGCTGATACCGGACTGCGCGACGCGGCAGCGGTGGCCGGTTCGGGCTGGGCACCCACGTTCCCCGCGGGCGCTTGGTACCCGCCGCTGATCGGACTGGATCACGTACTGATCAGCCCGGGCCTGGGCGCCGCCCACGTACGCACCGAGGCGATCGGGGGGCAACAGCACCGGGCGCTGACCGCGCTTGTCGGGCGCACCTAAGTTGGCCCGCCGCGGCCACGAAGGCACCCCGTCCGCCGCAGGTCTGGACCGCTTGTGAGCAATCGAGAGCGGCACGATAACCTTTCACCGAAACTTCATCTCAGGCAGGCGGAACACCATGTCGATCGAGGCTTTGCTGGAACAGCACCCGGATCTCAGGCACTTCCTCTACATCCGCGGATTCCTGGTCACCAGTCACCCAGGCATCTCGCCCGAAGGCTTCCCCTTCTTTGGGGCGTGGAAGCACACCGAACTCAACGGAGTGCACGTCTGGGCCCACCCCCTCACGGGCTTCCACTTCGTGAGCGACTCGCACAGGACCTGCTTCCTGTTGGGTCACGCCTACAACCCCTTCACCATGCAGACCGATGAACAACAGCTGCTGGAACCGCTTCTGGAGCACTACGGCACGGACGACTTCTACGACCACGTGGACCAACTGACAGGGATCTTCCTTCTAGGAATCATCGAGGACTCCCAGCTCACGTTCCTCGTGGACCCTGCAGGCATGCAATCCGCCTGCCACGGGCTGGTCGATGGGCATTTCCACCTCGCATCGCATCCGCAGATGGTGGCCGACCTGCATGGCCTGCAGATGGACGCCTTCGTTACTCGCCTGATCGAGTACAAGTGGTACCGGCGGGTGATGGGGGGCTACCTTCCAGCTGCCCTCACCCCTTTCTCGGAGCTGAAACGAGTGGTGCCCAACCACGCGTACGTCACGAGTTTCACAGATGGCACCACGGAACATCGACGCTTCTACCCGATCAAAGAGCTGGCGGAGGTTGCCAGTCGCTCGGAGTACGAGGACATCATCGCGGAAGCGGCCAAAATCCTGCAGAGCAACATGGAACTAGTCACCCGCAAGTGGCCAGAACCCTGGATCTCGCTCACCGGCGGAATCGACAGCAACACCACTTTTGCGGCCGCGAATGGGGTGTATGACAAGGTACGCGCATTCAGTTACCTGTCCGCACCCAAGGAGGTGCCTGACTGCGAAGCGGCTGAGAAGATCGCGCGGCGCTTCGGCGTGCCATGGCGAGTCTTTCGAATCCCCGAGGACACAAGTGGGTTGGACCGATTTGACGAGAAGGCTGCGATCATCCGACACAACAACGGATACGTGGCCTTGGAGAACGACAATGAGTTGCGCAAACGGGTTGCCCTGGAAGCAGACTGCCCGGCCGAGGTAGAAATCAAGAGTTGGGTGTCGGAGACGATCCGAGCCTACTGGTACAAGCACTACGGGCGTCGCACCATGCCGGCGCTCTCGGCAAAGCTGTTCAGGAACCTGTACAAGATTTTCATCCTCAACCGAGGCTTGGCCCACGAGATCGACCAGGTCTTCGCGGAGTACATCGACGAGTTCGAGTACGCTGCGGTGCCCCGGCAGTATCCACCGGCGGACCTGCACTTCAACGAGGTCACGTGGGGCAGCTGGGGCGGCCTGAACATCAGCGAGATGAAGTTCTGCTTCGACATCACAATCATCTACAACAACCGCCGGTTCCTGGACTTGATGTTCAAGGTGCCGCTGGAAAAGCGGATCTCCGACCAGCACCACCTGGACATCAAGCGCTACCTGAACCCGGAACTCTCGGACATGGGGATCCGTGTGGTGAACCTGAAGGAGACCCGGTTCCGGGCGTTTGCGCTGAACGTGCTGTTCACGATCAACTCGATCCTTCCGGGCGGGAGGGCGTGGTCCTGAAATCAAACACTCATGATCCGCAACACTCCATCCTGACCTTCTACCGGACCATCGACCGCTCAAAGGACCATTTTGGCTTTGTCGTGTGGGCTGGTGGCCGATGGTGTGCCGCAGCGTCAGGCTGCTCGGGACTTGGGTAGCGGGCGGTCGACGGTGACTCGGGCGGTCGCGTCGCATCATGCGCCGAAGTGCGAGCGGCCAGCGGTGCCAAGTGAGTATTGGCGGTCCTGGGGGCCGGGTGTGGTGCGGTTGGGCGCCACCGGCCCGGGTGCCGAATCGTGTGGTTGAGCGCCGGGGTTGGTGTGGTTGAGCGCCACCTGCTTCTAGGCTCCTTCCCGCCTATGTGAGGGCCACGTGGGCGGGAAGGAGTACCGGTAATGGTACGCAGGATCAAGGCGAAGTTGGTGTTGCAGCTTCGTTCGCAAGGGCTGTCGGGCAGAGCGATTGCTGCCGGGCAGGGCATGTCCAGGCACAGCGTGCAGGCGGTCATCGACGCTGCCGAAGGGGCCGGGTTGGGTTGGGATCGGGCGGAGGGGATGTCTGATGGGCAGGTCTATGAGGTGTTGTTCCCGGGCCGCGGTGTCCGGGAGAGCGTCTTTGCCCAGCCGGATTGGGGGCGGGTGCATCGGGAACTCGCCCGGGTCGGGGTGACGCTTCGGCTGCTTCATCAGGAGTATCAGGATGCGGCGGTGGGGGATCGGCAGCCGGTGATGAGTTACGACCGGTTCTGCCGGTTGTATGCCGACTACGCGGCCGTGCTGGGTGCTTCGTCGAGGGTGGGTCACAAGGCTGGCCGCAGTGTCGAGGTCGACTGGTCAGGGCCGACGATGGAGCTGCTGGATCCAACCACCGGTGAGGTGTCGAAGGTGTATTTGTTCGTGGCGTGTCTGCCGTTCAGCAGGTTGGCGTTCGTGCAGGCCTCGTTGGACATGCGGCAGGAAGCGTGGTTGCGGGCGCACGTGGCGATGTTCGAGTTCTTCGGCGGCACGGTCCCCAGGATCGTGCCGGACAACTTGAAGACCGGTGTGATCTCCCAGCCGCGTGAGGGGGAGGTCGTCCTCAACGACGCCTACCGGGAGCTGGCTGGGCACTACTCGGCGGCGGTGCTGCCGGGCCGGGTCAGGCACCCCAAGGACAAGGCCAGTGTCGAGAACACGGTGGCGCACGTGGCGACGTGGGTGATCGCGGGGTTGCGGAGCGAGACGTTCACCACCTTGTCTGGGTTGCAGGCCCGGGTCCGGGAACGCGTGGACGCCTACAACACCACACCGTTCCAGAAGCGGGAGGGTTCCCGCCGCAGCGTCTTCGTCTCTGAGGAGCGGCCGCTGCTCGGGGCGCTGCCGGCGGCGCCGTTCGAGATCAGCCAGTGGGTCTATGGCCGCAAGGTCGGCCGCAACGGCCACGTCGTCTGGTCGAAGAACTACTACTCGGTCCCGTTCGCCCACATCGGGGCGAAGGTCGACCTGCGCCTCACGCAGTCGATGATCGAGATCTACCGCGGTGATGAACGCCTGGCCACTCACTTGCTGTTGCCCTCTGGCACGTCGAACAAGTACCGCACCAACGATGCTGACTTGCCCGAGGGCCGGGGTTGGCAGCCGTGGGACCGGGCACGCATCGACGCCTGGGCGGACCGGGTGGGGCCCGCCACGAGGGCGGTGACTGACCGGGTGTTCGAGTCGGTCCCCATCGCCGAGCAGGCCCATGACCCGGCGCTGGCGATCCTGCGCCTCACGAGACGGTTCTCTCCGGCCAGGGTGGAGGCAGCCTGCCAGCTGGCGCTGCGGGGACCGGTGCGCAACATCCGCTATGCCCATCTGAGGCCGATCCTCGACACCGGGCAGGACAAGACCGGCCAGAGCGTCGAGACCGCCGCCGACGAGGTTGGCGGCTATGTCCGCGGCAGCGACTACTACGCAGGAGGGACCCGATGAGTGCCTCACTGCTGGACGTCGAGACCAAACGCAAGCTGCGTGAGATGAACGCCACCGACCTGCTGACCGCGATCGACACCCAAGACCCCGTGGTCTCGGCGGGGATGCCGTTCGAGGACAGATTCCGGCTGGCTGTCGATGAGGCCTACTCATCATTCACCCACTCCAAGGTCACCGGCCTGATCCGACGCGCCGGTTTGCGTTATCCGAACGCTGACCTGCGCCGGATCGACCTGCTCGAGGAACGTGGCCTGGACCAGAGCCTGCTGTCCCACCTGGGCTCCTGCCAGTTCGTCACCCGCCAACAGAACGTCGTGTTCCAAGGCTTCACCGGATCCGGGAAGTCGTATCTGGGATGCACCTTGGCGAAACGGGCCTGCGAGCACCGGATCCGGGCCCACTACATCCGGATGCCCGACCTCGAGGAGGCCTGGACCGCGGCCCAGGAACAGACCGGCGGAGCCGGGAAGTTCCTCCGCAAATACGCAGCCTTCACGCTGCTGGTGATCGATGAATGGCTCCTGGACCGCCCCACCGAATCGATGCGCGGGATGCTGCTGGAACTGATGGAACGCCGCTACGGCGAAACCTCCACGGTGTTCTGCACCCAATACCAGCAGAAGGACTGGCACCAGCGCCTCGGCGCCGGCGTCCACGCCGACGCCATCATGGACCGCATCGTCCACAACACCATCTGGATCGAAACCGGCACCTACAACATGCGCGAACACACCGCCGCGCAGACCTAACCCCGCAGGGTCAGCGCCGGTGGTGGCTCCCAACCACGCCACCACCGGCGCTCACCCGCACCAACGCTGGCGCTGGACCGCACGAACCCCCGGCTCCCACAGCGTCAAATACTCAATACCAGCAGAAGGACTGGCACCAGCGCCTCGGCGCCGGCGTCCACGCCGACGCCATCATGGACCGCATCGTCCACAACACCATCTGGATCGAAACCGGCACCTACAACATGCGCGAACACACCGCCGCGCAGACCTAACCCCGCAGGGTCAGCGCCGGTGGTGGCTCCCAACCACGCCACCACCGGCGCTCACCCGCACCAACGCTGGCGCTGGACCGCACGAACCCCCGGCTCCCACAGCGTCAAATACTCACCAAGGTCGTGCATGTCGTTTGATCCGGCGGTTCGGCAGTGGCTGAGAGCCAGTCCTAGCACGCCGGACACTGAGATCGCTAAACGGGTCGGCTGGGAGGAGTCGATAAGCACGTTCGGTAGGCATGTGCGACGATTGCGCCCCGAACACCGGCCGGAGGATCTCTCGGACCGGTTGACGTAGTTGCCCGGGGACGCTGCAGTGCGACCTGCCAGCCTGCAGGGCCTCGGGTGGTCATGTGGTGGGTGTGTCCGACCCGGTCCTGGTGGCTCCCGCCGAAGATGACGCCTTTGGGAAAAGGCGCCCTGGCGCCCGCCTGCTCCACTGGGAAGTCCCATACTCATGGCCGTGCGTGCTTCGGATCACCTTAACGCCCTGACAAGGCCGTCCCGCCGCCCCAGCAGGACGCAGCGCGAGGAGCCCTTAACGCATGCGGCGGCTACTCGCGACCCGTACCATTCTGGCCGTCGAGCAAGGTCTCCATATGAATCCCGACGAGCTACTACCCCGATTGGAATATCACATCAGGCTCACTCGATAGCGAGAAGTCGTAAACTCCACTCAGCTTGCCATAGGAATTATCTGAGAGCACCACGCGCTTTCCGAGTAGATGCGCCCCGATTCCGACATGGAGTCGGTCCGTTCTGACAAGACTGTACTGATCCAGTACGGCAAGAAGCATTCGACCCGTATTTTCATCATTCGTGCGATCACCATTGCGATAGGCCGCGATCGCCGACAGGTCATTGTACAACCGCCAGGGTCGGCGCACGCTTGACCGCTCGTTGTCGATCCGCATGACGTCAATTTCGTCGAACAGTAGCGAACGCACCGCTGCAACCCCGTAGAGAGCCAGTCTCGCAGCATCCTTTGGCCGCCGGAGACGCGGAGGCCTGATGCGCCCGCCCTCCAACAGCGATCGGACATCAAGGTTGAATGCCATATCGTGGTCTGCAAGAACCGTCGCACCGCCAGTGGCGTTCGCCAGCGCATGTTGATAAGAAGGAGTCTCACGAGCAAACAGAGTCACATTCTCACCCAGTTGCCGAAGGAGCGCCTCGTTTCCACGGATGCTAGATGGAAGAACTACAAGCTGCTCCGCACGCGAGTGAAGCTGACTGAGAACAGCCACCGCGCCACCGATACCCTGCGCCGGCACTAGTCCCCCACTGCCACTCACAACAACACAGGCTCCATCACGCACTTCATTGGCCGCGACAATCTCAAATGGCAAAGCCATACTATCAGCAAGGTCAAAGAACCCAAGGTTGATCAGTGCATCACCCGCGTTACCACCCAGCATTACGTACTGAATTGGCGCATACGAGTCGGAAAGACTGGCCAACACCTCTTGAACGCATTCTGACTTCACAATCTACCACCCATCTACGAGAACATTGGGGACATGCACAGCCGCACCACACAAGAATGAAGTTCGACGCCGTCACGATTGGGACACCAGGGACAGCAAGCGCCGAAATCCAACACTGCGCCAGAACACAGAAACATTTAGCAAGTTCGGAATCAACAGACACGCCAGAACGGAAACAATGAATCCACTCCAGCCTTGAGCGGAGACTTGTCGGGAGAGCGCCCAGGTGAGCGAGCCAGCCAACAAAGTGAGCAGTAGGCGCATGAGGTACTCGAGGTAATAGGGACGAACAGGTGATTCAAGTCCGTACCGAAAAAGAACCAATGGCTCAAGTGGGAGAGACACCAACAGCAAGCTGAGTATGCCCCCACCAAGAACGCCAAGTACTCCAAAGTGCTGCCCCAGGAACACCGATCCCAAGAGACCCACAAACAGCTCCGGCAAGGGCCTGAAGCGATCCTTCCAGTACAACCCCATTGCATCCTTGAACACCCAGAGGCTGTTACGCATACCCACAAGATAAAAGTTGATCACAATCGCTGCAACCACCGTTTCGTCGAATAGGTACTCCCTGCCGAGCCAGAGTGCAATGAAGGGATTGAACAGAACAAACAGGGAGACCGCGGCAGAGCTGTGAGCGAGATAGACAGCGGTGTCGACCGCGCGAAACGTTTCCATTCTTTTCTGCACCGGACCGAGGGCATTGAGATTCCCCACACTCGCGGTTACGGAACTGAAGGCTACTCCGAACACTACGCTTAATGCGCTGGTGATCAGCAAGTAGTTGGAGTAGATACCGACAGCGACAACACCCGCGAGCGCAGAGATCAAAACGCTATCAATCCCACCGCGAACAGCCCCGGAGACACGCAGGAGTACGAGGGCTTTCACATTTTGAATGATAGTTTGCCGGTCACTACTGCTCAGTGGGGGGGCAGGCCTTGCACGCAAGAACGGATACATCCTATCCACGCGTCGCGAGACCGCAACATTCTCGGCGAAGGTGAAAGCGACCTGGGCGAGCAAGAATAGCAGGTAGTCACCGAATGCAACCAGAATGAAGATTTGGACTGCATTCAACGCCAGGAAGAACCCATATCTGTAGATCGAGGTGATGTACCGCTTCTGATCTGCGATCAGGAAGGCGCGCTTGTAGGAAAAGAAGTATGTAATAGAAGAGTTCGCAACGAACAGCAGATAGATTGCTTGCAAGTTTGGGATGCTCGGCATCTCGCGAACGATCAACGGGAGGAATGGCAGTATTAGTGTCCCCGCGAACGCCACGGCAACTCCAATGGCGATGTAGGCCTTTCGGTAGACGCCCATCAAAGACAGCAGTCTACCTTCGTCGCGCTGTGCAAGCGGTTGATACATGCTGTACACAATTGCGGAGCCGATACCCAACTCAGCCACAGAGAGGACCGTGAGAATATTCGCAAACAGGCCGTTTATGCCAAGGTACTCGGCCGAAAGCGTGTGTACGAAGACTGATCGCGCAACGAATCCAACGATGAGGCTCAGAAACTGGCCAGCCAACCCATATCGCAAATTCCGCAAAGAGTTGGTGGTTCGAGAAGCCATTTAGCTACCCTCGGCCATCTCGGGGCATGGATTGTGCTGAGGTGCTGGCCACTGGAAGCCCCGCACTCTTAACGACCTCGATTCCGATGAGCCCTCAGCGCAAGGAAAGCATGCAAGAGCCGTGCGGTCGCCTCAAGTCCGATGATCCTGGCCAGCAGTCCAATGGTACGACCGTTCCGGTACGTATCAAAAGGGAGCAAGAATCGACCCTCCCGCACCACCGGTCGCACCTGCCGGCGAACCGCTCGATCCAGCCCTCCATAAAATGCTAGCGCGATCGTGTATTGGTAACAGCAGTAGCTCAGGTAGTCTCTCACGTAGTCTTGGGGGCGACCCGAGTCGAGAACACGGCGAGATGCTTCGAGAACGGTATCAACAACGTGTCTTACATTCTCTGCCCCAATATTATCGGTGATGGATCCGCTCCTGTTCTTCCGGTACATATAGAAGGGAAGCGGGATATAATCAAAAGTTGCTCGGCAGGTGATGAGGCGCAGGAACCACTCCACGTCCTCGGAAAAGATCCCCAGCTTGAAGTCGAGCTCGTGATCGATGAGAAACTGCCGTCTGATCAACTTCGTGCAAGCACTGGGTCGCACATCGCCACACTCAACCATGTACCGCAAAATCTCTGTTTCCGAGGTCCCCGCGACCCTGTCGCGGTCCCACTCCACGTCGCCAAAGACGCGCTCATCGGTCGCTTCGTAGTACCTCATTGCGTCAAAGAAGAGAACATCCAGTTCAGGGCGCTCATCGAACGCTTGAACACAAATCTCCAGACTCCGCTCGCCCTCCCAGTAGTCGTCGGAGTCGAGGAAGACGACAAGCCTGCCAGTGGCACGGTGCAAGCCGGCGTTGCGAGCGCCCGATAGCCCTTGGTTCTCCTGGTGTATCACGGTGACGCGCAAGTCCCGCGCAGCGAAGTCGTCTGCGATCTGCGGACAGGCGTCAGGCGAGCCATCGTCCACCAAGATAACCTCGATGTTGCGGATCGTCTGAGCAAGCACACTCTCGACGCACTGCACTAGATAGCGTTCAACGTTGTAGATCGGGATGATCACGCTCACCGTCGGAGCCTCAGTGTGAGTTTCCACGATTCCTCCTGGCCCGCAGCGCATTCATGGTCCACAACATTGCTCCGACGACTCCAGCCTGACGATACTTCGCCGCGGTAAAGAATAGGCGCCAGGGCGTTGGCAGTGGTCGCAAGGGCAAGGTCTTCACCGCCTGACGGTAGTCTGGGTCACTAAGGATAGCGTCCACCTGTCGTATAAATGCTCTTCGGCTGAGACCCGCGCTCAGCGCGTTCAGCCCCAGACCGATGACACTGAATGCAACACGATTCCTGAGCGCCTGCTCGAAGGACTCGCCCAACGCGTGCTCCGCGATGTGACTTCTCATCAACCGATGGAGCTCTCCCCATTGGCGCTGAAGGTCCGGTCTGTACCGTGTGGTTGAGGACGTCGTGTTATCGCGCCGATAGTGGTACATGAACTGGTTTAAATAGACGGAGCTTGAAACATGTGTGAACACCTGCAGATTGAAAAAAGCGTCCTCGGTACCGATCAGGGCCGTGTCAACGAACCTGACCGAGTGATCCTCCATGACCTGTCGGCGGTATAGTTTTGCGCAGGCAGTTACCAACGCATCCGCATTCTCTGGGATCGACAATTCTTCACCCATCAGGCCGACCATCCGCCGGCAGATCAGTTGACGGCATTCTTCGGGACTAAATGTGCGTTCGTTAAAACCAAACAGTCGTTTCGGTATAGAGACTCCTCCTTGATACTCACGCACGTATGGCCAAAGCACGACATCAGCCTGTGTCCTACGCGCGGCGCGAAGGGTCACGGCGAGAGTGTGGCGGTCCAGCCAGTCGTCTCCATCGAGGAATGTCACAAACTCACCCTTCGCGAAGCCAAGCCCCACATTTCGCGCCCCGGACAGCCCAGTATTCTTCTGGTGATGGACGCGGACACGGGAGTCATCCAGTGCGAATGCGTCGCAGAGCACCGAAGAACCGTCGGTGGACCCGTCGTCGACCAGGAGCAGCTCGAAGTCCTGATGTGTCTGTCGGAGTACACTCATAACACATTCGCTTAGATACGGAGCCACGTTGTAGACAGGAACAATCACGCTGACGTCGGGTGTCACAGTACTCCCCTCTGACTAGGGTGTCTATGATCGCGCTCAAGTTCTCCGGTACTTCGGATGTACGACCGCTGTCTTCCGGCAGCGAGGGACGCGTACACCAGAATAATCTCGAGCGGGAAGAGCTTGGCGCGGTGCCGCATCGCAGTACCGTAGGTACTCACACCTAGGGAGAAGATCACGTAGCTGGCTACAATCGTGGCCAGGACTCCGAACAGCAGCGTGTCAGTGCCCGGCTTTCCCGTTCGGCATCGCCGGTAGCAGGCTACCAACATGTACACCATAAACAACCGAGGAAGCCCTTCGACCAGCACGGCGATCGCTGTGCCGGGAGAGGTCGCCTGCCACGGTAGCGGGCTCAACGCAAACATAACGAACCGGTAGGGTAGCTGCACCCATGACTCGAGGGCGGGGTTCAGATAGTAGGTCGTGGCTTCCGCTGCATCAGCACTCCCTTGAGCGTCATCCAAGATGCTGCCGACATCGCTGAGGTCACCGAACTTGGCGAGCAATGGGGCGGCTGCCGGGGAACTGAGGAGTAGGAACATCGTCACGGCGAAAGCTGCGGTGCGCACGATCTGCAGGCCACCGCGGTTCTTGGCCCGGATAGCCAGGTAGGCGTATGCCACCGGCACCGCGATCACCCCGGAGTGCATCAGAGTCGCGGCCAGCGAGAGAATAATCGCCAGAGCGACGTGGATCAGATGTCGATCTCGCCAGAAGCGGAGGAAGCAGTAGAGGGACGCGGCGACCAGCATCTGGATTGGCATTTCTCGGAGGAACGTGACCGACAGTACGACCTCGTTTGGCCACGCCATGAACAGCAGCGCGACGCGTTGCGCTGACAGCCGGTCCCGAAGCAGGATCTCGGCCGCACCGTAGATGAACCGGAAGGTCATCAACGAGGTGATGAAGACGAAAAAGTACATCTGTTCTGAATCAGCTCCGAACAGCGAGTACACCGTGCCTGTCAACCGCGTGAATAGATCCCAGTCGGAGTTTGTGAGGATATGCAGGACATCACCATTTGCTTCTTGTGCTACTTGTGACCCGAATCTGTGGTAATATTTCCAGTCCACTCCGCTCAAGGGCAGATTCCTGAAGTTGACCTGGTACACCAGCAGCCCGAGCTTCACGGCCAAGATCAACGCGAACAAGTGCAGGTACCTACTGCCGTCCAGAACCTTGGTGTTGGTCCAGACGGCGAGCCCGGTCAGTACCGCCAGCAGTGCCACCGCCGCCGGCGCGACATTCAATGACAGGGTGGCCGCCAGCACGAACAGCGACGCCATGACCGGGTATCCGACGACGGCGGGGTCCCCCGACGGGAGGGTCGACAACTGCAGGCGACGCGCACTCACGCGACATCACCCACCGACGCATCGTCAAGCCCGTAGACCTCCATCAGCCCTGCCGTCACGGCGTCGGTGGAAAAGCCACGAACTCGCTCACGATTATGAACGGCCATGCCGCGCCGTACGACCTCCTCCGATGCCAGCGTTTCGAGGGCCTCGGCAAATCCGGCCACATCATCGGCTCTCTCCACCACAACGCCACCCTGGCCTTGGTCGACCAGATCGACACTCCCCCGGATCCCCGAGCAGACCACCGGTTTGCCCGCGGCCATTGCTTCCATCAGAGCCAAAGGCAGTCCCTCGCGGAACGAGGGCAAGCAGAAGACGTCGGCCACGCCCAATACCTGGGGAATGTCTCTGCGGTAGCCCAGAAACTGCACTCGCCCGTCCAGGCCCAGTTCACCAACCAGATCGGCCAGCTCTTGACGCTTCGGGCCGTTACCGCAAATCAGGTAATGCAGCTTCGGCACGGCACACTGGGCCGCGGCTTTCAACACCGTGGCGTGGTTCTTGTTCTCGTTCAGTTCGCCGATTGAGAGGACGACGAAGTCCGACTCCGAAAGACCGAACTCGCGACGCAGCGCGGCGCCGGGGGCAGGAGACTCCCCGAAGCGCCGCAGGTCGACGCCCACCCCAGGCACGTACGTGACTCTACCCGGAGCGAACCTGGTGGCCCGCGCGTGGTCTTGCTTGTTGATCGTGACCAGCACGTCCGTGAGCCTCGAGAAGATCCGCTCCAAGGGGTAGTAGACCAGCCAGTTCAGTGGCGGCGCCCCGTCATAGAAGTGGAAGCCGTGGGCTGTGTAGACGAGCCTCGCTCCTGCGGCCCGTGCCCTCCGACCCACCAACCGGGTAACGATTCCTGCCACCGGGGTATTGCAGTGGATGAGGTCGTAGTCACCGTCGCGCACGATCGCGCGGAGTCGCTGGAAGGCCCGGACGTTGCTCAGCGACAGCGGCGAACGGTCAAAGGGGACGTCGAAGACCCGGTCAGGAGCGGTGAGCGTCAGCCCACTCTTCTGGGACAGGTTGTCGCGCGCAGCCACGTGCACCTCGTAGCCGTGTTCCTGCAGGAGCCTGATCGCAGGTTCATGGAACTGGGCGATGTGGCTCTGCACCGTCGCTGTGAACAGCGCCTTCTTGGGCATACTCAGTTCACTCCCACACACTGCGACGACTTGTCAGGTTCGTCAGCACGGCTGCGAACAGCCGCCGCGCGTTCCTGTCTGACACGAACGAGTTGTGCGGGGTGACCAGGCAGCGGTCGAACCCCCACAGCGGGCTGTCGGCGTCCAGGGGTTCGCGTTCGAACACGTCCAGCGCCACCCCGGCGAACCTGCCGGCTTCCAGAGCTGCCACCAGCGCTTCCTCATCGATGACCGCACCGCGGGCCACGTTGACGAGCATCGCGTCGTCCTTGAGCATGGCCAGCCTGCGCTCGTTCAGCAGGTGGTGTGTGCTGGGCGTCAACGGAACCGTGAGCACCACGAAATCAGCCGACGCGAGGGCCTCGTCGAGCCCCTCCGGGCCGACCACTTCGTCCGCAAGCGCCGAGGGCGCCGGGTGCTGGCGCACCCCGATGATCCGGACGCCGAAGGCGCGCAGCCGCTTGGCGACCTCCTGGCCGACATCCCCGAAGCCGACGATGCAAGCGGTGCGCCCAGCCAGTTCGGTGAGGTCGCGCTGTTTCTCCCACTTTCGCGCCGCCTGGTTGTGGTGGAAGAAGCTGGCGTGCTTGGCAATCTGCAGCACCTGCATCACCACCCACTCGGCAATCGGGACACTGTAGACCCCACGGGCGTTAAACACCGTGACCCCACGGGCCTCCAGGTCGGCCACCGGTGCCCGGTCGAGGCCGGCGCTGGTCAGTTGAACCAACGTGAGGTTCGCGAACTGTGCCTGGTCGTGGTGCAGGAACAGCGCATTGCAGACGATTCCCTCGGCCTCGCTTGCTCCCTCCGGGAGCGGGGCTTGCTCGTCCGCGACGTACACGACGTCATGGCCGAGCGCCCTCAACTCGTCCAGTTGGCCCTGGTCGGCACCGAGCGCAGCTGTCACCAGCAGCTTCATGCGCTCTCTGTCGCCTCATCCGGAACCGTGACCAGCCGCGAGATCGCATCAGCAACACTGACCCGCATCCGGCTGAAGGCTGCCTGCGGAAAGCCCACGGGCACCTCATTGCCGCCGGTCAGGCCGGCGACCGCCACCTTCGCCGCTGCAGCGGCAGCACGTCGGGCACTGATCTCGCCGACCACGCGGCCCACGGTCATCCGGTTGTCTTCGAAGAACCATTCGTCCTGCTGGGTGAGGAACTCCTCGTATGCACGGATCCTGGCCACCTCGTGGAGGAACAGCGCCTCGATCTGCTTGAGGTCTGACTCGGAATTCGCCATGCAGAAGCTGCGCGACAGGATCGCCATCGACGACCCCATACGATGGTGCTCGGCAATGATGGCTTCAGCCGGCAGGTCACCGTGACCGAGGCGGGCGATTCCACCGAATCCGCAGGGCAGCCCAGCCTGGGCGAGGCGCTGCATCAGGTGTTCCACCGTGCCATTGGCCAGCAAGTCGAACATGAACGGCAGGCCGTAGCCCAGGTGCAGGTCGTTGAGACCGATGTGGACGTAGTCGATACCTTCCACCGTGAGAATCTCGTCCAGGTGCTCGACCGCGCCGGGGGTCTCGAGCAGCAGGCAGGTCTTGGCGCGCCCGCCGACAGCCTCGACGAACTCAGCCACCTCCTGACGGTGGTGGAAGAACGGGAGCATGACGATGTCGGCGCCGGCCTCGATAACGTCATCGATCTCACGGGGGGACTTGCTGTGAATCGGGTTGACCCGCACCAGCAGCTTGGACGTGTCGAGCACCGCGCGCACGGCACGGACATCTTCGAGGGTGTGGCCCGAGATCACGGTGTCGAGGTGGCCCTGCCGGTCGTGCTTGCCGATGATCTCGAGGTCGACGAAGATCCAGTCGACACCACTGGCCTGGGCGATCTTGGCAATCCCCGGGTCACGGGTGATGTACATCAGGTTCATGGACATGGCAGTTCCTTCACAAACAGTTCGACGGGTGTCTCAGGCATTGCTGTCGGTCTGCGGGAGGGGGGCCGCGGTGCGAGTGGTGTTGACGTTGTCGCTCATCGCCAGGACCTTCCTGACGGTACGCACGAAGATGCGCAGGTCGAAGGCAGCTGACAGGTGATCGACGTACTCGACGTCGAACTTGATTCGCTGGTGCCAGTCGACGGTCTTGCGTCCGTTGACCTGGGCCCAGCCGGTGACCCCGGGGCGCACGTCGAATCGGCGACGCTGCTCGCTGGTGTAGTCCTCCAGCGGCCACGGGTGGTAGGTGAGGGTCGGGCGGGGGCCGATGATCGACATCTCGCCCTTGATGATGTTCACCAACTGCGGAAGCTCGTCGATGCTGGTGCGGCGAAGCACCCGGCCCAGCGTGGTGACACGCGCGTCACGCTTGGCCTCGTAGACGCCGCCGGCCTCGGCGCCCACGCTCATCGTGCGCAGCTTGTAGATGGTGAACTCTTGTGCGTTCAGGCCAAGCCGCTGTTGGCGGAACAGGACCGGCCCTGGGGAATCCAGCTTGATCGCGATGGCGGTGGCGAGCAGCAGGGGGCTCAGCACGACGAGTGCGGCTGAGCACACCGCAACGTCGAGGGCTCGCTTGACCCTGACGTACTCAAGGGGACCGGCCACCCTTGCCCTCCATCTTGCGGTTGGCATGTGTGCTCTTACGAGACACTGCGAGACGACCCCAAGTTGAGACATCGTCTTTCATGTGTGAACGCTAGCGCACGGACAACAGCGTTCTGATTGGGGCCCGGCAAATGGACATCCGGGGGTGTGGGGCTGGGGTTGGAGGGTCAGGTTCAGCGCTCACCCGAGGCGGGTGTGCAGTGGTCCCTGGGGCATGCCGCGGCCGAGGCTGCCCGGGAGCCGTTCTCCTGTGGTTCCACCGCACTGCTTGCGCCTGAGCCCTAGGCTGCGGTGATGGACAACACCACCGCCTGGCTGCATCAGGCGTTCCAACCTGCTGGAGCCGCCGACGACCTGACCGTGACCCTGGTGGCTCAAGGGCCGAGGCACGTTGGTGCTGAGTGATGCCTTGGAGTTCGCCGGACCACGGCCATGATGGCAACTCGAGCGCTGGATGCGAGGGGGCTTGAGGTGGGAGTCTCGCGTCAGACTCAGAGACCGGGAGCCACAAGGCTTCTTGTGACGGACTTGGATAACACCTTGTGGGATTGGTTCGAGGCCTGGCACGGCTCCTTTTCCGCGATGCTGTTCGAACTAGTCCAGGCCACCGGGATCCCGCAGGAAGTCCTCGAGGACGAGATTCGAACGGTTCATCGGAAGTACCACACCACGGAGTACTCGAACCTACTGAATGAGCTGCCCTCTCTGCAGAAGGTCGCTACTACTCAGGAACCGTGGCGATCCTTCCCCCGAGCGCTCGAGGCCCTCCGGAGTGAGCGCCGAAGGCTCACGAAACTGTACCCAGGGGTACTCGAGACGCTGACAACCCTCCGCTCGTCCGGCTACAGGATCGCTGCCTACACGGAGTCTCTTGCCTATTGGACGGAGTGGAGGATTCGGCGGACGGGACTTGACGGCATCATCGACGTGCTCTATTCGGCACCTGATCACCACATGCCTGATGGTGTTTCGGCCACAGATCTTCGATCTCGTCCGAGTACGTACTACGGCTTGAGAGCCACCGAGCACCGGCACGTGGAACGAGGAGTGCTGAAGCCAAACGTCGGCGTACTGGAGGGGATCGTGAGAGACCTTCACACCGAGAAATCGAACACGGTCTACATCGGGGACAGCCTCATGAAGGACATCGCAATGGCCCAAGCCGCCGGGGTACCCGATGTTCACGCCAAGTATGGAGAAGTCCAGCATCACCCGGGGTATGAGCTGTTGCGGCGGGTGACGCACTGGACAGAGGAAGACGTTGAGAGGGAAAGGCTCCTCGCGAAGCAGCGGGAGATCGTCGTGCCAACGAGCGTGTGCCAGGATCGATTCGACGAGATCCTCAGCCACCTCCCTTTGCCCTAGACTTCCGTTGTGACCCACCCCGTCCCCGGCCTGGACCCCGAACACTCCGAGTTGGAACCGTCCGAGGCACCAGCGGATACTGACACCGTCTCTTCCACCGAGGCGCTTCGTCACTACGTGGAGTTGTGGCGAGTCTCTGTCGACGTGCAGAAGCACTTCAACGACATCGAATGGCGCATCCGCGGCTTGGCCCTGACGGCAGCGACATTCGCCCTTGGCGCAGCGGGAGTCGCCGCTCAGTCCGGAACTCGATTCGGACCTATCAGTTTGGCAGGTGGAATCCTGCTCCTTGGCCTCTTGCTCTGGTATGCCTTCTACTACGTGGATCGGTATTGGTATCATCCCCTGCTGAAGGCGGCAGTGGCAGAAGGTACCCAGCTGGAGCAGAGCGTCGCCCGCTTCCTGCCGGGCGCGGGACTCACGGCGGGAATCACTGCGCGAAGCCCTCAACCCGCCAATGTGTGGGTTCGGTTCTTTGGCTGGGGACGCTGCCACAAGAAAGAAATTGGGCCGAAGGGGACCGTCTACCTGATGCATTCGGATCACAAACTGCGGTGGTTCTATGCGGTGGGAGCTTATGCACTGGCCACTGCCGCAATGTCCTTACAGGTCGTAGCACTCATCGACTGGTGGCCGCGATCTGCATAGCCCGATCCAACACAGTCGTGGCAGACGGCACCGGCACGTACCCTGACCGTAGTGACCACCACCCGTCGCTATGCCGGCTTGTATCACCGGAGGTGCCCCAGACCAGATGACGGCGGCGCTTCCACACCGTCTGCCACGGATCGAACTCCTCCTCCGGGTAGATCCACGCCATGGGATCCCGGTTCGGTACCGATAGACCGTACTACACGGCTCTTCTCGAACGAGGGTGTAGTCGGATGGGCGCGTCGGTGACCGGGTAGGGGTCGAGGTCTCCCTGAGGATGGAAGTTCTCACACTGACCACCCGGAAGACCTCGACATGTCCCACCCTACTTTCGATGTGCCCTGTTTGACCACGTTCTGCGGTCTCGACGAACTCGGCCTGGAGGCTGTCGGGCAGCGTCTGGAGCCGGAGCGGGCGGTGATCGAATGCCGCGTGATCGAGCCGGACCGGTGGTGCCGGGCGTGTGGCTGCGTGGGCGTGCCGCGCGACACGGTGATCCGTCGACTGGCGCATCAATCGTTCGGGCATCGGCCCACGACACTGCTGATCCGGGTTCGGCGTTACAAGTGCTGCGAGTGCGGCCGGGTATGGCGCCAGGACACCACCGCCGCCGCGCCGGCGCGGGCGAAGATCTCCCGCGGCGGGCTGGGCTGGGGGCTGGCGGCCCTGGTCCTGGATCACCTCTCGGTCTCGCGTGTCGCCGCAGGCCTGGGGGTGTCCTGGCAGACCGTCAACGACGCGATCCTCACCGAGGGCAGACGGCGGCTGATCGATGACCCGACCCGGTTCGAGGGTGTCACCACGGTAGGCGTTGACGAACATGCCTGGCGACACACCCGCAAGGGTGACAAGTACGTCACCGTGATCATCGACCTGACCCCCGTGCGTGACAAGACCGGCCCGGCACGGCTGCTGGACATGGTCGCCGGCCGCTCGAAGGCCGTGTTCAAGGACTGGCTCGCCGCCCGGCCAAAGCCCTGGCGGGACAAGATCGAGGTCGTCGCGATGGACGGGTTCACCGGCTTCAAGACCGCCGCCGCCGAGGAACTGCCCGCAGCCACCCCGGTCATGGACCCCTTCCACGTGATCCGCCTGGCCGGTGACGCGCTGGAGAACTGTCGCCGCCGCGTCCAGCACGACATCCTGGGCCGCCGCGGGATGAAGGGCGACCCGCTCTACCAGGCCCGACGAACCCTGCTCACCGGCGCCGGGCTGCTCACCGACAAGCAGCAGGCCCGACTCGATGCGCTGTTCGCCGACCAACGACACACCGAGGTCGAAGCAACCTGGGGTCTCTACCAGGACATGATCACCGCGTACCGGCAAAAGGACCGAGGCCTGGGCCGGTTCGTCCTGGCCCGCACGATCGAGAAGATCCGCACCGGCGTCCCAGAACAGCTCGTGGAGGTCCGCAAGCTCGCCCGCACACTCAACCAGCGCGCCGCCGACGTGCTCGGCTACTTCAACCGGCCCGGCACGTCGAACGGGCCCACCGAGGCCATCAACGGCCGCCTCGAACACCTCCGCGGGACAGCCCTCGGCTTCCGGAACCTGACCCACTACATCGCCCGCTCGCTACTCGAAGCAGGAGGATTCAGACCCCAACTACACCCTCGTTCGTGAAGAGCCACCAAACGACCCCACACCTCCAGATGAAAGATCGAGGCTAGCCCCAGATTTGCTCCCACTGTACCCAGACGGCCTCTGCTATATCCAGGACCGAATCGGTGGCCGAGATGATTCGCACATTGTCAGCGGCTCGAAATTGCTGGATCGCCTCATAATAGTTGGCGCGAGCGGCCTCAAGCCGCGAAAGCTTTTCGAATCGATCATGGACTATGCGGGAGGTTTCGATACGTCGAATAGCCAGCGAGGGATGTACGTCCAGGAATATCGTCAGATCCGGCCGAAGGAGATTAGTGCTGACTGAGTTGGCGGCTTCCACCCAATCCGAACCAACATCCCCGCCGTGATAGGCGTGTGAAGACAAATGATACCGATCAGAAATTACAATGATACCTGCATCCAGCAATCCAAGCACCCCATCTGCATCATTGGTCAAATGATCAAGTCGATCCGCGGCGAATAGTGCCGCTATCGTGCGATCATCCATTGAGACGCGGCCCGAGAAGGCGTTACGAATAAGCGACCCAATTAGTGATGAAGTCGGCTCTGCGGTAACGTGCACACGATGCCCCAAAGACACGAGCCGATCAGCTAAGTGCTGTACTTGAGTAGATTTTCCAGAGCCGTCGATTCCCTCAAAAACAATAAATGGTGCACGCGACGAACGACGCTGACCGTTCACCGCGTCGCCACAGCCGGTGCGAGCGCCGCGGCCAAATCAGAGTCCCTGGTCGTGAGTAGGCTTAGTTCGCGTCCTCCGAGTTCGTCGGGGTCGACGGCATCTATTAGAATGTCGAGGAGCTTCTTCCGACGCTCCGGTTGGCCGATGAAACTCCCCGCGTGTGCCCAGATTAGAGAGGCCAGACAGAGCAGTGCGCAATATTGATTGTTTGCGGGGACCGGGACCCCGACCTCAAGGAAAATCTGAACGATCTCGTTAGGTATACCCATGCCCCAGGACTGAAGAAGGCGCAGTGCCGTGGAGTGAAGAACCTCCCGAATCAATGCAAGATCGCCGTTTCTTGCCAAATCGGAGGCGGGGAAGTCCGTTGTAGTCGCAACTGTGAAACCTGGGTCACTGGCAGTGAACCTCTGCGCATTGAAGGACAGCTTCGCCAAGAAAGCAGTTTCCAAGTCGATGTTGCCCTGATATGCAATTTTTAGGGTGTAGATAAAGATGTCAGCTAACTCTCCTGGGGCGTTCGACATTAATGCATCAAACGAAAGGTCTCCCCGGTCAAGCTTCTTTACGAGATTAGCCAACTCCCCCACCTCGCCGGCTAGAGCGAGAACGTTATGGACGAGGGCCCCAAAATCCTGGCTAGAGTAAGGGCGGGACCAGTCAAAGGTGGTACTCCTCCGCTCGTCAAACTCACGTTGCATGGCAACCATCTCATTAAGTTGCATCGTCGATCCTCCACGTTGTTATGCGTAGTGCACTAATCACTTCATCAAGTCTCTCTTCGAACCTGCCTTGGAGGCGCTCAAGGGTCGCACCGTGGGTTCCCCGACTCCTTGTTGACTGAACAGCCGTGAGTTCGGTCAGCGCGGAATTAATCCCTGCCTCAATTGCGCGCATTTGAAGGGTTTCAGCAAAACCACCAAGTGATATTTGTCTACTAAATTCTGTGGAGAGCGCTTCTAAACCGCTGGTGTCGACCACGGTCTCACGATGTCTCTTGGATTCCAGAAGTGCTATCACGGCGTTGAAATCCTCAACCTCAAAAGCGGTAGCCACAATCTCGCCGATTTGGAAAGGATTCAAGCGGTCAAGTTCGCTGACGGCATGATTGCCGAACCCCTCGTTTGCGTGAGCTCTAAAGGCAAATAGTGTCAGCACCCCAGTCTTCACAGTCGGAAACTGATTGGCGAGCCGGTCCGCCACCAACGACAATTCGGCAAGATTGATGGGAAGAAATTGCTTCACTTCGAGTGCGCGGAAGTATGCGGTAATGAACAAAGTCTGAAGCGAGTCTGCTTGGAAGCCGGCTTGGAGAACCAAGAAGCTAGGCAACGCCCCGTCGCCACTGCTCATGATGTCTTTGCCGTCAACGAGCGAAACGCAGGCGCGATTGCTCGTTGGCTTTCGTTGCAGCTCCTCCTCGAGGAAACTCAAGGCATCTCCGTGGCGAAATATGTACTCCCCGTGGTTGAACCGTAAGTGCAGAGGACGCGTATTTGATTGCCAATCCTTGGCGAACTTCAGGTAGTCGGAAACAAATCCGTCCCGCGTCGGCAAATCAACTTTGACGGAGATTGTCATGTTCATGACGGGTTGAGCTTCGCAGGCGTTAATCGCCTGTGTGACCGCCCCTCCGATGTCAGTCGTTTCGATCAACATCAGTTCATCTCCATTGGTGTCGACTCAAATGTTCGTGAGTTCTCATGATACTTGAAGGAGAGGCCCTCCTGAAATGCGGTATCGGCGAATCGGTATATCGCAAAGTGATTGTTCATATTTGGATCCGGTTTGTAGCCGAGTGAGCCCGTCCCGGCGACCAGAGTGCCCAATCTTCCGACTATGAGCGATTGGTTGCTATGGACATGTCCATGTAGTATTGCAGTGACTCCCCGCGCCGCGCAAATGTTTAAAAGGTCGTACCCGTCAACGAGGCTCTGACCTCCGTAGCGGCTCGAGATTGGACTGTCGTGCACGAGTACGATTACAGGAGCACCTGGATGGTTTTGTAGAGCGTTGCGTAAATGATCGATCGGAATCCGGCCTTGCGCATGGTCGGCTTCAAAATAGGAGTTCACCAACACGAAGTGATAGCCCTGTCGAAGCATGGAGACAACAGGTTGTCTTGTGGACCATCGCATTTGGGAGTCGTTGGTGACTCTGAAAACGAACTGGTTAAAGGCGTCGAAAGTCCCGCCAGAGATGTCGTGATTTCCCGGACAGAATACGATCGACTCGGGCTGGAGGGTGGACTGGTGCTCAGCCAGCGCCCGCTGAGCGCCATCGAAACCGACCTGCTCTCCTCGGTTTGTCACATCTCCCGAGATGGCAAGAATGGTCGGGGCGCCCAAAGTGTGTGGAATCGAAGCCTGGATTGCCAGGCGCAGCGCGACCACGGGAGTCAGTGAAGAGTCTCGTGCCGCAAAGTGCAAGTCACTAATATGGATGATGTTCACTTCACCCATTGCTTCCGCCATAGAACTCTACCCAGTTCTGAATAACCGTCTTAAGCATTGTGTTACTAATTCCTTCGATCCATGTGGTTGGATCAAGGTTAAGCCGTCGCGCCCTTTCTGCGGCCATCACCCTGAGCCAGTTACGATATGCGCGGGGCCCGGTGAACAGGTCTTCGGCGGCGACGATTTCTTCGAAATTATTTGCAAGGCTCAATGTGGTTATGGCTATTGCCAGATTGGTTATCACTCCTCGACTATCTTCGAAGGGTAGCCTGAGGTCGTCGTCGTTGATGAACTCCGATGCTCTCTTATAGCTGAACCGTGGCCGATCGGTGTCGTAAATGTGCAGAGAGTCACTGAGATGGAAGTATTCGCCGACTTCTAGGCCAAGCCAGCCAGCAAAAACTTCCTGTATAGTTGTCCACTGAACAAAGTTGTAGGGTAGCCCACGGATCAGATCGTTCGAGCGCATGACCTGGGTCCAATAGAGTCTATTGTCCGAAACCTTCAGTAGCGAGGTTATATTGCATGGGATGTCTCTGGATCGTGACTGGCCGTCCCGACCGGGCAGGTCGCTTCGTGGGTCCCAGATGCTGAGAACCGCTTGTCTTGACTCCGGCGTTGAGGTTAGCGCCCGATATGTCTGTTCTAGCTGATCGATACCGAAACGACTTCGAAGCCGCTCCCCGTAGGCGCCATATACTGCAGCGCTAGGGCCCACGAAGTTCGAATAGGTGGTATTCCAGGGAGAGAGGAAGGCGAGGTCGTTCCTGCCATCCAAGATCCAAACGGTTTCAGCCAGCGCAAAGGCCGGGTTGATCGGAGGGGTTCTCGCGGATATCCATCTTTGGCGCGGGTTTTCGAGGGAGAAAGTTACGTGCAGCGCCTCGGCCGAAGCGCCTTTGTCTCTGCTGGCACGAAGGCTGGGCTCGGATTTGAGGGATTCCCAAGCGTCCCTGAACAGCGTATTAGCACTCTCCCCGCGCAATGCGATGCTTCTCATCTTCGGCCCTTGTCTAGCGTAGTTGAGCCTACTCTAGTACATGGCTATGGGGCTCTTCGGATTTGAGCGTGGGTGACCTGTCTTGAGTGCGGTCGGCGTGGCGGTGTGGGGATGAGGGATCGGGGCCTTCAGGATCAGGAACGACCAAGAACCTGACCGAGATGAAGACCCCGACATGGATCAGTGTAGATGTGATGCCGGCGTGCCTTGGTGTGCACGCGCGGACGCGATGTTCAACGTTGCTGGGATGCACGTCCTGGCAGTCGAGCACCAGCAGGGGCGGCTGGTGGTGACGGTGGAGACCGACGCGACGGTGGCCGGCTGCCCGTCCTGCGGCGTGATCGCCGTGGGGCACGGCCGGCGAGTGCAAGAGGTCGCCGACGCGCCGTGCTTCGACTTGCCCGTCCGTGTGCGCTGGCGCAAGCGGATCTGGCGCTGCGCCGATGCCGACTGTCCCACGGGAACGTTCAGCGAACGCCACGAGCTGATCGCCCGTCGCGCCAAACTCACCGCCCGGGCGGTGGGGTGGGCGACCGACGCCCTCGAGCACGACGACACCACTGTGTCGGCGCTGGCTCGTCACCTCGGGGTGGACTGGCACACCTGCTGGGTCGCCGTCGAGACCGAAGCGCTGCGCCGACTGGCCGATCCCACCCGGCTGGCCGCAGTGGGCACGCTGGGGGTGGATGAACACATCTGGCGGCCCAGCAGGATCGGGGACGCGAGCCGGGCGGTGACCTCGATGGTCGACCTGACCAGAGACGCGAACGGGCACCTGCACGCGAGACTGTTGGACGTGGTGCCGGGACGGTCCGGCACGGCCTACGCCGGTTGGCTGAAGACGCAGGAGGCCAGCTTCGTGGCCGGGGTCGAGCACGCCGCGCTGGACCCGTTCCGCGGCTACGCCAACGCGATCCGCGACGAGCTGCCCGATGCCGTCGCCGTCCTGGACGCCTTCCACGTCGTCAAGCTCGGAACCCAGGTCGTCGACGAGGTCCGTCGCCGCGTCCAGCAGGACACCCACGGCAGGCGAGGCCACAAGGACGACCCGCTCTACAAGATCCGCGGTCTGCTGCGCCGGGGAGCCGAGCACCTGTCGGACAAGCAGACCGATCGGCTCAACACCTGCCTGAGACTCGGCGACCCCGACTTCGAGGTGACCGTCGCCTGGCACGCCTACCAGCAACTGCGCTCGATCTATCACACCGCCGAACCCGCGAGGGGGCGAGCGGTCGCCGACCACGTCATCGACACATTCCACGCCTGCCCGATCCCCGAAGTCGCCCGGCTGGGGCGCACACTTCGGCATTGGAAGGCACACGTGCTCGCCCGATTCGATACCGAGCGCATCTCCAACGGCGGCACCGAGGCCGTGAATCTGATCATCGAGAAGACCCGACGTCTTGCCCACGGCTTCCGTACCTTCGCCCACTACCGAATCAGAATCCTCCTCGCAGCCTCAGGCCGACGCGCCTACCGACGTGCCGCGACCCATGCCTAGATCCGAGAGCCGGTTACTCGCCGGAGGGTTGGTCCTCGGTGGACTCGGCTTCCGGGTTCTCGGACTGTGCTTCGGGCTCGGTCGGAACCTCCGGCTCCGCGGTCTCCGAGCCAGAATCAGCCTCGGGTTCAGGCAGGGTCTCGGGCTCGACCGGGGTATCAACCTCGGACTCTTCCGCAGCCTCGGCCTCGGGCTGGGACTCCCCCGGCTCCTCGACGGCTGACTCGGCCGCCGCGGTATCGGCGACAGCCTGGCTGGCGTCGTCCGCGACGGGAGCCTCGGGCTGCTCAGCCTGCTCGTCCGCGATCTTCACGTCGTCCGACTGCGGCGCCTCGACGGTCGCGACGGCCTCGTCCGGGCTCACCGTCTCGTCCGTCTTGGCCGGGCCCTCGGGGCGCGAGGCCGACCGACGCGAGCGGCGACGGCGGGGCTG
Source organism: Aestuariimicrobium sp. Y1814 (assembly GCF_050113895.1). Lineage (NCBI taxonomy): Bacteria > Bacillati > Actinomycetota > Actinomycetes > Propionibacteriales > Propionibacteriaceae > Aestuariimicrobium > Aestuariimicrobium sp. Y1814. Next base: position 174,055 of record NZ_JBNJRW010000003.1, on the reverse strand, counting down.
TTCCTCGGTCTTCTCGACCTCGGGCTCAGCCTTGACGGGCTCAGCCTTGACGGGCTCGGCCTTCGGCGCGGGCTCGGACTTCGCCGGCTCGTTCTTCGCGCCCCTGTCGTTGCGCGAGTTGTTCGAGTTGCTGTTCGAACCGCCCTGGGAGTTGTTGTTGCCACCCCCGCGACGGTTGCTGCGACGATCGCCACCGTCGGCCTGGTGCTGCGACTCCACCGGCTCGGTCGAGCGATGGTAGCCGCGGCCACCGCAGTGGCTGCACTCCTCGGTGAAGGCCTCGGCCAGGCCGGTGCCGATCTTCTTGCGGGTCATCTGCACCAGGCCCAGGCTGCTGACCTCGGCCACCTGGTGGCGGGTGCGGTCGCGGGCCAGGCACTCGGTCAACCGGCGAATCAGCAGCTCGCGGTTGGCCGGCAGCACCATGTCGATGAAGTCGATGACGATGATGCCGCCGATGTCTCGCAGGCGCAGCTGGCGCACGACCTCTTCGGCCGCCTCCAGGTTGTTGCTGGTGACCGTGGCCTCGAGGTTGCCGGCGGTGCCGGTGAATCGTCCGGTGTTGACGTCGATGACCGTCATCGCCTCGGTGCGGTCGATGACCAGCGACCCACCCGAGGGCAGGAAGACCTTGCGCTCGAGCGCCTTGGCGATCTGCTCGTCGACGCGGTACTTGGCGAAGACATCACCCGAGGCGTTGTCCCAGCGCTGCAGCCGATCGGCCAGGTGCGGGGCGACGTGCTGCACGTAGTCCTGGATCTCTTCGCCGATGTCCCCGGCGCCGCCGCTGCCCTGCACGACCAGCTCACTGAAGTCCTCGGTGAACAGGTCACGCACGATGCGCACGGTCTGGGCCGGCTCGCTGTACAGCAGCTGCGGGGCCGAACCCTGCTTGACCTTCTTCTCGATGGCCTCCCACTGCGCCTTGAGGCGGGTGACGTCGCGGACCAGTTCCTCCTCCGAGGCGCCTTCGGCGGCGGTGCGCACGATCACCGAGGAGTCCTGGTCGATGAGGGTGGCCAGGATCTCCTTGAGGCGGTGGCGCTCGGCGTCGGACAGCTTGCGGCTGATGCCCGACAGCTGCCCGCCCGGGGAGTAGACGACGTAGCGCCCGGGGATCGAGATGTGGCTGGTCAGCCGGGCACCCTTGGCGCCGACCGGGTCCTTCGAGACCTGGACGAGCACGGTCTGGCCCGACTTGAAGACCTGTTCGATCTTGCGCTGACTGCCCTGGGCGCCGAAGCTGTCCCAGTCGACCTCACCGGCGTAGAGCACGGCGTTGCGGCCGCGGCCGATGTCGATGAAGGCGGCCTCCATGCTGGGCAGCACGTTCTGGATGCGACCCAGGTAGACGTTGCCGATCAGCGAGGTGGCACTGGCGCGGTCGACATAGTGCTCGACGAGGATGTCGTCCTCGAGGACGGCGATCTGGTTGTAGTCCTCACGCTGGCGGATGAGCATGGTGCGCTTGACCGACTCGCGGCGGGCCAGGAATTCGGCCTCGCTGAGGATCGGGGCGCGGCGGCGACCGGCAGCCCTGCCCTCGCGGCGGCGCTGACGCTTGGCCTCGAGTCGGGTTGAGCCCTCGATGCCGGTGACCTCGTCGTTGCTGGACCGGCGGGGTTCGCGCACCCGGACGACCACTTCGCTCGGGTCGTCATCGGAGCCGCCGGCGTCCTCCCCACGGCGACGTCGACGACGGCGCCGACGGCGGGTGCTGTCGGACGAGTCGTCGGTGCTTTCCTGGTCGGACGAGGCGGCCGGCTCGTCGGGCTTGGAGTCGCCCTCGCCCTGGCTGTCGGTCTCGTCGGAGGAGTCCTGGTCGGACGAGTCGTCGTCGGCTGCGTCCTGGTCGGAGGCCTCGCCTCCGCGGCGACGGCGGCGCCCGCCACGGCGACGGCGGCGACGGCGGGGACCGGAGTCATCGTCGTCACTGTCGTCATCGGAGGAGTCGTCGTCGGAGCTCTCAGCGGACTGGTCGTCGGACTGCTCGTCGGTGGGGGCCTCGTCGTCGGACTCGTCGGTCTCGGACTCGTCGGTCTCCGACTCGGACTCCTCGGCCGTGGCGTCCTCAGCGGTGACGTCGTCGGCCACGGCGTCCTGCGCGACGAGGGTGTCGTCGGCGGCCTCGTCCTCGTCCTGGGTCGGTTCGGCGGCCGGCTCGGGGGCCGGGGCGGGGGCGGTGCCAGCGATGGAGGCAGCCAGCGACTGGAGCACGGCCTGCGGGTCATCGCCGGCGTCGACCGCCCCGAAGGGGTTGGCGACCACACCGCTGACCCGGCGTCCGCGACGGGGTTCGTTGCCGGCGCGGCCGGCGGCGGCCTCGGCGGCAGCCCGCAGGCGGGCGCCCAGTTCGTCCTGCGCGTCGGACGAATCGGCGGCGGGTGCCGGCGGGTCGTCGGGCACCTCGGAGGGCGACTCGGGCGGGATGGCGTTGCTGCGGCGGCGGGTGTGCGGGGCGCCGGCCTCACGCACGACACGCTTGCGCGCGGTGGTCTTGCGGGTCCGCTTGGTCGGCGGCTCGGGGGCGGACTCCTCGACGGAGGTGTCGGCCTCGGCGGCGGCCTCGGGCTGGTCGTCCATCACCTCGGCGGGCTCGGCGACCGGCTCCGGGGTCGGCTCGGGTTCCGGGGTGGGCTCGGGCTCCGGCTCGGGCGTGGGTTCGGGCTCAGCGGCCTTCACGGGAGTGGGCGGGCCGGAGGGGCGGCTGGCGGCGCGGCGACGACGGCGGGGGGCGGGGGTACTGGTCTCCGCGGGGGTTTCAGCGGCGTCCGACGGCGTGTTCTCAGGATCATCGAGCATGTCAGGCTCCTGGCACCACGAAGGTGCGGTCTGGCCACGGCGCACCGTGGCGAAAGCAGGCGGGGAGACAGCTGCCGAATGCCCCCGCGGTCGAAATCTCGTCGCGGTATGACTACCGGTACTGCTGTCGGTGCGGGCACATTGGATGCCCGTTCCCTGCCTGCCAGTATGGCACATCGGGTGCCCGGGGCCGGGGATTGCGCTGTGGGCGAGCGCTGTCGGCTCAGCCCACGCTCACCGCTTCACCGCTGAACGGGTCGACCAGTGTGCCGGGTGCTGGCGGGGTGGGAAGGCGGCCCTGGGCGAGCCGGGTGAGCAGCGCCGGACGGTCCTGGCCGAGGCCCGGTTCGAGCTGACGCAGGGCCGTCACCACGTCATCGGGACGCACCAGCGGAGCCTCGTGGGTGCCGATGAAGAACACCTGCCCGGGGTTGGTGTGCGGGCGCAGTTCGACCATGGCCTGGACGACGTCGAACTCGCGCAGGCCACCCTTGGTCATCCGTTGGACGGTGACCGATTCGGCGGCGTTGAGCTTGTCGATGGCGCCGGTGAGCAGGTCCTGGTCGACCTCACCGAGGTCGATCAGCCAGGCGGAGGCGGCCAACAGGTCCTGCAGTGACTCCTTGCCGGCCTCGACGACCGCGACGACGTCGAGACCGGGGCCGAGCACCTCGTTGAGGGCGGCGGCGACCTTGTCGGGGTTGCAGACCGCGCTGAGCCCCAGTTCCAGGTATTCAGCCTCGGTGGCCGCCGACGTCGGGGAGGCGTTCGCATACGAGATGCGCGGGTGCGGGTTGAACCCCGAGGAGTAGGCCATCGGGATCTCGGCACGACGCAGTGCCCGCTCGAGCGCTCGTCCGACGTCACGGTGGCTCGTGAACCTGGCCGGGCCACGCTTGGCGTACCGGACGCGCAGCTTCTGCACCGGGGGCGCCTGCTGCTCGGGTTGGCGTCGCTTCTTCGGCGCGGGGGCGCTGTTCTCACTCATCGCCGACCATTGAACCACCTGGTTGGTGGGCGACCGGCTCGTCCATGCCGGTGGCGGTGCGTGGAACGGGCCTTGGGTGGCGGGTTTCCCTCCCCCGGAGAGGGAGAATCCACCAGTTAAGGCCGGGTGGCCCCGGATCGGTCAAGACTGGGGGCATGCGGACCCCTCTCCCCGAGGCCCTTGAGAGCCTGGTCATCTCGCAGGACGGCGTGCTGACCCGCGCCCAGGCGCTGCACCACGGGCTCACCAAGGGCCAGTTCGACGGGTTGGCCGACCAGGGCTGGCAACGACTGGTGTGGGGCGTCTACTCACGTGCGGGCGCCGGACTCGTCCAGCGGGCCTGGGCCGGTGTGTTGGCTGCCGGTGATTCGGCCTGCGTGGGCGGACTGGCCGCGGCGGCCCTGCACGGGTTCCACGACCGACCCGTGTCGGTGATCGAGATCTGGACGCCCTCGGCGCACGTGGGCCGGACGAGCACCGGACGCTCGGGGACGTCCTCGTCCGGCACGACCGAGGCTGGGCGTACGGGGACGACTGCTTCGTAGGGGACGACCGATGCCGGCTACCAGTGGCTGTACCGACGCGAGCTGCGGGAATCCACTGGGCTTCCCCGCAGGACGACGCCGGCCGAGACCATCGTCGACCTCGCCGGCGGCGCGTCCCTGGACGACCTGGTCGGCTGGGTCACCCGGGCGGTCCGGCTGGGCCTGACGAGCCCCGAGCAGATCCGCCACGCGCTGGGCCGACGAGGACTCCCATGGTTCCAACCATCACCCCCGGAGCAGATCCGCCACGCGCTGGGCCGACGGCTTCGCGTGCCGGGGCGGGCCAACCTCGAGCGGATGCTGAACTGGGTCGAGTTCGGGATCGAGAGCCCGTTGGAGATGCGCTACGTCCGTGACGTGGAGCGCGCCCACGGCCTGCCACGCGGAACCCCGCAGGTGTCGAAGAGTGCCCGCACCCGCACCGACATGGTCTACGACAAGTGGTCGACCCTGGTTGAGCTGGACGGACAGCTCGGGCACCGGGGCGTCCACGAGACCCGCGACGCGGGGCGCGATGCCCGGCACCTGGCGCAGGGGCTGGCCACCCTCCGGTTCGGTTGGGCAGACGTGGCCCACCGACCCTGCACCACGGCCCAGCTCGTCGGCCAGGTGTTCCGCAACCAGGGCTGGAAGGGCAAGCTGAAGCTCTGTCCACAGTGCACTCCCCCACCGGACGAGAGCCCTTGGCCCCCTGACCCGCAGGCCCGCTGACCCGGGCTGATCAGTGGCCAACCTCCCTTAAGTGGCGGGTTTTCCTCCCAAACAGAGAGAAAATCCACCACTTAAGCCCAGATCCAGCCCCTGGGTGCCCCGCCAGAACCCACGAACGTCCGCCGGGGCCATGCCATCCCCGCGAACATGCCCGCAGACGTAGACTCCAGCGCTTGTGAGCACATCAGCGTCCCCGGCGGGGAACCCGGCCGCCACCCCGGCCACAGGGCGGCCCTGGTGGCGCTCCGGCGCGCTGATGCTGACCGCGATCCTGCTGCTGGCCTACAACCTGCGCCCGGCGGCCACCGAGATCGGGCCGGTGATGCCCGACCTGCAGGCAGACCTTGGCATGTCCGCCGGTGCTGCGGGGCTGCTCACCTCACTGCCGCCGACCTGCTTCGCGATCTTCGGGCTGGTCGCCCCCACCATGGCCGCCCGCCTCGGGCTGCACCGCACGATCGTCCTCGCCCTCGCGATGCTGGTGGTCGGCAGCCTCGTCCGGACGACCGTCGACGGCGGTTGGTCATTCATCGCGTGGTCGACGTTCGCGCTGGCCGGGCTCGCAATGGGCAACGTCCTGGCCCCCAGCGTCATCCGCACCCACTTCCCCGAGCGGATCGGGCTGGTCACCGCGCTGTACTCCCTGGTGCTGTCCATCGGGGTCAGCGTCGCCAGCGCCCTGGTCGTCCCGATGGCCAACGCGATGGGCGGCTGGCGCCCGGCCTTCGTCGCGATGACCGCCACGGCGGTGGTCGCGCTCGTCCCGTGGTTGTTCGCGCTGCGCTTCGACCGCAGCCGGCCCAGCGCGACGACGACTCGTCCGACGACCTCGATCAGCCTGCGCACCGTCGGACGAACCAGGCTGGGCTGGGCGATCGCCATCTTCTTCGGCATGCAGTCCGGCCAGGCCTACGCCCTGTTCGGCTGGCTGCCGTCGATCTACATCGGCGCCGGGCTCTCGCAGGAGGCGTCCGGCTGGCTGCTCGGCCTGATGACCGCCCTGGGCGTGCCGTTGGCCTTCCTGTGGCCGGCCTACATGGGCCGCAACCCGCGTCCGCTGACGCTGCAACTGGTCATCTCGGCCAGCGCGTTCCTCGGCTACCTGGGGCTGCTGGTGGCGCCAGCGACCCTGCCGTGGCTGTGGGCGGTGCTGCTCGCGCTCGGCACGTCGAGCTTCCCGCTGATCCTGGCGATGTTCGCCATGTTGGCACGCAGCAGCGCCGGCACCATCGCCCTGTCGGGCTTCGGACAGGGCGTGGGTTACGCCCTGGCCCTCATCGGCCCCCTGCTGATGGGCGTGCTCTACGACGTGACCCACAGCTGGACCGCCCCGCTGCTGCTGTTCCTGACGCTGTCGGTCGTGATGACCATCGCCGGCGTCACCACCATCACCCGCCCCACCATCGAGGACGAGCTCGGCCTGCCCTGAGGGCGGCCGCTCCGCACTGCTGCCGCTGGGGCAGCAGTGCGGAGTCACCCGCGGAGCCCGTCGTCCGGGCGACAGCTCGGGCTACTTCAGGGCCGCCCGCAGCACCCTCGCGTAGGCCTGCTCACCTGCGCTGTTCAGGTGCAGGGTGCGGGTCAAGGCCCCACTGGGGACGATGCCGTTGACCCACGCGTCCGCGCCCCGGCACAGCCCATGCCCCGAGAACTCGGCGGCCACATCGACGAAGACCACGTTGCGGTCACCCGAGAGGGCGACCCCCTGGGCGATGCGCGCGTTCAACGAGGCGATGATGCTGTCCATGAGCGCGGCCTGGGCCGCTGGCAGGACGATGTCGGTTCCGCCGAGGTTGCCGACCACGCAGGCCGGGCCCGCCGGGTCGAACGGCCTCGGGTAGCCGGTGACGAAGATCTTCGCCTTCGGGGCCTCCTGCCGCACGGCAGCGATGCTGTTCGCCGTCCGAACCTCCTGGCCGTTGAGGTTTGCGACCACCCCGCCCAGCAGCGTCTCGCACGCCAACGGGTTGGCCAGGCAGCCGAGCAGGGCCTGCGTCCAGCCCAGGTCGTTCGCGCCCAGGGTGAGCGAGACCTGCTGAGCGCGGAACAGCACCCGCTGACCATTGAGGCTCTTGGCCGGTGACAGTTGCTTGGCGGCGGCGATCTGGCCGGCCAGGTCGGCCGAACTGGCGCCGGAACAGGCCAGCGAATCGACCTTCTTGTTCAACTGGTGCGGGAAGGCTCCCGACGAGGTGAGGCAGGCACCGGCGGCATCGGCCAGTCCGGTGCCCGAGGCGTAGGAGTCGCCCAGGGCGACGTAGTTGGAGTTCCAGCTCGCGGCATGCGCCGTCGATGGCGCGACGAGGCCGGCGAGAACCAGGGTGAGGCCGGCCACGAGGGCAAGCAAACGGGTGGACATGTTTCCTCCTCAGGGGCTGCCCCGACATTGCGGCGGCCTGCCCCCATTCTTGGAGAAACGCTGTTACAGCAATAGCTCCTCGGCCAACTCATGGCCAACTCTCAGTCGCCGCGCGCGACCGGGCGCTGCGCGACGTCCCGCCCCCGCAACCTCAGCTGAGGTCGCGACCGACCACGCTCAACGGCAACAGCGGACGACCGGTCGGCCCGATCTGGATCTCGGTCTGCATCTGCGGGCACACCCCGCAGTCGTAGCAGGGGGTCCAGCGGCAGTCGTCCACCTCGGTCTCGTCGAGGGCGTCCTGCCAGTCCTCCCACAGCCAGTCACGGTCCAGGCCGGCGTCCAGGTGGTCCCAGGGCAGCACTTCGTCGTAGTCGCGCTCGCGGGTGGTGAACCAGTCCAGGTCCACCGGTTCATCGGCCAGCGCGACCCGGCTCGCCTCGACCCAGCGGTCGTAGCTGAAGTGCTCGCTCCAACCGTCGAAGATGCCGCCCATGCGCCAGACCTGTTCGATCACCCGGCCGACCCGGCGGTCGCCGCGCGACAGCAGTCCCTCGATGATGCCCGGACGACCGTCGTGGTAGCGCATGCCGATCGCCTTGCCGTAGAGGCGGTTGGCCTTGATCTTGTCGCGTAGCTGGTGCAGCCGGTCGTCGACCACCTCGGCGGAGGTCTGCGCCGCCCACTGGAACGGGGTGTGCGGCTTGGGCACGAACCCGCCGATCGAGACGGTGCAGCGGATGTCGCGGGTGCCGGCGACCTCTCGTCCGGTCTCGATCACCCGGGCGGCCATGTCGGCGATGGCCAGCACGTCTTCGTCGGTCTCGGTGGGCAGGCCGCACATGAAGTACAGCTTGACCTGGCGCCAACCGTTGCCGAAGGCCGTCGCCACGGTCTGGATCAGGTCGTCCTCACTGACCATCTTGTTGATGACCTTGCGCATGCGTTCCGAGCCGCCCTCGGGGGCGAAGGTCAGCCCCGAGCGGCGACCGTTGCGCGACAGCTCGTTGGCCAGGTCAATGTTGAAGGCGTCCACCCGGGTCGAGGGCAGCGACAGCGACACGTTGGTGCCCTCGTACCGGTCGGCCAGCTGCTTGGTGACCTCACCGATCTCGGAGTGGTCGGCGCTCGACAGTGACAGCAGGCCGACCTCTTCGAGGCCGGTCGACTTGAGGCCCTCGGCGACCATCGTCCCGATCGTCTCGATGCTGCGTTCACGCACCGGGCGGGTGATCATCCCGGCCTGGCAGAAGCGGCAACCACGGGTGCAGCCGCGGAAGATCTCGACCGAGTAGCGCTCGTGGACGGTTTCGGCCAGCGGCACGATCGGCTTCTTGGGGTAGGGCCACTCGTCCAGGTTCATCAGGGTGTGCTTGCGCACCTGGAAGGGCGCCTCGGGCACCGTCGGCGCGACCCGCTGGATGCGCCCGTCGCCCAGGTAGGTCACCTCGTAGAACTTCGGCACATACACCGAACCGGTCGAGGCCAGCCGCAGCAGCAGCCCGTCGCGGCCCCCCGGACGACCCTCGGCCTTCCACTCCTGGATGATCTCGCTGACCAGCAGTGAGGCCTCTTCACCGTCGCCGATCACCGCGGCATCGATGAAGTCGGCGATGGGTTCGGGGTTGAACGCGGCGTGCCCACCGGCCAGCACGATCGGGTCGTGCTCACGGCGTTCGGTCGCGTGCAGCGGCAGCCCGGCCAGGTCGATGGCCTCGAGCATGTTGGTGTAGCCGAGTTCGGTGGCGAAGCTGAGGCCGAGCACGTCGAACTCGCCGACCGCGCGGTGGCTGTCGAGGGTGAACTGCGGAATGCCGTGCTCGCGCATCAGCCGGGCCAGGTCGGGCCACACCGAGTAGGTGCGCTCGGCCAGGATCCAGTCACGCTCGTTGAGGATCTCGTAGAGGATCGCGACGCCCTGGTTCGGCTGGCCGACCTCGTAGGCGTCGGGGTACATCAGGCACCAGCGGACGGTCTCGTGGCCGGCCTGGGCGCCACAGTTCCAGTCCTTGCGCACGGAGTTGTGCTCGCCGCCGACGTACTGGATCGGCTTGCTGACCTGCGCCAGCAGCGGCTCCAGTTTCGGGAAGAGGGTTTCGGGCTGCGTCATCGTGCTCATCACCGCACAGAATACGTGACGCGCGCCACAGGTGGACCGCTCAGAGGTTCGGGAACCAGATGCCGATCTCGCGGGCCGCCGTCTGGGGGGAGTCCGAGGCGTGAACGATGTTGCGCTGGTAGTAGATCGAGAAGTCCCCACGGATGGTTCCGGGGGCCGCGGTCGCCGAGTCGGTGGCGCCGTTCATCAGGCGGACGATGTCGATGGCGCGTTCACCTTCGAGCACCATCGCCACCACCGGGCCGGAGGTGATGAAGTCGATCAGCGTCGGGTAGTAGTCGCGCCCGACGTGCTCGGAGTAGTGGGCCGAGGCCAGCGCCTGGTTGACGTGGCGCAGTTCCAGTGCCGCCAGCCGCAGCCCCTTGGTCAGGTAGCGATCAAGGATCGCCCCGGTCAGGCCACGCTCGACGGCGTCGGGCTTGAGCAGGACGAGGGTGCGGGACCCGTTCTGGGCGCTGAAAGTCTGCGTCATGGGCGTCAGCCTAGTGGGATTGGCCGGGTGCCTGCGTTTCGAGCCGGCGCCCCAGCACGATGCACATCACCCAGATCAGCGCGAAGACCACCCCGACCGCGAACATCATCGAGGTCATGAAGCCCATCGCCAGGGCGGCGACCTGCACCAGCCAGCCGAGCCACTGGCCCCAGCCCTTCTTGGCCCCGCGGGCGGCGGCGATCGCCAGCACCGACCCGGCGGTGACCACGGCGATGCTGAGCGTGGTGTCGCGGTGGTCGACCAGCAGCATGCCGGGCAGCGCCAGCCAGAAGACGATGACCTCGAACCACAGGGTCATCACCAGGGCCCGCATCATCGGGTTGTCGGATCGCAGGATCACCAGGTCTCCTCGGCATCGTCGAGCCCCATGTCGGCGCGCGTCGGGCCGACCCGCAGCAGGGCATCGTGTTCGGCTTCGCGCTGCTCGTCGCCGCGGCCGGGCAGCAGGATCGCCCGCGCCTCACCGGCGGCGATCACCGAGCCGACCACCAGCACCCCGGCGCTGGGCCCGGCCTGGTCGGCCAGGGTTGCCGCCCGCTCGAGGGCGGCGGCCATGGTGTCGGCCCGTTCCACCCGCTGGGCGCCGAAGACGCCCTGGGCCATGTCCTCCAGCTCATCGACGGGCACCCCGCGGTCGGTGGAGGCCACCTTGGTCACCACGACCTGGTCGAGCACCTCGGCCAGCAGCCCGAGCACCTCGTCGACGGCCTTGTCGCGCATCATCGCGACCACACCGATCATGGGTGAGAAGCCGTAGGCCTCGGCGGCACCGGCCAGGGTGGCGCGCACACCGTGGGGGTTGTGGGCGGTGTCGAGCACGATCGCCGGTGAGCGGCGGATCAGTTCGAGCCGGGCCGGGGCCTGCACTGCGGCCAGGCCGTCGACGATGACCTCGGGGGTGAGCGCGGTGCCACCCATCAGCGCCTCGACGGCGGCCACGGCCAGGGCGGCGTTGTCGGCCATGTGTTCGCCGTGCAGCGGCAGGTGGATGTCACCGACCGGTCCGGCGCCGGTCTGCAGGCGCAGGAGCTGCCCGCCGACGGCGCGCTGGCGTTCGAGCACGCCGAAGCCGGGGCCTTCGAGCACGGGCAGCGCGCCCACCTCGGCGACCCGGGCCATCAGCACGGCGGCGGCCTCGGGGTCCTGGGCGGCGATCACGGCGGTGGCGCCGGGCTTGATGATGCCGGCCTTCTCAGCGGCGATCTCGGCGATGGTGCGGCCCAGCAGGTGGGTGTGGTCGAGCGCGATCGGGGTGATGACGGCCACCTGCGCGTCGGCGACATTGGTGGCGTCCCAGGTGCCGCCCATGCCGACCTCGAGGATCATCACATCGACGGGGGCGTCGGCGAAGATCGCAAACGACAACCCGATCATCACCTCGAAGAAGGTCATCGCGACGCCGTCGATCAGCTGTTCGTCGACCATGGCCACCAGCGGTTCAATCTGTTCCCAGGCCTCGTCGAAGACCTCGTCGCTGACCGGTTCACCGTCGATGCAGATCCGTTCGGTGATGTCGACCAGGTGGGGGCTGGACACGCGGCCGGGGCGCAGCCCCTGGGAGCGCAGCAGCGCGTCGATCATCGCGGCGGTGCTGCCCTTGCCGTTGGTGCCGGTGAGATGGATGACCGGGGCGCTGCGTTCGGGGTTGCCGAGCAGGTCGCACAGGGCCTGGATGCGGCCGAGGCTGGGGGCGACGCGGTTCTCGGGCCAGCGCGAGACAAGCTGCGCGGTGATCTCTTCGTGGGTTGCCATGGTGGGGCAAGACTACTTTGTTTCGCCCAGCTGCCTCGTCCGCTGCCCGGGGGACGGGGGCCGACCGGGCAGCGCGCCGGGCGCTGGGTATGCTCACACTGTGACGACTGAGGTGTGGGGCCATGGCATCAAGGACTGGGTCGGGCTGCTGGCACGGCTGGTGCTCGGCGGTTCCCTGTTCATCGCCGGGCTCACCAAGATCGGCAACCTCGAGCTGAGTGTGCAGTCGGTGCGCGCCTACCAGTTGCTGCCCTATGACCTGGCCAAGTGGGTCGGTTACGCGCTGCCACCGTTCGAGATCATTCTCGGCCTGATGATCATGGCCGGGTTCCTGACCCGCTGGACGAGCCTGCTCGGCTCGCTGCTGATGGTCGCCTTCATCATCGGGATCGCCTCGGCCTGGGCCCGGGGCCTGACCATCGACTGCGGCTGCTTCGGCAGCGGCGGCATCGTCGAACCCGAAGAGACCCAGTACCCCCAGGACATCGCCCGCGACCTGCTGTTCCTGGCAGCCGGCGTGTGGCTCGTCGTGCGACCACGCAGCGCCTTCGCCGTCGACCAGGTCCTGTTCGGCGGCCCCGCTGACCTCGACTCCGATGACCTCGATGACGATGACCTCGACGCGGACGACCCCGTCGTCCCGACCGCAACCGCAACCACCAAGGAACAGTGAGCGATGAGCAACAAGAAGGCCAAGCCGACCTCTTCCCGTGCCAAGACGAAGGCGAGTGAGGCCAGCCGTCGTGAGCGGTTGGCGGCCCAGCGTGAGGCCGAGCAGAAGCGGCAGCGGCGCAACACCCTGATTGGCGGAATCGTCGCCGGTGTGCTGGCGCTGGCAGTGATCGCGGTGGTGGCGGTGGTCGTCATCCAGAACCAGACCGCCAAGCGGGAGCAGGCCGAGCGTGAGGCCGCCGCCCAGATCGCCCCGCCGAACGCCATCGGTGAAGACGCCATCCTCGCCAACCCCGACACCGGCGCGAACGCCCAGTACACGCTGAACCTCTACGTCGACTACCAGTGCGGGGTCTGCAAGCAGACCGAGGAGATCTACGGCGAGACCTGGAAGGCCCTGATGGACGAGGGCTTCCTCAAGCTTGAGGTGCACACCATGACGTTCATGGACGACCAGCCCTCGCTCAACAATGACCACTCCCGGCGGGTCGCCGTGGGTGCCGCCTGCGCCGACACCCGCGGCAAGTACTGGGAGTTCCACAACGCCGCGTTCAACCGGCAGGGCGAGGGCCAGCTGTACACCGATTCGGCGATGGACGGCCAGATCGCCCAGGACGCCGGTCTCGAGGGCGCCGACTTCGACGCGTGGAAGACCTGCTACGACGACAACGCCACCGCCCAGTTCGTCGACAAGGTCAACGAGAACGCCGGCCGCAACGGGGTGACCAGCACCCCCACCATCATGGTCAACGGCAAGAACCCCCAGGTCGAGGGTGATGGTCGGATGACCGACTGGTGGCGCGTGCTCGACGCCAACACCGACGCCTGGAAGAAGGCCATCGAGGACGCCGCGAACTCCTGATTTCAACCCCGCGGGGCTGACTCACTAGTCTTGGGCGCATGACTGACCTCGCCCAGAACCCGTCCTCCCCCCGTGTGCCCGACAAGCCGGTGCTCGAGGGCCTGGAGGTAGCCTGGGCCGAGAAGTGGCAGCAGCGCGGCACCTTCGCCTTCCAACGGCCGGGCACCCGCGACCAGGTGTTCTCGATCGACACTCCCCCGCCGACCGTGTCGGGCTCGCTGCACGTGGGCCACGTGTTCAGCTACACCCACACCGACCTGGTGGCGCGCTACCAGCGCATGCAGGGCAAGCACGTCTTCTACCCGATCGGGTGGGACGACAACGGCCTGCCCACCGAGCGTCGCGTGCAGAACTTCTACGGCGTGCGCTGCGACCCGACGATCCCCTACGACCCGGACTTCACTCCCCCGGCCAAGCCGGACCCGAAGCGCCAGGTGCCGATCAGCCGGCGCAACTTCATCGAGCTGTGCCACGAGCTGACCCAGGTCGATGAACAGGTCTTCGAGGACCTGTGGCGCCGGGTGGGCCTGTCGGTGGACTGGAACCTCGTCTACACCACCATCTCGCCCGAAGCCCAGCGGGTGGCGCAGCTGGCGTTCGTGCGCAACCACGCCCGTGGTGAGGCCTACCTGTCCGAGGCGCCGACCATGTGGGACGTCACCTTCCAGACCGCGGTCGCCCAGGCCGAGCTGGAGGCCCGGGAGTACCCCGGTGCCTACCACCGGGTCGCCTTCCGCGCGCCGGACGGTTCACCGGTGTGGATCGAGACCACTCGTCCGGAACTCGTGCCCAGCGTGGTCGCGCTGATCGCCCACCCCGACGACGAGCGCTACCAGCCGCTGTTCGGCACCACCGTGACCTCCCCGATCTACGGCGTGGAGATCCCGGTGCTGGCCCACCCCGCCGCCGAGCCCGACAAGGGTGCCGGCATCGCGATGTGCTGCACCTTCGGTGACCTGACCGACGTGACCTGGTGGCGTGAGCTCAACCTGCCGATGCGCACCGTCATCAACCGCGACGGTCGCCTGCAGACCGAGATCCCCGAGTGGCTGGTCAACTCCGAGTTCTGGGCTGAGGTGGCCGGCAAGACCACCTTCACCGCCCGCGAGCTGACCGTGGCCAAGCTGCGTGAGACCGGTGACCTGGACGGTGAGCCGAAGCCGACCCAGCGCATGGCGAACTTCTACGAGAAGGGCGACAAGCCGCTCGAGATCGTCTCGACGCGGCAGTGGTACATCGCCAACGGTGGCCGCGACGAGGCTCTCAAGGCGACCCTGCTGGAACGCGGCAACGAGATCATCTGGACCCCCGAGCACATGCACCACCGCTACGACAACTGGGTCGGTGGGCTCAACGGTGACTGGCTGGTGAGCCGGCAGCGGTTCTTCGGTGTGCCGTTCCCGGTCTGGTACCGGCTGGACGACCAGGGTGAGCCGGACTACTCCGCCCCGATCGTGGCCGAGGAGTCCGCGCTGCCGGTCGACCCCCAGTCGCAGGCTCCCGAAGGTTTCGAGGAGTCCCAGCGTGGGCAGGCCGGTGGCTTCATCGGTGACCCCGACATCATGGACACCTGGGCCACCTCGTCACTGACCCCGCAGTTGGCCTGCGGCTGGGAGCGCGACGAGGAACTGTTCCGGTTGACCTTCCCGATGGACGCGGCCCCGCAGGCCCACGACATCATCCGCACCTGGCTGTTCAGCCGGGTCGTCCGCTCGAACTTCGAGCACCAGGTGACCCCGTGGAAGCGGGCCACCATCTCGGGCTTCGTGGTCGACCCCGACCGCAAGAAGATGTCGAAGTCGAAGGGCAATGTGGTGGTGCCCACCGAGATCCTCGACAAGTACGGGGCTGACGCGGTGCGCTGGCGTGCGGCGATGGCTCGCCCGGGCATGGACTCACCGTTCGACGAGACCCAGATGAAGGTCGGACGACGCCTCGCGATGAAGGTGCTGAACGCCTCGAAGTTCGTGCTGGGCGACATCACCACCAAGGTCGGGGCAACCTCAGCGTCCGACATCGTCGAGCCGGTCGACCTGGCCCTGCTGGCCTCACTGGCCGACACGGTGGACGCTGCGACCGCAGCCTTCGAGAAGTTCGACTACACCAGCGCCCTGGAGGCCGCCGAGTCGGCGTTCTGGTCGTTCTGTGACGACTACCTCGAGCTGGTCAAGGAACGCGCCTATGGTGCCCGCGGGGACGAACCGGCCCGCTCGGCGGTGGCGACCCTGACCCTGGCCCTCGACGTGATGCTTCGCCTGCTGGCCCCCTTCCTGCCGTTCGTGACCGAAGAGGTCTGGTCGTGGGGTCATGAAAGCTCCATCCACCACGCGTCGTGGCCGACTGCGGCCGAACTGCCCTCGGGCGGTGAGGTAGCGCTGCTCGGTGACGTGGAGGCTGCCCTGATCGGGCTGCGCGGCGCAAAGTCGACCGCCAAGGTCTCGATGAAGACCGAGGTCACCCGCGCGCTCTTCCACGGCCCGGCCGAGTCGCTGGCCCGGCTGCAGCTGGTGGAAGGTGACCTGCGCGCCGTGGGCCGGATCACCGGTGAGGCGTCCTGGGACGAACGCGGGGGGGCCCTGGGCGTCGACGTGGAGCTCGCCGCGACCCAGTGACGTTTAGGCTGTCACCATGGCCAAGAAACTGGACGTCAAGAAGGCCGCGGCCCTGAGCACGGCGATCGTCACCGGCGCGAAGGTCGCCTTCGAGGCGTGGGATGCGCTCAACAAGGACGGGCGGGTCAGTGACGCGGTCAAGGGCCTGGGCGACAAGCTGCGCGAAACCACCCGGATGCGTTCCCCGCAGGCCCGGCTGCTCAAGCAGCTGGACCTGATCGACGAGTACGCACTGAAGGCCGCCGGTGACCCCACGGCCGCCGACGAGGCGACCAGGTGGTTGAAGGAGTCCACGGCCATCCGCGAGAAGCTGCCGCTGGTCGAGGCGCTGCCCGGGCGGGACGGGCAGCGCAAGCTGCGGCATTTGCGCCAGCGCACCACCGACCTGTTGACCGAGGTGATCACCTCGGGGTTCGGCCCCGACCTGCCCCAGGACTGAGCCCGGGGCAGGTCGGCGCCGGTCAGGACTTCTTCTTGCTGCCCGCGTAGAGCTCGTCGATGACCGGGGCCATGGCGTCGATGAACTTGGAGCGCTTCAGTTTCATGGTCGCGGTCACCAGCCCGGCCTCTTCGGAGACGTCGGCGACCAGGGCGACCCAGTCGTCGATGCGCTCGGCGTGGCTGCCGCCCTTGTTGGCGTCGGTGACCACGGCCTGGATCGCGGCCAGCAGCTGCGGGTCGGTGATCTTCTCACCGGGCACCGCCGGCGGGGTCTCCCACTTGCTCTCGAGGTCGGGGCGGTTGTTGGCCTTGGCCCATTCCTTGAGGGAGGGCAGGTCGACCACGAGCACGGCAGCCGGGTGGGGGCGACGGTCGCCGACGACGACGGCCTGGGCCACCAGTCCCCCACGTTCGACGACACCCTGCCAGCGCTGCGGGGAGATGTTCTTGCCCGAGTCGGTCAGGATCATGTCCTTGGCGCGGCCGGTGATGAACAGGCGCCCGTCGGCGTCGAGCTTGCCGAGGTCACCGGTGGGGAAGAACCCGTCCTCGGTGAAGGCGGCGCCGTCGCCGGCGTGGTGGTAGCCGGCGAACACGCCGATGCCCTTCAGCTCGATCTCACCGTCGGGCGAGATCCGCACGGTCGACCCGGGCACCGGGGTGCCGACGCTGCCGACCACCGACTGGCCGGGGTAGTTCAGGGTGATCGGGGCGGTGGTCTCGGTCAGGCCGTAGCCCTCGAGGACGTTGACCCCGACGCCGCGGAAGAACAGGCCGAGTCGCTTGTCGAGCGGGGCCGCGCCGCTGACCATGTACTTCAGGCGCCCACCGAGGGTTTCGCGGATCTTGGAGTAGAACAGCTTGTCGAACAGGGCGTGCTGGGCCTTCAGCGCGAACCCGGCCTTGCTGTCGCGGCCGGCCTCCTGCGCCTCGAGGTGCAGCGCCCAGTCGACGGCGACCTGCTCGGCACGGTTGAAGACCTTGCCCATCTTCTTCTCTTCGGCCGACTTGTGCACGGCGGCCAGTACCTTGGCCATGACGCGGGGCACGACCACCATGAAGGTCGGCTGCTGGGCCTTGAGGATCGCCACTACGCGGCTGGCGTCACGCACGTGGGTGATCGTGGTGCCACCCCAGAACGTGGCCAGTTGGACGAAGCGGGCCAGGATGTGGGCCAGCGGCAGCATCAGCACGGTGGTGGCGCCGTCGTAGATCAGTTCGGGCACGGACTCGACGACGTTGACCGCCAGGTGGGCCAGGTTGGCGTGGGTGATGGCGGCGCCGCGGGGGTCGGAGGTGGTGCCGGAGGTGTAGACCAGGCTGGCGATGGTGTCGGGTTCGGCGGAGTTCTCCCGCTCGGCCAGCTGCTCGTCGGTGACGTCGACGCCCAGGGCGCGGAACTGCTCGAGGGTGTTCTCGGTGCCGTCGACCATGCGCCACAGCCGACCGGGCAGCTCGATGTTCTGGGCCTCCAGCGCACCCTGCAGCAGCTTGACGTGGCGGCCGGTCTCACCGAAGGCGAGCTTGGCGTCAGAGTCCTTGAGGATGAACGCGGCCTGGTCCTGCGAGCTGGTCTCGTAGATGGGCACCGGCACGGCGCCGGCGAACTGGGCGGCGAAGTCGCACACGGTCCACTCGTAGCGGGTGGCCGACATGATGACCACGCGATCGCCGATGCCGATGCCCGCCGCGATGAACGACTTGGCGACCGCGACCACGTCATCGAGGAACTGGGCGGCCGTGACATCGTGGTAGGCCTGGTCCTTCTGGACGCGGAAGGACACCTTGTTCGGCGTCAACTCCACGCGGCGGCGCACCAGCTGGGGCACGTTCTTGATGCTGTCAGTGGCAACGATCGGCGGGGTTGTCTTCTCCACGGGACTTCCTTAAGGACGAGTGCGGTCGGGCGGAATGGACCGACGATATGCCGGATACCCGGTCAGCCTATCGACCCCATGCCCCGAATGGCGCCCGTCCAGCACCGCGTTTTCGAGGCCGGGCCGCTCAGCCCAGCGGGATCGCCTCACGCACCCGGGCCACCAGGTCGACGTCGATGTCGGTGACCAGCACCCCGTCAGCAGCCCCCAGGGCGGCCACCACCTTGCCCAGTGGGCCCGCCACCAGGGAGTGGCCCACTCCCAGCGGGGCGCGCGAGGTCGCCGACGGGTCACCCGACTGGTCGGCACCGACGACGAAGGCCTGGGCGTCCATGGCGCGCGAACGCACCAGCAGTTCCCACTGGTCGACCTTGTCGACGCCCGGCGCCCAGGAGGCCGGCAGGCAGATGACTTCTGCCCCGGCCCGGCGCAGGTCGGCGAACTGGTCGGCGAAGCGCACGTCGTAGCAGGTGGCCAGGCCGATGGTGGTGCCCAGCGCCTCGAAGGTGACCAGTTCGCTGCCCGGCGCGACGGTGGCGGACTCCTTCGACCCGAACGAGTCGTACAGGTGCAGCTTGCGGTAGTGGTGCAGGGTATGGCCGTCGGTGGCGACCACGGTGTTGTGGACCCGACCGTCGCCGGCCGGCTCGAACATGCCGACCACCAGCCAGGCACCCAGGTCGGCGGCGATACCGGTCACCACCTGCACGAAGGGCCCGTCGAGGGGTTCGGCGACCGGGGCGAGGCGGGTGGTGAAGTTCGCCATCATCGCCTCGGGGAAGACCACGAGCCGGGCACCCTGGTCGACCGCCTGCCGGGCCTGTTCGGCGATGATGTCGAGGTTCTCGGCGGGGTCGCTGGTGCTGCGCACCTGGACGGCCGCCACCCGGATGGTCATGGCGATCAGGCCGACAGGTCGCCCCGCTGGGCGAGCTTGGCCCGCGGCACCAGGGTCGGCTTGGCCTCACCGATGATGGCCTCGGCGGTCACCAGCACCCCGGCGACCGAGGACTCGCTGGGCACCTCGAACATGACGTCGAGCAGTGCCTCTTCGAGGATGGCCCGCAGGCCACGGGCGCCGGTGCCCCGGGCCAGCGCCTTGTCGGCGACGGCCTCGATGGCCTCGGGGGTGAAGTCGAGTTGCACGCCATCGAGTTCGAACAGCTTGCGGTACTGCTTGACCAGCGCGTTGCGCGGCTCCTCCAGGATGCGGGTCAACGATTCCTTGTCGAGCGGACGCACGGTACTGATGATCGGCAGTCGTCCGATGAACTCGGGGATCAGCCCGAACTGGTGCAGGTCCTCCGGCGTGGTCTGCGACATCAGGTCGTCCTCATTGATCGACCGGTCCTCGTCGGAGTTGCTGAACCCGAGCGGGCGCTTGCCGACCCGCTGGCCGATGATGTGTTCCAGGCCCGAAAACGCGCCGCCGACGACGAACAGGATGTTCGAGGTGTCGATCTGCAGGAACTCCTGGTGGGGGTGCTTGCGCCCACCCTGCGGGGGCACCGAGGCGACGGTGCCCTCGATGATCTTCAGCAGGGCCTGCTGCACGCCCTCACCGGAGACGTCGCGGGTGATCGATGGGTTCTCGGCCTTGCGGGCCACCTTGTCGATCTCGTCGATGTAGATGATGCCGGTCTCGGCCTTCTTGATGTCGAAGTCGGCCGCCTGGATCAGCTTCAGCAGGATGTTCTCGACGTCTTCACCGACGTAACCGGCCTCGGTCAGCGCGGTGGCGTCGGCCATCGCGAAGGGCACGTTGAGCTTCTTGGCCAGCGTCTGGGCGAGGTAGGTCTTGCCGCAGCCGGTCGGCCCGATCAGCAGGACGTTCGACTTGCCCAGCTCGACCGCATCCTCCTCGGCGCGGCGGGGGGTGTCGGAGCTCTGCGCCTGGACGCGCTTGTAGTGGTTGTAGACCGCGACCGCCAGGGCGCGCTTGGCGTCGTCCTGGCCGATCACGTACTCGTTGAGGAAGTCACGGATCTCGCGGGGACGGGGCAGTTCCTCGAGCTGGCCGACGTCGGTGGCCTCCGAGAACTCCTCTTCGATGATCTCGTTGCACAGGTCGATGCACTCGTCGCAGATGTAGACGCCGGGTCCTGCGATGAGCTTCTTCACCTGCTTCTGGCTCTTCCCACAGAAAGAACACTTGAACAGGTCACTGGTCTCACCAACGCGAGCCATTGGCGCCTCCTTCCAGAAGATGTGCGAACGGGTCAGGTGGGTTCAACCCTAACCCGTTGGGGGTTGCCGCCGAGGAAGCAACCCCCAACAAGGGACAGATCCTGAGTGGACTCTCAGATGTCCTTGAGCGAGGTCAGGATGTCGTCGACGATGCCGTACTCGACGGCCTCTTCGGCGGTCAGGTACTTGTCGCGTTCGATGTCCTTGGTGACTTGCTCCAGCGGCTGGCCGGTGTCGCTGGCCAGCATGTTCTCCATCAGGGAGCGGATGCGCAGGATCTCCTTGGCCTGGATCTCCAGGTCGGAGGACTGGCCGTAGCCACCCTCGGTCGCCGGCTGGTGGATCAGGATGCGGGAGTTCGGCAGCGCCAACCGCTTGCCCTTGGTGCCGGCCGCGAGCAGCACGGCCGCCGCGGAGGCAGCCTGGCCCAGGCACACGGTCTGCACGTCGGGCTTGATGTAGCGCATCGTGTCGTAGATCGCGGTCAGCGCGGTGAACGAGCCACCGGGTGAGTTGATGTAGATCGAGATCTGGCGCTCGGCGTCCATCGACTGCAGGCACAGCAGCTGCGCCATCACCGCGTTGGCGATGTCATCGGTGATCGGGGTGCCAAGGAAGATGATGCGGTCCTCGAACAGCTTGGTGTAGGGGTCGACGCGGCGCACGCCGTAGCTGGTGCGCTCTTCCCACTGGGGGATGTAGTAGTCCATCGAGGGGCCCTGGGGGGCCATTCCCCCGGGGGCGCCGGGCACGGGGGAACCGAAGTTGAGTGGCATGGTCATGGCAGGGTTCCTCACTGGTTCGGGGCGTCGGTCTTGATCATGCTGGCGCGCTCGTAGACATGGTCAATGAACCCGTATTCCAGCGCCTGCTCGGCGGTGAACCAGCGGTCACGGTCGGAGTCCGCCTCGATCTGCTCGACGGTCTGGCCGGTGTGCTCGGCGATCAGCTGCGCCATCGTCCGCTTGATGTGCAGCGACTGCTCAGCCTGGATGCGGATGTCGGAGGCGGTACCGCCCAGGCCACCCGAGGGCTGGTGCATCATGATGCGGCTGTGCGGCAGGGCGTAGCGCTTGCCGGGGGTGCCGGCCGACAACAGGAACTGGCCCATCGAGGCAGCCAGGCCCATGGCCACGGTGGCGACGTCGTTCGAGATCCACTGCATGGTGTCGAAGATCGCCATGCCGGAGTCGACCGACCCACCGGGCGAGTTGATGTAGAGGAAGATGTCCTTCTCGGGGTCCTCGGCGTTGAGGAGGAGCATCTGCGCACAGATCGCGTTCGCGTTCTCGTCCTTGACCTCGGACCCGAGGAAGATGATGCGATTGGCCAGCAGGGACTGGTAGACGCTGTCGGTCATCCCGAAGCCTGCACCGCCGGCTGCAGCCTGGATGGTCTTGTCTGGAATGTTCACGTAGAAGAACCTACCCGGTCCCCCCGACAATTCCTGAGTGGATGGGCCACTGTTCGCTGGAGGCGTCGCGTGGTTCAGTCGTTGCCGAGCGCCAGCTCGGGCTCCTCGACCGGTTCGGCGCTGATCGCATCCTGGGGTCGCGAGGAGATCAACGCGTTCACCCAGCGCGACTGCGGGTCGGGGTCGATCAGCAGTGCCTTGACCAGCAGCGACATCGGCAGCGCCAGCAGTGCGCCCAGCGGGCCGAGCACGGCGGTCCACAACATCAGCGAGATGAACGACAGGGTCGGCGTCAGGCCGACCGCATTGCCGGCGAACTTGGGCTGGATGATCGACTGGACGACAAAGTTCAGCACCGAGTAGGCCACCACGACCGCGATCGCAGTCCGCGGGCCGGAGTCAACCAGGGCCAGCAGCGCCGGCGGCACCAGGCCGATCACGAAACCGATGTTGGGGATGTAGTTGGTCAGGAAGCTGAACACGGCCCAGACCAGCGCCAGCGGCACCCCGAGCCCGATCAGCACGGCCAGGTCGAGGACCGCCACGATCAACCCGAACACGGTGGTGACGATCCAGTAGCGGCGGATGCCGACGGCGAAGTTGCCCAGCGCCCCGATGAACGAGCCGTGGTTGCGTGAGGCGATGTCGAGGCGCTCCTGCATCTGCGGGGTGTCCATCAGCATGAAGATCAAGGCGGTGATCATGACCACCAGCAGGGTGCCGACGTTGCCCATGCTGGCCAGCACCCCGGAGACCACCCCCGCCAGCTGGGACGGGTCGATGCTCATCACCTGGTCGCGCAGCATCTCCTCGGACAGGCCGAGGCCGGCCAGCCAGGTGATGGTGTCGGTGTACATCGCGGCGAATTGGGAGTTGTAGTCGGGCAGCTTCTGCACCATCGCCGCCACGGCCCAATACATGCCGAACAGGAACAGCGCCAGCAGCGCGATCACGGTCAGGCCGGTGACCAGCACCGCGATCACCGTGGGCACCCGGTAGCGGCGCTGGATGCGGTACAGCGGGTAGGCGGTGATCATCATGTTCAGCGCGAAGAAGATCGGGGCGACAAAGCTGGAGTACTCATGCATCATCCACAGCGACAGCCCGATCCCCGAGATGCCGAGCACGACCGGCAGGAACCGCGAGGAGGTCATCGCACCGGCGGGGGCTGCGGCCTTGGCCGCCGGGCGCTTCGCCGTGCCGCCGTTGTCGGGGCTCTTCGCCGAGGTGGCCCCGTTGTCGGACTTCCGGGCTTCGGGGTTCCGGGCCTCGGGGTTCGCGGTGGTCAGGCTCTTGGGCTCGGGCTTTTTCGCCTCGGTGCTCTTGGCGGACCCGGACGAGGAGGCGGGGCGCGGTACGTCGGCGGAACTCGCCGCCACGGGGGCGCCGTCACCGGCAGGACGAGCGGCTGATGCGGCCGCACCTGCCGTCGCCGCAGCAGCCTGCTCCTCGGCGGCACGGCCACCGAGCAGACCCTTGACCCATCGACCGATCTGGCTCATCGAGCTCCTCATCTCCCCGGGTCCCGCCCTGCGGACGACCCACACGCGACAATACTGGCAGATGCCCCGACCACCCCCCGGGAAGCAGAACTGCCGCACCCCCATCGGGGATGCGGCAGTCCTGACGTGTCAGACCGGGAGGATCAGGCCTCGTCGTCCTCAGCCTCGTCGTCCTTGGCCTTCTTGGTCGACTTGGTCGGCTTCACATTGGCCGGGACGACCGGGGCGTCGGCGGCCGAAGCCTTGGCGGCGGACTTCTTGGGGGCCGGGGCCTCAGCGGCCTCGTCCTCGGCGTCCTCGTTGACCAGGTTGCCGTCCTGGCCCAGCTTGGTCAGGTCGATGACCTTGCCGTCGGCGTCGGTGATCTTGGCGGCGTTGACGATCTTGGTCAGGGCCTTGTTGCGGCGCACCTCGAGCATCCACTCCTGGGTGTGGTTGTGCTCCATCATGTGCTGCATCTCCTGCTCAGGAGTGCTGCCCGACTGCGCGGCCTTGCTGAAGATGAGCTGGGTCAGCTCCTCCTGCTCGACGCCGATCTCGTCCTCGTCGGCCAGCTTGTCCAGCACGACCTGGGCGCGCAGGGCGTCCAGGGAACGCTTCTGGATGGTGGCCCAGAAGTCCTCGGCGTTGTTGGCCTCCTCCTCAGCCTCCTCCAGGTAGCGCTCCAGGGTCAGACCGGCCTGGGCCAGCTGGGTGTTGATCTGCTGCTGGCGGGCCTCGAAGTCGGCGGTCACGACGGCCTCGGGCAGTTCGAAGTCGGTCTGCTCGAGCACGGCCTCGAGCACCTTGTCACGGGCGTCGGTGGCCTGCTTCAGGCGGGCCTGGCGGACGATGGCGTCGCTCAGGTCGGCCTTCATCTCCTCGACGGTGTCGAACTGGCTGACCATCTGGGCGAACTCGTCGTCCAGCTCGGGCAGTTCCTGCTCGGCGACCTTGGTGACGGTCAGCTCGATCTCGGCCTCCTCGTCCTTGTGGGCGCCACCCACCAGGGTCGAGGTGAAGGTGGCGGTCTCGCCGGCCTTCAGCCCGGTGGCGGCCTCGTCGAGGCCGTCGAGCATGCCGCCGGCACCCAGCTTGTAGGTGACGCCATTGGCGCTGGCCTCGTCGAGCAGCTCACCGTTCTGCTTGCCGACCAGGTCAAGGGTGACCACGTCGCCCTCGGCGGCGGCCCGGTCGACCTCGGTGGTGGTGGCGAAGCGCTGGCGCAGGGTCTCCAGGCGATCGTCGAGCTCGGTGTCGGCGACCTCGAGCACGGGCACCTCGGCGCTCACGGCCGAGAAGTCGGGCAGGTCGAACTCGGGGCGCACGTCGACCTCGGCGGTGAACTCGACCAGGTCACCGTCCTCGAGCTTGGTGACATCGACATCGGGCTGGCCCAGCGGGACGAGCTTGTGCTCCTCGACGGCCGAGGCGTAGGCCTCGGGCAGCGCGGAGTTGATCGCCTGCTCGAGCACAGCACCACGACCGAAGCGCTGGTCGATGACACGCGCAGGCACCTTGCCCTTGCGGAAGCCGGGGACGGTGACCTGGCCGCCGATCTCCTGGTAGGCCTTGTCGAGGGCCGGCTTGAGTTCGCTGAAGGGCAACTCGATGGTGAGCTTCACCCGGGTCGGGCTGAGCTGCTCAAGGGTGCTGGGCACGTGTTCTCCTGGATGGTGTACGGGTGTACGGGGTGGCCCGACCAGTCAAGCGGGCACCACCAAGCGGCGCCCGCGGCAGGGCTGACCGGACAATCCTAGCGATGCGCGCCATGTGCACCAAAGCAGCGGGCCTCCTGCACCCAGGGTGGCACCAGGACGAAGGGGCCTGCGGGAACGCGAAGGCCCCGCCGGGGCGGGGCCAGTGGAGCGGATGACGGGAATCGAACCCGCGTAGCTAGTTTGGAAGACTAGGGCTCTACCATTGAGCTACATCCGCAGGGCCGCGGCTGGTCGGCACGCGGCGCGCCCCAAGTATGCCAGAACGGGCCGGTTCACGCGAAGCCGCGGAGGACACCGCTCGGGGCTCCCGGGTTCCCGGCTCAGGGTTCGTAGGTGAACGGGTAGCCGTCGCGCCAGACCACCTCGAGGGTCAACTTCTGGTCAGCCCGCTTCGGGAAGGCGAGTTTGAAGCTGCGTTCCTGTCCCGGGGCGAGGTCGCCGGTGGGCATCCCCACTCCCTGGGACGAGTCGGTCACCGGCTCGACGGGCTGGCCGTCGACCAGGCCGGTGATCCACCAGAAGTCGATGGGTGCTGCCGACGGGGAGTTGTTGATCACGGTGATGGTCACCACGACGTGGTTGCCGGGCGCTCCCCCGGTCGGGGTGAACGGCTGCGGTGGGTCGACCCGGATCGCGGAGTTGTCGGCGTAGGTGGTCACCCCGCCGTACTGCTTGGTCCGGGACCCGTCGGTGGGGTCGGGCGAATGCCCGGTCAACCCGGTGGTCTGCGTGGAGACCGTGGTGGGCTGGTCGGTGGCCGTGGCCGGCGGGGCGCTGGTGGTGGCGGGGCTGGTGGTCGGGGCCTCGCTGGTGGCGGGGGCATCCGGCGTGGTCGGCACTGCCTCGGTGGCCGGGATGCTGGCCTGCGTGGTCATCTGGACCGGGGTGCCGGTGACGTCCTCGTCCGACGACGTGCACCCGGACGCGACGAGGGTGACGACCAGCGCGGCGGCGCCCAGGGTGCCCCAGCGGGGCCGTGATGTCCAGACCATGGCTGCCATGGTACGTGAGGCTGCCGCGCCTGAGCTCTGGCATTCGAGCCCCGGATGGGTAATGCTGTTTTCATGTCCGAGGACTCGCTGAACCTCACCCTGTCGGGCGAGTTGGCCGCCGCCGTCCGGTCCACCGCCGAGGCGGCGGGCCTCTCGGCGCAGGAGTGGATGCAGCAGGTCGTCCGGGAGCGGCTGGAGCGCGGCACCGAGCCGTCGTCCAAGGCACCCTCGTACAGCGCGCAGGGGCTCGGCTCGCCGGACGCGTGGGAGGAGGTGAGCGACCCCCGGGGCCTGTTCACCGTGCCGCTGCCCCGCGGGTGGCACCACCAGGCCACGGTGGCGCAGGGCCCGGGCGGGCAGGTCTCGACCTTCACCACCACCAGCCCCGACGGGGCCACCACCATCCATGGCAACGACCCGCAGGAAGGGCTGCGGATGCCCGGGTTCGGCAGCCTGCTGCGCGGTGAGGACAAGTCGGCCGCCGGGTTCGGTGGGGCCTACCTCACCAAGCATTACGGCAAACTGCCCGGTTTCCGGGTGACCGGGAGCGCTCCCCTGCCCGAGCTCGGCCAGGCCGTCCAGCAGGGCCTGGTGGCGCGGCAGATCCAGCCCAGCTTCGTCGACGCCGCCTACGTGCGCGCAGAGTTCGTCCGCGACAGCACCCCGATGACGCTGGCGGCCGTGGTGTCGACCGTCGGGCTGGGCATGGGGTGGGTTCCCCAGGTGATGCACATCGTCTCGAGCGGTGATGCGGCGGGGTTCGTGCCCGCCTGCCTGCACATCAACGCCGCGATGAAGCTCACATCGCAGGGTGAACAGGCGGCTCACGTGGAACGCGTGCAACGCCAGCAGCAGCACGAGGCGACCATGGCGAACATCGCGGCGAACTCTGCGGCGATGACCGCCGCGCACAACCAGCGGATGCGGAACATGTCCGCCCAGAATGCGGCCTTCCAGCAGTCGCTGGCCGAGCGGCAGCAGACCTTCGATGCGGGGGTGCAGAGCTGGCGGCAGCAGCAGGCGGCCAGCGACGCGAGCCACTCGTCCTACATGTCGGGGCTGCGCGAGGCCCCGACCTACGGCGCCGGTGGTGGTGGGCCCGACGACCACCGCAACTTCCTGAACATGATCAAGGAACAGGAGACGGTGGTGGACCGCTCGGGCTGGGAGCACCAAGTCGAGGCCGGGCCCGACAAGTACTACTACAACGAGTACCAGGAGCGGTTCATCGGCCTGGAGAACCACCAGGACATCCATGACGTGCCGGGGATCAACCCGGACGACTGGTACGAGACCCCGATCCAGCGCTGAGGCCGGCGGACGAATGAGTGAGCCACTGCAGTTGAGTCTCGACAAAGACCTCACCGACCAGGTCCGCGCCGCCGCCGAGCGCGACCAGGTGCCGGCACCGACCTGGGTCGTCCGGACGATCGCCGATGCCCTTGGCGAGGCTCGACCCCATCACGGGGAGAATGCTGACCAGGCAGTTCCCCCACAGCCATCGAACTCCGCCGCGAGCCCCGCAGCGAGTTCCGCACAGACCACCACGGAGGACCCCATGTCCAGCCCGCCGATTCCACCCCAGATGCCCAACCCCGCCGACCCCGGGGCTCCCCCGCACCCGAACAACCCGCACGGCTGGGAACTGGCCACCAGCCCCGGCAATGCGTTCACCGTGCAGGTACCCCGCGGATGGTTCCGTGACCTGCAGCAGCGCCAGACGGGGCAGTCGAGCTTCGTCCGCTGGGCGGTGACGACCAGCCCTGACCAGGCCACCACGATCATCACGGCCGACCCCGACATCCCGTGGTTCGTGGCCCCGGGGGCGCCGTCGACCAACCCGCAGGCCGCCACGCTGGACCCGGCGCCGGCCGAACAGTGGGCCACCACCTACCTGAACTACAACCTGGGCTCCAAGGAGGGCTTCGAGATCACCAACCAGCAGCCCTCGCAGGAGATGCTGGACTGGCTGCGCACCCAGCGCGACGACGGGGCGATCAACTTCACCTGGGACTCCGCCGCCCAACTCGATGCTCAGTACACCGAGGCCGGGGCAACCCGGACCGTGACGGTGCTGGCGTGGACCGGCGGCGACGACCAGGGCAACTGGACCGCGCGCGCCGTCCGGATCCTGTCCGCCGGGGACTCGACGGCCTTCGTGCCGGCGGCGCTGAAGGTCAGCCGGTCACTGGAGCTGACCCCCGGTGAGCGGATGCGCCAGGGGTTCAGCGGGGAGAACAAGGCATGGCTGGGGGCCTGGGGCAAGAAGGCCGCCCGGGGCATCAACAAGGCCTTCGACGACCTCGGCGGCAAGAAGTCCCCCACCGGGCAGGGCTACCAGCAGCCCGGGCAGCAGGGGTACGGGCAGCAGGGGTACGGGCAGCCCGGCCAACCGGGGTATGACCCGTCGGGCCAGCAGGGATATCGCCAGCAGGGCTACGGGCACCCGGGCCAGAGCGTGGACCCCGGTCAGCAGGGGTACGGGCAGCCCCCGTACCAGCCGCCGTCGGGATGAGCCTGCACAGGATGAGCCTGCACAGGGAGGTTGGTCGGGGCGAAGTGCCCTGTTCCACCACATAGTTGACGACTGTCCCCAGACATGGTTAACGCTGCCCCATGGGCACCACGGAGAAGAACCGGATCAGCGTGCCCAACGTCGTCATCGCCGGCAGGACGCTCGTGTCCACGGCCGGGCGCCACGTCTGCAGAGCCTGTTGGCATCCGCAGGCCGAGTTTGCGTTTGCACGTCTGGCAGACCCGCAGACTCAGGGTCGCGCTGCAGACGTGGATTCGCGCTGCAGACGTGGATTCGCGCTGCAGACGTGGGCCGCAACCCCAGCCACTCGGCCCCGAACCAGGACCACCACCAGGCCCCAAAAAGAAAACCAAGTCCCGAGACACCCGATGACGATGTCCCGAGACTTCACAATGACTTCACAATGGTCGGGGCGACAGGACTCGAACCTGCGGTCTCCTGCTCCCAAAGCAGGCGCGCTAGCCACTACGCTACGCCCCGGTGTCGGCGGGGGTCAGCCCGACAACATCGTCCAGCGTACTGGACACCCACCTGTGCCGGTGACCACCCGAGAACTCCCTGACCACCCGAGACGTCACTGGGAACCGAGAAGTCACTGAGAACATCGTCACTCCCCTACCCGCGACCCCCGCGCGCCGTCGTAACATCAAGCATGCGTATCGACGAGGTGGTCCGCCGCAAGGGACATGACGTCATCACAATCCGTTCTGACGCGACCGTCGCCGAACTGCTTGACCTGCTCGAGCAGCACCACATCGGCGCCGTGGTCGTCTCCGATGGGGACGACCGGGTCGACGGCATCATCTCCGAGCGAGACCTGGTGCCACTGGTGCGTGAGGACGGCGCCGGCGCCCGCCTCGTCCGCGAGGTGATGACCCGCGACGTGTTCACCTGCGGACCCGAGGAGGAGCTCGAGCTCATCGCTCGGACGATGACCGATCGCCGCGTGCGCCACCTGCCCGTGGTCAAGGACGGACGAATGGTCGCCATCGTGTCCATCGGTGACGTCGTCAAGAACCGGCTGGACGAACTGCAGACCGAGCGCGACCAGCTTGAGGGCTACGTCCGCGGCTGACGCCCGCAGCCCGGCCGGGCACATCGCCCAGCCACCAGTTGAAACGCCGTTGCGCCGCGCCGTGAAGCGGTAGACATGTCCCATGAACTTCTGGCTGGTCGTGGACGTGGTCCTGCTCCTGTACTGGATCGGCGTCATCATTGCCATCGTCAGTTCCGACCGCGACCCCACGGCCGCCCTCGCCTGGCTGGTGATCCTGATCACCCTGCCGTTCGTGGGGCTGGTCATCTACTTCTTCTTCGGCCGCAACTGGCCGGTCATCTCCCAACGCTCGAAGAAACGACAACGCCTGACCGCGATCAGCACGGCGTTCCTACCGCAGGTCCTCCAACCCCACGCCGAGCAGGTGGCCGCGTTCCGCGAGAACATCACCACCGACTGGGTCGCCCGGACGAGCACCGTGATCGCCACCACGGCCCAGGCGCCGCCGCTGCCGGTGCGCACCTGCGAGATCAGCGTCGACGGCGCCGAGTACTTCGACCTGCTGATCGACGACCTGGCCAACGCCAAGCGGTTCATCCACATGACCTACTTCATCTGGGAGCACGACGAGCTCACCGCCCGGATCACCAAGGTGCTGCTCGACCGGCTGGCGGCCGGGGTCGAGGTGCGCATCCTCAACGACTTCTTCGGGTGCCTGCCCTACTCGAAGAAGGAAATGCGCCAGCTCAAGAAGGCCGGCGCCCTGATCGGCAGCGACATGAAGGGCCTGGCGCGCCTCAACTACCGCAACCACCGCAAGATCACCGTGGTGGACGCCGAGATCGGCCACACCGGCGGGTTCAACCTGGGCCAGGAGTACATCGACGGCGGCAAGAGGTTCCCGGCCTGGCGTGACACCGGGCTGCGCATCACCGGCCCCGGGGTCGCCGACCTCGAGAAGCTGTTCGACCTGCGCTGGTACGAGGTCTTCGGTGAAGACCTGTTCCGCACCGAGTACTACCCCGACGCGTCACTGCCGAGCGGCGACATCATCGTCCAGACCGTGCACCACGGCCATGACGACCCCTGGTACTCGGCCACCCGCGCCCACCAGGTCGCGATCAGTGGCGCCAAGGACCGGGTGCTGCTGCAGTCGCCGTACTTCGTGCCCGACTCCTCGACGATGGACGTGCTGGTCAACGCCGCCGCCAGCGGGGTCCGGGTTGACCTGATGACCACCTCGTACCTGGACAAGAAGGTGCCCTGGTATGCCGCCGAAACCTACTTTCGTCCGCTGTTGAAGGCCGGCGCCCGCATCTGGCAGTGGGAGAAGGGCTTCTTCCACACCAAGACCCTCACCGTCGACGGCGTGGCGTGCTCGATCGGGACGATGAACCTCGACATGCGCAGCCTGCGCCTGCACAAGGAACTCATGGTCTGGATCTACGACGAAGACCTGGCCGCCGAACACGAACGCCACTTCAATGACGACCTGGCCAACTGCCGCGAGCTGACCCTGGCCGAGGTCGAATCGTGGGGCTGGGCGCGACGGTTCCGCAACTCCGGGGCGCGCCTGATCTCGAACCTGCTGTAGAGGTCAATTCGACCTACCGACTGCAGGATCGTCCGGCCCGGGTTTAGATGGAAGCTCCCCTCATTGCTAGGAGCACATCGTGAACAGCCCCTCACCGTCTCGCCGCGCGCTGCTCGCCGCGGCCGCCCTGGGCACCGCCGCTGCCGTGGCGACCCCCGCTGAAGCCTTCGCCAAGGGAAAGCCCGACCCCAAGCCGAAGCCAGGCCCCAAGCCCAAGCCCACCCCGAAGCCGACCCCGGTCGGCCCGCCGGTGCCTGAGCCGCTGCGGGTGCCCGAGGCCATCGGCAGCGGTGGCGCGGTCTCGTCGGTCGACCCCTACGCCAGCGCCATCGGCCTGCAGGTGCTCAAGGACGGCGGCAACGCCGTTGACGCCGCGATCGCCACCGCCGCAGCGCTCGGCCTGACCGAGCCCTACTCCTCGGGCATCGGCGGCGGCGGGTTCTTCGTCTACCGCGAGGCCAAGACCGGACGCACCTGGACGATCAACGGCCGCGAAACCGCGCCGCGCACTTTCCACGAAGGATCCCTGACCGACGGCAACGGCAACGCCCTGAACTTCAACGAGGT
Source organism: Aestuariimicrobium sp. Y1814 (assembly GCF_050113895.1). NCBI lineage: Bacteria > Bacillati > Actinomycetota > Actinomycetes > Propionibacteriales > Propionibacteriaceae > Aestuariimicrobium > Aestuariimicrobium sp. Y1814. Next base: position 142,333 of record NZ_JBNJRW010000003.1, on the reverse strand, counting down.
GGTCACCTCGGGGCTGTCGGTCGGCACCCCCGGCACGCTGGCGACCTGGGCGGTCGCCGCCCGGCGGTTCGGCACCCGCAAGCTGGCCGACCTGCTGGAACCGGCCGAGGAACTGGCCCGCCGCGGGTTCTACGTCGACGCGAACTTCCGCTCGCAGACCTCGTCGAATGCGACCCGGTTGGCCCGCTTCCCCGCCTCGGCACAGCTGTTCCTGCCCGGCGGCGCCCCGCCCGAGGTGGGCTCGGTGTTCAAGAACCCCGACCTGGCCGACACCTATGCGCTCATCCGCCGCCGCGGGGTCAACGAGTTCTACCACGGCCAGCTGGCGCGTGAGATCGCCGCCGAGGCCGCGAACCCGACCACCAACCCGGGTGACAGCGTGTTCAAGGGCCAGCTGCGCCCCCAGGACCTGGACCGCTACACCGCCTCGGTGCTCAAGCCCACCGAGAGCAGCTTCACCGCCGCCGGCCACCGCCAGCGGCTGACGGTCCACGGGATGGGGGTGCCGAGCTCGGGTGGCATCGCGGTCGGCCAGATCCTCAACCTGATCACCGCCTTCGCCGAACGCACCGGCATCGGCCTGTCGCAGGTCTCGGAGATCGACTACCTGCACCGCTTCGCCGAGGCCAGCTCGATCGCCTTCGCCGACCGCAACCGCTGGGTCGGTGACGTGCGCGGGGTGCCGGTCAATGAGCTGCTCAGCATGGGCTTCGCCCGGGAGCGCGCCGGCGTGTTCGACCCCACTCGTGCGCAGGCTCGCCCGATCCCGTTCGGCTTCCCGGACGGTGACTACACCACCCCGCCGCCGCTGGGCACCGCCCAGGGTGAGCCGTACGAGGGCCCGCACACCACCCACTTCAACGTGGTCGACAAGTGGGGCAACACGGTGGCCTACACGCTGACCATCGAGCAGACCGCGGGCTCGGCCATCACGGTGCCCGGACGAGGATTCCTGCTCAACAACGAGCTGACCGACTTCAACTTCGTGCCGCTCACCCCGGGAGTGCCCGACCCGAACCTGCCCGGTTCCGGCAAGCAGCCCCGTTCGTCGATGAGCCCGACGATCCTGTCCGACAAGTCGGGAGCGGTGCTGGCCGCCGGCACCCCCGGTGGGGCGACCATCATCACGACCGTCGCGCAGATCATCCTGGGCCACCTGGAACGGGGCCTGCCGCTGGTGGCTGCGGTGGCCGCGCCGCGAATCAGCTCCCGCAACTCCGCCAGCGCGGGGGTTGACGGGGGCCTGCACACCTCGGCCACCGGGGCCGGGCTGCGGGCACTGGGCCATGTGCTGACCAACAGCGGGTCGATCGGGTTGGCCTCGGGCATCGACATCAACGGCAAGACCATGATCGCGGCGGCCGAGACCACCCGCGGTGGCGGTGGCGCGGCCCGGGTGGTCAAGCCAGGACGCTGAGGCCGGTGATCGACGGTTACAGGCCGGCCAGCACCCAGCCGAAGGCCTCGCAGCCGTCCGGCAGATCGATGCTCGCCACGACCTTCTGCCGGGCGGCCTGCCGGGCCACCGCCAGCGGCACCGGCCAGCGAGCGGTCAGGTCCCAGTGCTCGGGGTACAACGAGGTCAGGGTATGCACCTGCGCCAGCCGCACCAGGCTCACCGTCTCCCCCGGCAGCCCGGCGCCGAGCAACCCGGCCACCCGCCAGGCGTCCTCGTCCGGTTCGTCGGCGGGGTCCAGCAGGCCGGCCTCGACCCGGCACATCGCCTGCTCGACGCGGCTGAGCTGTTCGGCGACCGGGGAGCGGCGGGCGCGCAGGGTGGGGCTGGTTCGTCCGAGTTGCATCGCCAGCAGCCGGGTGTGGACGAGCGCAAGTTGGCTGCCGGGCACGGTCGGCATCCGGGTCACCAGGTCTTCGAGCCCAAGCCAGATGTCGTCGGCGCCGGGGTTGTCGGCCAACCAGGAGCTGACGGTCATCACCTCCAGCGGGTGCACCGGGCCCGAGCGGGCGCAGGATTCCTCGACCGCGGTGACCAGGTAGTCGCCGACCTCTTCGGGGCCGAGCGTGTCGGCCGCACAGGTGACGATCCAGGCTTCCCAGGGTTCGCAGGTGCGGGGGTCGGTGACGTCGAGGATGCGGCTGGCCTCCCGGTGCTTGGCCGAGTCGAGGTTGCGGCCCCACCACAGGTCGATGGTGGTGGTGCCGAGCCGGTTGTGCACGTGCACCTGGTGGCGCCCGGGTGGGGCACCGATCCAGGTGTCCTCGTCCTCGAGGCTGGTGCGGATCTCTCGGGAGGCGGTGGTCGCGGCATCGGGCAGCGACAGCACGACCTCTTCGCCTTCGGCCAGGGCCACCCGTTCGGGCCACCAGAACGGCAGCACCCGCGCCACCTGGGTGTGGTCGTCCAACCAGGCGCCGCGCCACGACACCTGGAACTGGCCGGGGCCGTGGTCTTCGGTGTGGGCCGCCAGCACCAGCGGGTCGGGGGTCAGCAGCAGTTGGCCGTCGACCTGCTGGGCCTGGCCGCGCAATTGGGTCAACAGCAGTTGCTGGGCTCGTCCGGGGTCGACAGCGATGGTGGCCTCTCCCCCGCCCAGCCAGCGCCGGGTGGGCCAGGTCGCCGAGAACCTCAGCCGCGGCGCGGGCACGCTGACCTGCGCATCGCCCTTGTTGAGCAGGGTCACCCGCAGCGTCCAGGCTTCCTCCCAGACCTGCCGGACGACCGCGGTCGGCCCGTCCGGGTGGGTCCACTGCTGTTCGACCTCGGTGCTCAGCAGGGTGACTTCGCCGAGCGCCCAGGGCATCGGCAGCTCGACCCGCAGGGCCCGCAGCAGCACCTGCCCGCCGTCCTGCTCGGTGACCTGTCCGAGGTCGCCGGAATCGGTGACCTCGAACTCGAGGCCCTGCCAGTGGATCAGCGGCGGCGTTGGCATGTCGGACACCAGTACAGGTTGCGGGCTTCCAGGATCTTGCTGCGCACTTCGCTGCCGCAGACCAGGCAGGGTTGGCCGGTGCGGCGGTACACGTAGACCTCACCGCCGTGGGCGTCCTCGCGGGCGGGCCGGCCCATCGCCTCGGGCAGGTGTTCGTCGGTGACGGTGTCGATGCGCCCGTCGACCACGCCCTGGCGCATCAGGACGACCAGGTCGGCCCACATCGCGTCCCACTGCTTCTTCGAGATGCGCGTGCCGGGGGTCATCGGGTTGCGCCGGTGCCGGAACAGCACTTCGGCGCGGTAGATGTTGCCGACCCCGGCGGCGACCTTCTGGTCCATCAGGAGCGCGGCGATGGGTTTCGAGGAACGCTTCACCCGTGCGTAGCCGCGGTCGGGGTCGGCGTCCTCACGGATCGGATCAGGTCCCAGGGCGGCGACCACCTGGTCACGGCGTTCGGGGCTGACCAGGGCGCAGGTCTGGGGGCCACGCAGGTCGGCGGCCAGTTCGTCATTGTTGATCCGCAGCCGCACCTGGCCCTGGGGTGGTGCGGTCGGGGCGAGCCCCAGTTTGCCGATCAACCCGAGGTGGATGTGGATGCTCGTCTCGGGGATGCCGGCATCGAAGTCGACGAACAGGTTCTTGCCCCACGCCTCGGCACCGGTCAGCACGTGACCGTCGAGCAGCGCCGCCGACTCCGCGAAACGCCCCTGCGGCGAGCTGACCTCGACGCGCAGGTGGGCGAAGGCATCGGTCAGGGCATGCGCGAGCCGGTGGATGACGTGACCTTCGGGCAAGAATTCCCTCCTGACAAGCAGTTCGTCCGGTGCACTGGTGATTGTCGGCCAGTATTCCATGCGGGCACCTAGACTTCCGGCATGGACAGGCGTCAGGAGCGTGGCGGCGACAAGCGGGAGTTCGGCCGCGACGGCATCTCGGGGTTGGTCGACCGGGACCGTGCCCTGCGGGCCCGTGAGGTGTCCCGGCCCACCCCCGAGGACGTCTCCCGGGCCGAGCGGGTCGTCGACGACCTGCTCGCCCGCGCCCAGGGTCGGCGCCGACGCTGAGTCTGCGCCAGGTCAGAGGGAGCCGGTGTCCTCGTACTTGGCGAGCATCTCCAGACGACGGGCGTGGCGGGCCTCGTTCGTCCACGGGGTCTCGAGGAAGGCGAGCACGATCGCCAGGGACTGGTCGAGCGGCTGCATCCGGCCACCCAGGGCGACGCAGTTGGCGTTGTTGTGCTGGCGGCCGAGCCGCGCCAGTTCCGGGTTGTAGGCGAGTGCCGCCCGGACTCCCTTGACCTTGTTGGCCGCGATCTGCTCACCGTTGCCGGAACCACCCAGCACGATGCCCAGGGAGCCGGGCTCGGCAGCCACTGCCTCGGCGCAGGGGATGACGAAGGTCGGGTAGTCGTCGGCGGCGTCATAGGTGGCCGCACCGTGGTCGACGACGTCGTAGTCGCGGGCCTGCAGTTCGGCGACCAGGTATTCCTTCAGCTCGAAGGCAGCATGATCAGTGGCAATGTGAACGCGCATGCCCCCATCTTGTCAGGTTCGTCGCCACTAGGCTGGGCGGGTGAGCGACTATTCCCTGACCCGCATTGATTCCGGCACCCGCACCCCCGAGCTCGAGGCCTGGGTTCGCGCGGTGTCACTGGGATTCCTGTCCGGCGACACCAGCCCCGAGCAGCTCGACAAGCAGGTCGAGTTCCTCGCCCGGGACGCGGGCCGGGTGCGGGCAGTCACCTACGCCGCCGACGGTGATTCCGCGCAGGTGCCGGCGGCGATGACTGCGCCGCTGGCGACGTTCCTGTCCTGGGACAACACCATCAACACCGGCGGCGGGCACCTGGAACCGGCCAACTTCATCACCGATGTGACCGTGCGCCAGACCGCCCGCCGCAAGGGGCTGCTGCGGGAAATGATGATGACCGACCTGGGCGAGGCCCGCGAACGCGGCCAGAGCCTGGCCGCGCTGACCGTCACCGAGGCCACGATCTACGGCCGGTTCGGGTTCGGCGTCTCGATGCTGCACCACCGCTACGAACTCGACATCAGCCACGGGTTCGCGCTGCGCACCCAGCCGGTCGGCAACATCGTCCAGCTCGACCCCACCTCGGACGAGGCAGCTGCGCTGTGGCGCGACACCTTTGACGCCTTCCACCGCAGCCACCTGGGCTCCCACGGCGCGAGTGCCGCCCATGAGTCGTCGGTGCTGGGCCGCTTCGACTGGGAGTCGGGGGCGGTGGACCGCAAGATGCGTGCGGTGGCCCACGTGGGCGCCGGCGGCCGGGTGGACGGAATCCTGACCTACCGCATCGTCGAGGACGAAGAACTGCAGGTCGTCGAACTGCTGGCGCTCAACCCGAACGCCGAGCTCGGGCTGTGGCTGTTCATCGGCAACCACGACCTGCTGAAGCGGGCGACCTTCCGCCGGGGTGACCCGAACGGGCCGCTGCGCTGGGCGCTGGTCGACCCGCGGCGGCTGCGCACGGTGGAGGTACGCGACTCGATGTGGACCCGCCTGCTCGACGTGCCGGCCGCCCTGCGGGTGCGCCGCTTCGAACAGGACGGCGAGATCACCCTCGGCGTGGCCGACCCGTCCGGTTTGGCCGGTGGCACCGTCACCCTGTCGGTGCGCGGCGGGCACGTCGAGGCCTCCCCCAGCCGGGAGACCCCGCAGGTGACCATGGGCATCGACACCCTGGGGTCGCTGTACCTGGGCGGGTTCAGTGCCCGGGTGCTGCACGGCGCCGGGCGCATTGAGGGCTCCCCGGAGGCGGTGGCGGCCTTCGACGACCTGTTCCGCGTCGCCGAGGCCCCCCGCACGCTGCGATACTTCTAGTCTCCGCTCCGCTCCGACGGGCGCCGCCAAAACCAATCCCGGCGCGCTCGCTCGTGCCTCGCTCGCTTGCGGGAGGGTTCGCTCGTACCTCGCTGACCCGAGCGGCGGTCCTGGGTACGTTCGGCGATCAATCGCTGTGACTGGGAAACACCGCGTCGGGGCCGCCTTCGAGGAGGGCGACGAAGCCCGCTTCGTCCAGGATCGGGCGGCCGAGTTCCTCGGCCTTGGCGGCCTTGGAGCCGGCGTTGGCGCCGATGACGACGAAGTCGGTGTTCTTGCTGACCGAGCCGGAGGCCTTGCCGCCGCGGGTGATGATCGCTTCCTTGGCGCCGTCGCGGCTGAAATTCTCCAGCGAGCCGGTGACCACGACCGTCAGGCCCTCCAGGGTCCGTTCGATCGACAGGTCACGCTCGTCGGCCATCCGCACCCCATCGGCAGCCCAGGTGTCGACCACCTCGTTGTGCCAGTCGACCTCGAACCAGTCACGGATCGACTCAGCAATCACCGAACCCACCCCGTCGGTGGCGGCCAGCACCTCCACCGGGGCCCGCCGGATCTCCTCCAGTGAACCGAACCTGGTTGCCAGCGCCCGGGCCGCGGTCGGCCCGACATGGCGGATCGACAACGCCACCAGCACCCGCCACAGCGGTTGCTCCTTGGCCTTGTCGAGGTTGGCCAGGAACTTGTGGCCGTTGGCGCTGAGCACCTTGCCGTTGACCGACTCCTCGCCCTTCTTCGCCGAACGGGTGAAGAAGTCGAGCTGCACCAGGTCGTCGGCGGTGAGCCGGAACAGCTTCGCCTCGTTGGCCAGGGGCCCCGGGCTGAGCAGGGCGCTGGCGGCCTCCCAGCCGAGCGCCTCAATGTCGAAGGCCTGGCGTGAGGCGAGCGCGAACAGCCGTTCCCGCAGTTGGGCGGGGCACGACTCGGCGTTCGGGCAGCGGATGTCCTTGTCACCCTCCTTCTCGGGGCGCAGTTCACTGCCGCAGTCGGGGCAGTGGGTCGGCATGACGAACTCGACCTCGGTGCCGTCACGCAGGTCGACCACCGGCCCGAGGATCTCGGGGATCACGTCGCCGGCCTTTCGCAGCACCACGGTGTCGCCGATCAGCACGCCCTTGCGCTTGACCTCATGGGCGTTGTGCAGGGTGGCCATCGCCACCGTGGACCCGGCCACCACGACCGGCTCCATCACTCCGTAGGGGGTGACCCGGCCGGTGCGACCCACATTGACCTCGATGGACAACAGCTTGGTGTTGACCTCCATCGGCGGGTACTTGTACGCAATCGCCCAGCGGGGCGCGCGGCTGGTGAACCCCAGTTCACCCTGCTGACCAAGGTCGTCGACCTTGATCACCACACCGTCGATCTCATGCTCGACCGAGTCCCGCTGCTCCCCGAAACGGGTCACGAAGGCGTGCACCTTCTCAGCGGAGTCGACCACCTCGAAGTGGGTGGTGGTCGGCAGCCCCCAGCCCTGCAGCCGCTCGTAGGCCTGCGACTGGCGAGTGATTTCGAAGCCCTGCCGCACCCCGATGCCGTGCACCAGCATGTGCAGCGGGCGGGTGGCGGTGACCGCCGGGTCCTTCTGCCGCAACGACCCGGCAGCAGCATTGCGGGGGTTGGCGAACGGGGCCCGACCGGCCTCGACCAGGCTGGCGTTGAGGTCGGCGAAGGCCTCGATCGGGAAGAAGACCTCCCCGCGCACCTCGACCACGGCCGGGATGTCGCTGCCCTGCAGGCGGTGCGGCACGCCCGCGATGGTGCGCACGTTGCCCGTGACGTCCTCACCGACTCGTCCGTCACCGCGGGTCGCGGCACGCACCAGCTGGCCCTGCTCGTAGGTCAGGTTGATGGCCAGGCCGTCGATCTTGGGTTCCAGCAGCAGGTCGACCTGCTCGGCGCCCAGCCCGCGGTGCACCCGCGCCAGCCAGTCGTCCAGTTCCTCGACGGAGAACACGTTGTCGAGGCTGGTCATCTGGCTGAGGTGGGTGACCGGCGCGAAGTCGGTCAGCGCCTGGGCAGCACCGACCCGCTGGGTGGGGCTGTCCGGGGTGCGCAGCTCGGGGTACTGGTCCTCCAGCGCCTCGAGCTCACGCAGCCACTGGTCGTACTCGGCGTCGGAGACGGTGGGCGCGTCGCGCCCGTAGTACGCCTCCTGGGCCTCGGTGATCCTGGTGGCCAGGTCGGTCCACTGGTGTCGGACCCGGGGGTCGGCCATCCTCAGTCGAAGATGGGGTCGACCGTGCGGGTGCGCTTGGCCTCGAAGAAGCCGGGGTAGGCGGCCAGCTTCTCGAAGCCGTCGAACAGCTCACCTGCCTGCTCACCCTTCGGCGCCGGCGAGATGACCGGGCCGAACAGGGCGGTGTCGTGCACCTTGACAATGGGGGTGCCGACCTCGCCGCCGACCAGCGAAATGCCCTCCTCGAAGGACTTGCGGACCTGGTCCTCCCACTCCCCGGCCTCGGCGCGGTCGGCGATGCTGACGTCGTAGCCCAGTTCGTCCAGCACCTTGCGCAGGGTCTGGCCGTCCTTGGGTTCGTTGTTCGGGTGGTAGGCGGTGCCCAGCGCGGTGTAGAAGGCACGAATGCCGTCCTGCCCGTACTGCTCGAGCACGCCGATGGCGGCGCGGGTCGCCGGACGCCCGGCCTCGATCCCAGCCCGGTACTGCTCGGGCACATCCTTGTCCTCGTTCAGGATCGCGAGGCTGAAGATGTGGAAGGTGGTGTGCACGTCGCGCACCTTCTCAACCTCGAGCATCCAGCGGGAGGTCATCCAGGCCCAGGGGCACAGCGGGTCGAACCAGAAGTCAACATTGATGGTCATGGCACCAAGACTAACGGTGACCCACGACACAACTTGCACCTCGATTGGTGACGATTGGGCCAACACCGGCCCCGTCTCACGGGCTGACGAGGGCCCCTGCCCTAACCTCGAAGGGATCTGCCGGGCCCGGAAAGGACTTCGATGACCAACATCACGCGCGACGAGGCGATTGCCCGCTCCGCCATCGTGCGCAGCAGCAGCTACCACGTCACCGTGGACCTCGGTGGCCGTTCCGTCGAGGACCCCGACACCTTCGTGTCGACCACGCTGGCCCGCTTCCAGACCCTGAGCGACGAGCCCACCCACATCGACCTGATCGCCGACAAAGTGGTCGAGGTCGTCCTCGACGGCCAGCCGCTGGACCCGGCCGCGTTCACCGGCACCCGCTACCCGTTGGCCGCCGCGGCCGGTGACCACGAGCTCACCATCACCGCCATCTGCCGCTACAGCCACACCGGTGAGGGCCTGCACCGCTTCGTCGACCCCGCCGACGACCGCGTCTACCTGTACACCCAGTTCGAGACCGCCGACGCGCGGCGGATGTTCGCCAACTTCGAACAGCCTGACCAGAAGGCCACCTTTGCGCTGCGTGTGGTCGCCCCGAAGCACTGGGTGGTCGTCTCCAACGCCGCCTCGGTCGAGCCCGCACCCGTCGAGGGCGACGACGAGCTGGGCCGCTGGACCTTCGAACCCACTCCCCCGATGTCGACCTACATCACCGCCCTGGTGGCCGGTGAGTACCACGTGGTCACCGACACCATCACCAGCACGTCCGGCGAGGTGCCGGCCTCGGTGTTGTGCCGCCAGTCGGTCAAGGAACACCTGGACGCCGAGCGCGTGCTGACCACCACCAAGCGCGGCTTCGAGGTGTTCGAGGCCGACTTCGGCACCCCCTACCCGTTCGGCACCTACGACCAGGCCTTCGTCCCGGAGTTCAACGCCGGCGCCATGGAGAACGCGGGGCTGGTCACCATTCGCGACGAGTACCTGTTCCGTTCGCGGGTGACGGCGGCGGCCTACGAGGGCCGCGACAACACGATCCTGCACGAACTGGCGCACATGTGGTTCGGCGACCTGGTCACCATGAAGTGGTGGGACGACCTGTGGCTGAACGAGTCGTTCGCCGAATGGGCCAGCCACTACGCCCAGAGCCGGATCGTCGAGCAGTACGGCGGCGTCGACCCGTGGGTCAGCTTCGCCAACGCCCGCAAGGGCTGGGCCTACGCCCAGGACCAGCTGCCGACCACCCACCCGATCGCCGCCGACATGGTCGACCTGCGCGCGGTGGAACAGAACTTCGACGGCATCACCTACGCCAAGGGCGCCTCGACGCTCAAGCAGTTGGTCAGCCTCGTCGGCCAGGACGCATTCCTGGCCGGGGTGCGGGCCTACTTCGCCAAGCACGCCTGGGGCAACACCGAACTGGACGACCTGCTCTCTGCCCTGCAGGAGGCCTCGGGGCGCGACCTGGGCTGGTTCAGCGGTGAGTGGCTCGAGCAGGCGGGGGTGAACACCTTCCGCGCCGACTTCGACGTCGACGACGAGGGCCGGTTCACCCGCTTCGCCATCGTCCAGTCGGCCCACCCCGACTGGCCCACCCTGCGCACCCACAAGACCGCGGTCGGCCTGTTCGACCTGGCCGAAGGGCGGCTGACCCGCCGCGAATCGGTCGAGGTCGAGGTCAGCGGGGAACGCACCGAGGTGGAGGCCCTGGTCGGCACCCAGTCGGCCGACCTGGTGCTGCTCAACGACCAGGACCTGACCTACGCCAAGGTGCGGCTCGACCCGCGTTCGCTGGAGACGGCGGTCGGCGCCATCGACACCCTGGACGATGCGCTGGCGCGCGCCCTGCTCTGGGGTGCGGCCTGGGACATGACCCGGGACGCAGAGATGGCCTCGTCCGACTATGTCGACCTGGTCACCCGCGGGGTGAGCCGTGAGAGCGACCTGACCGCGGTGCAGACCTTGAACCGTCAGGCGACCCTGGCCGCGACGAGCTACACCGCGCCGGAACGCCGCGCCGAGGTGCGCGGGCAGCTGGTGCGTGGCCTGGCGCTGGCCCTGAAGCAGGCCGAACCGGGCTCGGACCACCAGCTGGCCTTCGCCAACGCGCTGGTGGGCGGGGTGCACACCCCCGGCGGGACCGACCTGCTGCAGGCCTGGCTGACCGGCGAGGAGACCCCCGAGGGCCTCGAGATCGACACCGACATGCGTTGGCGGGTGCTGGTCGCGCTGGCCCGCCAGGGTGTCGTCGGCCGTGACGAGGTGGCCGCCGAACTGGAACGTGACAACACCATCAGCGGCGCCGAGCAGGCCGCCGGTGTGCTGTCGGCGATGGCCGATGAGCAGACCAAGGCCGAGGCCTGGCAGCGGGCCACCGCCGAACCGGGCATCCCCAACGGCACCCACCGGCAGGTGTGCCAGCACTTCTGGCAGTTCGACCAGCAGGAACTGCTGGCCCCCTACAAGGAGCGCTACCTCGAGGTCGCTGAGGCCATCTCCGAGGGTCGCGACGGCTGGGAGCAGCGCGGGCATGCCGCCGTCGACGCGGTGCTGACGCTGCTGTTCCCGGTCGATGCCGACCAGGCCTACGTCGAGCGGGTCGACCAGTGGCTGGCCGAGGGCGAGCGCTCCGACCAGGTCAAGCGCACCGTGAGTGAGCGCCGTGACGCGCTGGCCCGGGCGCTGCGGGCCCAGCAGGCCCCGTAACCCGCCGAGCAGCCTGGCTGGTCGAGCACAGCGGACGAACGACGAAGGTGCCCCGCCGAGTGGCGGGGCACCTTTCGTGTGTGTGAGTAGCTGAGGTGGGTGGTGACTCGCCTGGGTCAGGCGTCGATGGCGGCGCGGCGCGCCGTCGAGGCACCCTCGGTGATGGCGGCCTCGTCCTCGGCGGCATCACCCTCGGTGAGCGCCAGTCCGTCGGCGCTGGCGCCGGCGCGGGCCTTGCGCATCAGTCGCGGCGTCCAGCCGATGGCGGTGATCACGAGAATGGCGGCCACCGGACCGAGCAGGGTGAGCCAAAGCAGGTGCAGGGTCGAAACCGGTTCCGGTTCCGGCCATCCGGGCAGGACCTCCAGCGGCAACGCAAGCCAAGCAATCATGCGGTCACCCTAGCGGAAACACTGTGCGCTGTGAGGATTCACATGTCGACGCGAACAAGTTGTGTCACCGGCGGGTGCTAGGTTCCTTGGCAGCAACCGCCAGGAGGTCATGTGCCCAGCCAGCCCACACTGCCCATGTTCAGCGCCGGACGTCACTTGTTGAGCGTCAGCCAGTTCGACCGCGACGGCCTGGAACTGCTGTTCGACATGGCCGATGTCGTGGCCCCCATCGCCGAACGCCGCAGCGTCTGCACCGTGCTCGACGGGGCAGTGCTCGGCAGCCTGTTCTTCGAACCCAGCACCCGCACCCGGCTCAGCTTCGAGTCGGCCTTCCTGCGGCTGGGCGGTGAGGTCACCACCACGACCGGCTTCACCTTCTCGTCGATGGCCAAGGGCGAGTCGATCCAGGACACCTCCCGGGTGGTGTCGGGGTACTCCGACGTGCTGGTGGTGCGCCACCCCGACGAGGGTTCGGTCGCCGAGTTCGCGGCCGCCTCGACCGTGCCGGTGCTCAATGCCGGCGACGGGGCCGGGGAACACCCCAGCCAGGCGCTGCTCGACAGCTACACCCTGACCCGTGAACTGGACGCTCGCGGCCGCTCCCTCGACGGCGCGACCATCGCGGTGGTCGGCGACCTGAAGTACGGCCGCACCGTGCACTCCCTGATCAAGCTGCTGTCAGTCAACGACGGCATCACCTTCCGGCTGTTCAGCCCACCCAGCCTGGGGCTGCCCGACTCGGTGGCCGAGCATGCCCACCAGCACGGCAACACGATCGTCGAGTGCCGCTCGGTGCTCGAGGCGGTGGCCGAGGCCGATGTGGTCTACGCCACCCGCGTGCAGCGCGAACGGATGACCGAGGAACTGCACTCCCAGGTGCGCGGCAACCTGCTGAACCGCGAACTGCTGGAGCAGGCCGGGGTGGCCCAGGACATCATCATCATGCACCCGCTGCCGAGGGACTCGCGCCACGACGCCTATGACCTGTCGTCCGACGTGGACGGCCTGCCGGGGTTGGCGATCTTCAAGCAGACCGACAACGGGTTGAAGGTGCGCATGGCGATGTTCCTGATCGCGCTGGGCTGCTCTGCCGACTCGGTGCGGGCGACGCTGAAGCAGCGGCCCTGGCGGGCCGACATCGACTGGGAGCTGGGCTGACGTGTCGGACACCCGGGTTCCCCTGGTGGGTGACCCATCGCAGCCGCTGTATCGCCGGGTGCAGCAGTCGTTGCTGGACAACATCCATGCCCACGGGCTGCAGCCCGGTGAACGGCTCTGGTCGGAGAACGAGATTGCCGCCATGTTCGGAGTCGCTCGCTCGGTGGCCCGGCAGGCCCTGTCTGACCTGGAGCGCCAGGGCATCGTCGACCGCTTCCGGGGCAGCGGCACCTTCCTGGCCAGCACCACCCCGCGCGACGCGCTGCTGTCCTCGGCCCGGGGGCTGCATGCCAACGCCGCGGCCCAGGGCCAGCTCGTCACCTCCCGGGTGGTCTCGCACAGCATCGACCCCGCCCCGACCTGGGTGGCGCTCCAGCTCGGGGTGGAGCCGGGCACCCCGTGCGCGCACCTGGTCCGGGTGCGGCTGACCGACGGGCAGCCCTGGACCTACGTGGACTCCTGGATCGTGGCCAGCCGGGTGCCTGGGCTGCTCGAGCGTGACCTGTCCCAGGGCTCGCTGTACGCGATCCTCGCTGATGACTACGGGGTGATGGTGACCAGCGCCTCACGCAGCGTCGAAGCGGCAGCTGCTTCGTCCGCCATCGCCCGGGCGCTGGCAGTGAGCGAGGGCGACCCGGTGCTGGTGGTGCGATCGCTGGGTCGCGACCCCTCGCACCAGCCTGTCGACGTGTTCACCGCCTGGCACCGCGCCGACCGGTCACGCTTCGTGGTCGAGGTCTCGAACGTGCGCTCGGGTGGGCACGTCGAGCCGTTGGACTGAATTCGGGCACCCCCGGTTGGTCAGCCGTCACAGGTTCACGTAAGTTGTACGTACAGGTCAAGTTATACGTACAATCCGAGGAGACCCGATGGACACCGCCAACATCACCCCGCAGGACCTGGCCGGCCTGATCGACCACACCCTGCTGAAGCCCGACGCGACCAAGGCGCAGTTCGAGCAGTTGTGCCGCGAGGCCGCCGAGAACACGTTCGCCATGGTGGCGATCAACCCCTACCCCGTGAAGATGTGCGCCGAACTGCTCCAGGACACCGGGGTCAAGGTGGGCGCCGCCATCGGCTTCCCGCTGGGCCAGACCACCATCGAGGACAAGGTCGCCGAAACCCTGGTCGCCATCGGCAATGGCGCGGGCGAGATCGACTACGTCATCAACATCACCGAACTCAAGGCAGGCAACCTCGCCTACATCACCGACGAGATGCAGCGCATCACCGACGCCTGCCGGGAGCACGGGGTGACCATCAAGGTCATCTTCGAGAACTGCTACCTCACCGACGACGAGAAGCGCGCCGTCGCCGGGGTCGCGGCCACCGTTCGTCCGGACTTCATCAAGACCTCGACCGGCTTCGGCACGGGCGGGGCCACCCTGGCCGACGTCCGACTGATGCGCGAGGTCGTCGGCGACGCCGTGCAGATCAAGGCGTCCGGCGGTGTGCGCACCCTCGACGCGGCCCTGGAGTACCTGGCAGCCGGCGTCACCCGCATCGGCACCTCGTCTGGCCTGTCCCTGCTCGCCGAGCTGCGCGCGCGGTCCTGACCCCATCACCCACGACTTCACCCACGACTTCACCCACGACACAGACAACGGAGTTTGACCATGCTCATCGCACACGATCTTGGAACCACGGGCAACAAGGCAACACTGGTCGACCATGACGGCCGCATGCTTGCCTCACGCACCATCAACTACGGCGCCGACTGGGGCACCGACGGCAGGGCCGAGCAGAACGCCCTCGACTGGTGGGACGCGGTCTGCCGCGCCTCACGTGAACTGCTGGCCGAGACCGGCACCAAGCCCGGCGACGTCGAGGGGGTGTCCTTCTCGGGCCAGATGATGGGCGCCGTGATGCTCGACGAACACGGTGACCCGGTGCGCCCGGCGGTGATCTGGGCCGACACCCGTTCCACCGCGGAATGCGACCAGCTCATCGAGCGCTTCGGGATGGACGAGTGCTACCGCATCACCGGCCATCGACTGAACCCGACCTACTCGCTGACCAAGCTGATGATGATCCGCAACCGCGAGCCCGAGGTGTTCGCCCGGACGAAGAAGTTCTGTCTGGCCAAGGACTTCGTCGTCATGAAGCTGACCGGGGTGCTGGCCACCGATCCCTCCGACGCATCGTCGACCAACGCCTACAACCAGCACACCGGCGACTGGGCCTGGGACCTCATCGACGCCGCCGGGCTCGACCACAGCCTGTTCCCGCCGGTCGTCGACTCGACCACCGTCGTGGGGAAGGTCACCGCCGAGGCCGCCGCGGCCTCCGGTCTGGCCGAGGGCACCCCGGTCGTCATGGGCGGCGGCGACGGCCCGATGGCGGCGCTGGGCGCCGGCGTCATTGATGCTGCCTCGGGTGCGTATGCCTACCTCGGCTCCTCGTCGTGGGTATCGGTCTCGTCCTCGCAGCCGCTGCTGGACCCGAAGATGCGCTCCATGACCTTCAACCACGTGATTCCTGGCCAGTTCGTGCCCACGGCCACCATGCAGGCCGGTGGCGCTTCGGTCGCCTGGGGCATGGAGGTGCTGGGCCAGGGCGCCAGCTACGAGGAGTTCCTGGGCAAGGCTGGCGAGGTCGAGGCGGCCACACGCGGTCTCGTCTTCCTGCCCTACCTGATCGGTGAGCGTTCACCGCACTGGAACCCGCTGGCCCGTGGTGTCTTCGCTGGGCTGCACATGGAGCACAAGCCCGAGCACATGATGCGCGCCGTTTTGGAGGGCGTGGCCTTCAACCTGAACACGGGGCTGGCCGCCTTCTACGACGCCGGGGTGACGGTCGATCACATCGACCTGATCGGTGGTCTGGCCAAGTCCCCGGTGATGCAGCGCATCCTGGCCGATGCCTGGAACCTGCCCGTCTCGCCGCGCAACATCGTGGACGAGGCCAACGCCATCGGCGCTGCCGTCGTCGCGGGTGTCGGGGTGGGGGTCTGGGAGGACTTCACCATCGCCCAGAAGGTGTCCCAGCGTGACGCCGACACCATGCCGAATGTGGAGGCGAACGCGGCGTACGCGCAGCCGTACCGGCTGTTCCTCAACGCCTACGAGCGCCTGGAGCCCTGGTTCGCCGACATGCACCAGGCCACCAACGCCTGAGTCTCGGTTCCTCGAGATCGGTTCGTCCCCGGCTGCCCATGGCGGCCGGGGACGAATCATGTCGGGGGCCGGGCCTAGGATGTGCGCATGCCCAACCCATGGACCCTCGTCGGCGCCACCCTGCCCGACGGCACGCGGGCCGACCTGCACCTCGCCGACGGCCTGCTGGTGGACTCCGCACCGGCCGGGGCGACCCGGGTCGACGCCGATGGACTGGTGGCGCTGCCCGGGCTGGTCGACCTGCACACCCACCTGCGCGAACCCGGCCAGGAGGCGGCCGAGACGATCGCCACCGGCACCGCGGCCGCGGCCCGGGGCGGGTTCACCGCGGTGTATGCGATGGCGAACACGACCCCGACGACCGATTCGGCCGAGCGGGTGCAGCAGATGCGTGCCCTGGCCGAGGGCGCCTCGACCGAGGTGGTCGTGATCGGGTCGGTGACCCGCGGCCTGGCCGGCCAGGAGTTGTCGTCGATCGCCGAGATGGGTGCGGCGGGGGTGACCGTCTTCTCTGATGACGGGTTCTCGGTGCCCAGCGCCGGGTTGGTGCGGGCGGCGATGGAGCAGATGCTGCCCTTCGACGGGGTGTTGGCCGAGCACTGCCAGGATCAGACGTTGGCCGGACCCTCGGCCTGCTGCCACGAGGGAACTGTCTCGTCCGATCTGGCGTTGGACGGTTGGCCCTCGATCGCGGAGTCGGTGGTGATCGCGCGGGACGTGCAGATCGCCGCCTATCTGGGTGCGCGGCTGCACGTGTGCCACGTGTCGACCGCCGAGGGTGTCGACGTGCTGCGCTGGGCGAAGGCCCGCGGGGTGCGGGTGACCGCCGAGGTGATGCCGCACCACCTGCTGCTGACCGTGGACGAGTTGCGTTCTGGTGACACGACCTACAAGGTGAACCCGCCGCTGCGCCCGGCCGAGGACGTGGAGGCGGTGCGCGCGGCGCTGGTCGACGGCACCATCGACATCGTCGCCACCGACCACGCCCCACACCGGGCCGAGGACAAGGCCAAGCCGTTCCCGCAGGCCAAGCCGGGAATGATCGCCATCGAGCAGGCGCTCAGCACGGTCGTCGAGACGCTGGTGAAGCCCGGGCGGCTGGGCTGGGCCGAGGTGGCCCAGAAGATGAGCCACGCCCCGGCGCGGATCGGTGGACTCGCCCACCAGGGTCGTCCGCTGGCTGTTGGGGAGCCGGCGAACCTGGTGCTGGTCGACCCGTCGCGGCGCAGCGTGGTGGATCGGGAGGCCTCCCTGTCGAAGGGGCGCAACAATCCCTACCACGGTCGTGACCTGCCCGACCCGGTGGTGGCGACCTGGTGGCGGGGCCGCCAGACCTGGCGTGCGTGACGTCGACTCGCCGCTGGGGTTCCGCCCGCGGCGGGTGATCGTGGCGGGGGTCTCGGGTGCCGGCAAGACGACCCTGGCGGGGCGGATCGCCGATGCGCTCGGGTCGCGCCATGTCGAGATCGACGGGTTGTTCCACGGGGCCGGCTGGGTGCCGCGGCCGGAGTTCGAGGCCGACGTCGAGGCCTTCGTGGCCGAGGACGAGTGGGTGACCGAGTGGCAGTACCGCAGCGTGCGCGAGCTGTTGGTGTCGCGCGCCGACGTGATGGTCTGGTTGGACCTGCCGTACTGGACCTCGACGCTGCCGCGGCTGGTCGCGCGGACGCTGCGGCGCCGGCTGCGGCGCGAGGTGTTGTGGAACGGCAACGTGGAGCCTGCGCTGTGGACGGTGTTCACCGACCCGGAGCACATTCTGCGGTGGTCGTTCTCGACGCGACACAAGTACCGCGAACGGGTGCCACAGCTGGCCCGGGACGAGCCGGGGCTGGTGGTCGTCCGGTTGCGGTCGCGGGCTGAGGTCGAGCGGTGGCTGGCCGGGCCGCTGGCCGACGTAGGCTGTCGGCGTGCTTGAGCTCTGGACGCGGATCACCACCGCCCAACCGGTGCCCTCGGTGGCGGTGGTGGGGCTGCTCGGGGCGGTGGCGCTGGGGTTGGTGCTGTTCGCCTGGCCGTTGGTGCGGATGCTGGTGACGATCGTGCACGAGGCCGGGCATGCGGTGGTCGCCGCGCTGTGTGGGCGTCGGCTGTCGGGCATCAGGTTGCACTCGGACACCTCGGGGTTGACGGTGTCGCGGGGTCGCCCGACCGGGCCCGGGATGGTGGCGACCCTGCTGGCGGGCTATTTGGCGCCCGGGGTCGTCGGGCTGGGGGCGGCGCTGGCGCTGGCCGGCGGGTATGCGGTCGCGTTGTTGTGGGCGTGGGCGGTGCTGCTCGCGGTGATGCTGTTGTTCATCAGGAACTTCTACGGGCTGCTGGTGATGCTGGTCGTGCTGGCCGGGGTCGCGGCGGCGTCGTGTTACCTGGAACCGGTGCACCAGTCGTGGCTGGGGTTCCTGCTGACGTGGCTGCTGTTGTTGTCGGCGCCGCGGCCGACGGTGGAGTTGGCGCGTCGGCCGTCGGCGGGGTCTGATGCCGGGCAGTTGGCGCGGATCACGAAGGTGCCGGCGCAGGTGTGGACACTGGTCTTCCTGCTCGGGACGCTGGCCTGCCTGGTCGGTGGGCTCGCGGTGTTGACGCCGAGGGTGTTCGACCTGTTCTAGGGGTGGCGGCTGGCTGGGAGTTATCCACAGGTTGCGTGGGATGTCTTGGGAACTGGCCGGGTTCTGGGTGAAGATGGGCGAGTGTCCAGCACCCATCCCCTTGCGCGGCGTTGTATCGCCGGCGTCACGTCGGCCGTGGCAGCAGTGGCGCTGCTCGCGGCCTGCCAGCCCAGCGGAGGCGAGACCACTCCCCCGCCCTCGATCTCACCGATCCTGCCGACGACGCAGACGGGCAGCCCGAGTGTGAGTTCGAGTTCTAGTGCGAGTGCGACGGTGAGCCCGTCGCCGTCGCTGGTGGTGACGGCCAGGCCTACGACGGCGGAGGAGACTGCGGCTCTGGCTGCGGAGGCCGAGTGGGTCTATCGGGAGATGCGCCGGCTGATGGACGAGTACGAGAGTCAAGGTGGGGCTGAGACCCTGCCTGAACCGCTCAAGGAGTTTGTCGGAGGGGTATACGCCAGCAGCGCCGAGAAGAGCCTGCAGTTCACGTTCACCCAAGGGAACAGTTTTCAAGGCTCCACAATCGTCCATCGGCAAGCCATTATCGGCGAGGACCTCCAGCCGAGCTCACTGATCGGGATCCAGTTCTGCAATGACATGACAGGGCGTAGCGCTAGCGCCAAGGGCGGTTCACCGCAGCAAGTGAACGCCCTCGTGCGCAATCGAGCTGAGTTCAGCAGGGCGTCGGATGGGAAGCTGCGAATCACCTATAACGAATCCAAGGAGGCTTCGTCATGCGATGGGTAGCACTGCTGGCAGTACTCGTGCTCATTGCTGGAACCTTCACTCCGACCGCGAATGCCGACATCCGGGTATGCATCGAGGAAGTCTATGATCCCATCACGGGTACTTTGATATGCACACAGTATGTGGGCGGCGAACCTGACCCCGCCACCCCTGTCGATCCCAACGCCGATACTGGTTGGCTTGGCTGCTCGGCCGGCCCCGGCCTGGATCCCTTGTCTCACTGCAACCCAGCTACCGGCGTGAACATCCCCGCCGTCGCCAGAGAAGCCAGCCTCAGCCTCCAGGTCCCCGAACCCACCATCCAGATCGGACCCGACCCCGCCCGCAACAAATGGAACATGATCCCGATCGGCTTCCCCATCTGGATCTGGACCACCGAACCCAAAGCCCTGCACGCCACCACCACCCAACAGGGCATCACCATCACCATGACCGCCACCCAAGGACCCACCACCATCACCCTCGGCGACGGCACCACCATCACTTGCACCACCATGACCCCCAGAGCACCAGTCATCACCCCACCCCCACCCTCGCCCGACTGCGGACACACCTACACCGACAAGGCCCACTACACGATCACCGCCACCACCACCTGGACCATCCAATGGGACGCCCTCGGCTTCACCGGCACCATCCCCATCACCCGCACCGGCACCGCCCCACTCCACGTCGGAGAACTCTCCAGCGTCCTCGTCCAAGGCCCCTGACTCCGCACCCGAATCGCCTCCTCGTTCACCGGGGGCCGGCGCATCGAGGGCACGACGAAGATCACCAGGATGGCGATCGAGTTCTGCGACGACCAGAGCTCCCGGCAGGCTGCGCATGACCCCGAGGCGAGACCTTCAGACCGCGACCTCCACCGGTTCCTCGGGCCGCTCCAGAATCCGACCGGTCGGGTCAGTGATCATCCACGACCGTGACGGGGTCACGAGGTAGCCGAAGCCCAACTTCGACGTCCACAGGAACACCCCGGGTCGCACCTGGTCCAGACTCCACCCGCCGAAGGTCTTCAGCCGGTGCACCCACCGCGACAGCGGCCCGAGGTTGTCGCTGCGAGTCAACGGCATCTCAGCACCCCGCCGGTGCCGCCACTCGACGGTGTGGTCCATGTCGCAACCCGCCGAAGGCCGCTGAGAGAACGGGAAGACCTCGTACGGGTTGCGCAACTCCACCGCCTCCCGCATCCGCGCCGGGCACTCGTACGAGTCGGTGGGCACCTGGTTGCCGGCATCCAACACCGGCCGCACGCGCACCCGCGTGTGCCCCAGCAACTCCTTCGTCCAGCCCGCCAACAGCGGCCCCAACTGCTCACTACGAGCAACCCCCTCCCCATCGCGCAACACGCCATCGGTCAGATGGACGACCACGTCAGCGATCGGCAGCAACTTCTCCGGGTCCGTGGTCACCGCCCCGCAGGTGTGCCCGCGCAGCCCCGCCGCAGGGCACTCTGCATCGAGCGTGGGCAACTCGTCCTGCGCGGCCCCCTGCAGCATCTGCAGCCCCAGCGCGGGGCTGGCCAGCACGCCCAGCGCCAGCGCCCGGCGCATCCCCATCGATTCCAGCAGCGCCCCCTCGGGCCGGCACTTTCCCAGCAACACCGCCACCTGGTCCAGCCGCGCCTTCAGGAACACCGCCTCGGTGGCCGGCAGCACCGCCCACATCTGGGTGAACCCCTGATGCGGCTCCCCGAACTCGACCCCGCACTGCTTCTTCAGCTCCTCGTGCTCCGACTGCGCCTCCTTCGGCCGCATGTCGGTGACCCGGCCCTTCACGTAGCGCAGCAGCCGGCGCCGCGACATGTGGCCCAGGTCGGGGGCGATCTCCTGGTCGATCTGCAACGCCTCCTCCAGCGTCAACGGCCTGATGGCGTGTGCCAGGTCGATCGCAGCCCAGACCCGCACGCGCCCGGCCTCGATCGCCCTCCACACGCTCGGCAACCGGTGTCGCACCGCGAGCACGTCACCGATCTGCAGCTGCGCCAGATGGGGGGTCACACCCCACAGCGCCGAGAGCTCCAGGACGCAGAACTCGGCGACCTCCGGCGTGCCGTCACCACCCCACTTCACGGTGCGCTCCATGCCGTCCAGCACCGGCCCCCCATCTGCCTCCGCCCGGTACTCGTCGGCGAACTCCGCCAACGCCAGGAAACGTTGCGCCTCGGCCCGGTGGACCGCCCGATCCAACTCCACCAACCGTGCGGCCACCCCGCGGGCCCGCACTGGGTTGAACTCGCTCATCATGCCCCCAATCTCCATTGATTCGAACTGATGATCCATTCTCTCAAGGGGGTCTGACACAAACAACACCCAGATCCGAATCTGTGGATAACTCCCCAGACTGTTGATCTGGATGACGACCAATAGGGTGTGACCGGAAAGGATGTGCGATGAGCGACGAACAAGCCACCTTGTGGGCACTGCTGCCCCTCCCCGGTGCCGTGCCTGCCGCCTCCTACTTGACCGGCGCCCTGGCCTCGCAGTACCGCCTCATTGTCGACGTCCTCGACGACCAACGCACCGTCTCCCTCACCGGTGTGGGTTTCGATGAACTGATGATCCTGATCAGGGACCGCCTGCCAGCCGAGCAGTCCCGCGAGCTGCTGCAGGACTTCCCGCTCGAGACCCGTCTGCGGGCCCTGGTTGAGTGGGGCACGTGCGAATCCTGGCAGGACCGTGCAGAAACGCAGCAGGACTTCCTCCGCAACCGCTACCGCTACCAGCTCACCGAAGCGGGCTCCGCCATCAACGCTGCCATCCGAAGGCTGGAATCAGACCTCGGTTCAACGTCCACCGCCGTCCTCCTGGCACCCGTCACCATCGTCGAACGGCTGCGTGCCACGTTGGCCGTGCTCGCTGATCCTGCCCAGGCCAGCCAGGAATTCGCACAGGTCCAGACCACACTCGACGCGATGGGAGCAGCCGCATCGGAATGGCAGTCCCGGCTCGCGACGGCGATCGGCGGTTCACCCTCCGAAACCAAGGTCAAGCGCCTGCTGGAGACGATCCTCGCCTACGTCGAGGCCTGGGGATCCGGCGTGGATGCGTGGACTGACGCCATCGTCGCCACGTTCCCGGGGCTCGAATCTATCCCCGAAGCCACCTGGCGGGCGATGGCCCTGACCCGCCTCGGCTCCGAGGCAACCGAGGGCTCCATCACGGCCGCGATCACCGAGATGCGCGCGGCGGTAGCCACGTTGGCCATGTGGTTCGGTGGCCCCAACCCGCAGGCGGGTCGGTTGCGTCGCCAGATTCGCAACGCCGTCGCACCAGTACTGCGCAGCCACCGGACATTGTTGGCCGTGGGGGGCACCATCTCGCGGAAGGCCGACCTGCTCCAGCTGGCCGCCGCCATCGAGTCCGCAGCTGACGACGAAGCAGCTTGGCAACTGTGGTGCACCGCCACCGGGCTCTTCCCCGCCCGGCACTTCACCACGCCGACCCCCGAAATCACGGGCGGGCAGCGGACCTCCACCTGGGATGCCCCGCCAGCGGTGATCTCCCGACGCCTGCGCACCCAGGCCGCCCGCTCGCTCACCGGGCGGGCATCCCACATCACCGACAACTCCGTCGCCCGGGCGGAGGCGCGCCGCATCGCCGCGCGGGAACAGGCCGACGTCGAACGGGCCGGCGCCACACTGGCCGCTCGCTCCGGCACAAGCTTCAGCGAATGGGACGAACTGGACCAGACGGAGACCACACTCCTGCTGGACCTCATCGCCATCGCCCGCAACGACACGGCCTCGGGTGGGGCTCGAAGGGGCATCAGCCCCGATGGCCGGTGGCGGCTGACGCTGCACCCACGGCCCGGCTCCGCGGTGTTGTCCACACCGGAGGGTCGTTTGATCCTGCCCGATGCCCTGGTGGAGTTCAGCACATGAGTGAGCCCATGCTGCGAGCCGACCTGGCGGACAAACAGCGCGCCATGGTGGGCCTGCTCGCCAAACAACTGGTGGCGCCCTGGACCAACCCCGAGCTCTACGCTCTCGTCCACCGCCACGCACACCTGCTGGCGACGTGGTCGGCCCGCCTCGGCTACCGGCTGGCCCGCATCGACCAGTGTTACCGGCTGCGCCGCATGCCGATCGACGGCACCGTCTCCGTCCCGATCGGCTCCCCACCGTCGCGCTCGGAGTTGTTGCTGGTGCTCTATGCCGCTGCCTGCCTCGACGATCACCGCGAGGAAAGCATTACCCTGCAGGACCTTTCCGACCTGGTGCACCTCAGCACCGTCGGCCTCGGCCGCTGGCCCTATGACCCCAACCTGCGCACCCACCGTCGCGAACTCGTCCGCGCCATCGGTCGGCTCATCACCTACGGGGTGCTCGAGCAGCGCACCGAGGACCAGTTCCTGGAAGGGTGGGAACGCAGGGGCGAAGGCATCGGCGCGGGCTACGTACTGCACCGCGACGCCCTCACTCTGCTCATCGACACCGGCGACGTGGCCCTCGCCCTCAACCACGCCACCTCCGAGGACGACACCCGCGGCGTGCGCCTCCTGCGACAGCTCATCGAGACCCAGGCGATCCTGTTCGGTGAACTGACCGAGTCCGAGCAGAACTACCTCATGAACCAACGCTCACGGCTGACCTCCCTCGCCGAAGAGATGACCGGGGGTCAGGTGGAGTTCCGCTCAGACGCGATGCTTCTCATCCTGCCGCCGGACAGGGATCTGCCCGCACCCATCCAGATCGACTTCCCGTCGGCCACCGCCGCCGATTGGGTTTCGCTGCGGCTCCTCGACGACGTCGCCCGTGTCACCGCCGGCACGCATCGGCGATGCCCCCATGACATCGTCCTCACCCTGGCCACCGAGGTCCACCGCGAGAACTCCGCCAACCTCACCAAGGAACTTCGCGACTCCCCCACTGCGGTGCTGGCCACGGCACAGGAACGGCTGAGCGATCTGGGCCTGCTCCGGATCCTGCCCGACGGCGCCTGGGAACTGACGCCATCGGCCGGCCGATTCCGTGACGCCGAACTCCGACCGCCCGACATCCCCGCAGAAGCGTTGTTCCCGGAGGAGACATGAGAACCAACGACGAGCTCAAGGCCTGGCGCGAGGCCGCATCCACGGGTGGACTCCCCCAGCCCGGCCGCGAGCGCTGGCAGCCGCTCCGCGCCGGGGTGGTGAACCTCTGGGAGTTCGAGGCGGCCGAGTACTGGTACGCAGGCGGCTGGGCACAGCTCATGGGACGCAACGAGACCGGCAAGTCCTCGCTCATGGCGCTGACGACGCTGATCCCCTGGCTCGCGGACACGTCCAGTGACAAGATCGACACCCTCGGCCGCTCCGGCAAGCAGTTCTCCTACTACGTGCGGCCAACCGGTACCGACGGTGACCGTCGCGACGCCAGCGGCTCCCACTTCCATGGCTGGCTCTGGGTGGAGTACGGACGGGTCACTGATGACGGCCCCCAGTTCTTCACGACACTGCTGTACGCGTCCGCGCGTGGCGCCACACCACGCGTGAACCTCGAATGGTGCACCGCAGAGGGCAGCCGGGTGCGCGAGGCGCTCCGGCTCGCGATCGGCCGCGAGATCTTGTCCCCGAAGAACATCGATGCCCCCGGCTTCACGCAGCACGGATCGGCCCAGGCCTACAAGGCGGATGTCGCCGACAGGCTGCTGGCCAGCACCGTCGACAGGCTCGAGATCGTCGGGAAGATCCTGAAGGTGACCCGCACCCCGAAGCTCGGCGCGCAGTTGGACGTCCGATTCGTCACGGATCACCTGCGCTCGTCCCTGCCCGAACTGCGCCGCAGCGAGATCGAGCAGTTGGCGCAGGGCTGGGACCAGTTGGACCAGATCCGCCACGACCTCAAGCGCACGCAGGACGCCGCCGATATCGTCGCCAAGTTCACCTCAGACGCGTGGCAGCCCTGGCTGCAGGCGAAGCTGCGCATCGCCGCGGACGAGGCCGCCGACCGGCGCACGAAGTTTGACAGGGTGCGCCGCGACGAGGACGCCGCCCAGGAGGTGTTGCGCGAGGCCGAGGCAACGAATGCCGAGCTGCACCGTCGCTCCGACGAGGCACAGCTGAGGTCCGAGTCCGCGGCTGCGGCCGCCGATGAGTTGCGCACATCAGCCGCCTTCAAGGAGGCCCAGGGTCGGATCCAGGAGCTACATCGCGCCGAAGAGGCCGTCACGTCGGCGGAACAGGTGCGCCAGCGCGCCGCCAAGGACCTGCAGCGGGCCACGGAGGCCAGAGCGACGACCGCCGCCGACCACGAGGAGCAGCAGCGCGCCGTCGCGGAACAGGAGCAGCGCACCGGTGAGGCCCAGGACTACACGCGGCGAGACGCTGGTCTGGCGGGACTGCCGACCCCGGAGGCAGAGCTCGATGCGGATCGGCTGCGGCAACGGATCACCGAGCGCCGGCGCGCTGTCGATCAGGCGGCCAAACTCGTCCGGGCCAACACCGAAGCCAACACCCAGGCCACCCAGGCGGAAGAAACGGCAGCAACGCTGCAGGGTGTGGCGGAAGGCGCCGTCGCCGATGCTGAAGCAGCGTGGCTCGAAGCCCAGGCGCAGCGAGAATCGCTCATCGACGCGGTCACCACGTGGACGAGGGACCTGGCAGCCGCGCCAGACCACCGTCCTTGGGTCGACGGACTGCCGCGAGCAGTCACCGATCTCGACGCCCCGACGCTGAAGGATGCCATCCGGGAAGACTGGTACGAACCCCGCCGCACCACCCTCGACGACGAACGCCGCCTCGCGGAAGCGGCTGAGGAGGCCGCCCGTGACCGGGCTGACCACCTGCGGGTCGAGATCGCGAGCCTCGAGGGTGCTGGGATCGTGCCACCCGCCGAGCCCGTCCTGTGGCGACGACGCAGCCGCGACGGCGTCGACGGCTCACCGCTGTGGCAGTTGCTCAACCCGGTGCCCGCCCTGCCGGACGACCACCTCGCCCACATCGAAGCCGCGCTGGCGGCGTCCGGACTGCTGGATGCGTGGGTTTCACCCGAGGGTCTGGTGGGCCTCGACACTTTCGCGGTGGCACCCGGGGCCGTCGTCGGCGGACAGAACCTGGGCTCCGCGCTGACCGTCGCCGAGAGCGCCGGTCCACTTGCCGCGGTCGCGCAGGCGGTGCTGGACGGTGTGGCCCTCCTGGGTGACGGCACACCGTTGCCCGACGGCGGGCTCGCCGTCGCCACGGACGGGCGGTGGCGCTCATCCGCACTGACCGGTACCGCGGCACCTGCCCATGAGGCAGCCGAATGGCTCGGTGAGGCCGCGCGCGAGGCACAACGACGCCGTCGGCTCGAAGCTCTCACCACCCAACTACAAGCGGACGAGGCCGTCGCGGCCCAACAGCACTCCCTGGCCGTGGCGGCCCGCGCGTCATTGGGTTCCCTTACGGATGCGTTCGGACGGGCCCCCTCGGATACGCAACTGCGCCAGGGCATCCACACTGCCGTCGATCGTGAACAGCAGGCGGACGCACGCAGCACGCAAGCCGCCACCGCCGCCCAGACCGCGAGGACAGCCCGCGCCACCGCCGACAGCCGGCGCGCCGAGCTCCTGCGGTTCACGAACGACGCTGCCCTGCCCCACACCGCCGATGCGCTCGACGAGGTCCGAGAAGCCCTCCACGCCGTGGTGCGACGACTGGACCAGCTTCGGTACGCACGCGAAGCCCTCTACGACGCCCGCGCGGTCGCCCATCGAACTGGCGCCCAGCTGGCCACCAGGCAGCGGGAGTACGAGGACCTGGTCGACGCCGACCGTCAGGCCGAGCGAGACCTCACCGTCAGCCGAGCCCGTGCGGCCGCAGTGCGCGCCATGAGCGGTGCCGACGACGCCGCGATTCTGGATCGGCTGGAGGAGTTGCGGATGGAGGCCGGCCAGGCCGCTGCGCTCCAC
Organism: Aestuariimicrobium sp. Y1814; assembly: GCF_050113895.1. Classification (NCBI taxonomy): domain Bacteria; kingdom Bacillati; phylum Actinomycetota; class Actinomycetes; order Propionibacteriales; family Propionibacteriaceae; genus Aestuariimicrobium; species Aestuariimicrobium sp. Y1814. The sequence continues at coordinate 115,182 of NZ_JBNJRW010000003.1, read as the reverse complement.
AAGCAGCTCGAGAACCAACGCAGCGATCTCCGGGAGCGTCTCGGCGCGGCACGCACCAAGTTGGAGAGCACCCAGTCGGAACGCGAAGTGGTCACCCGTGAGCGCGATGAGGCCTTCCGGCAGTTCAGGTCGCTGGTGGATCGCGGATTCCTGCTGGAACTGGACCTCCAGCTCCCTGAACCAGCATCGTCGACGATCGAGAACGTCCGGGCGCAGGTGGCCGAGGTACGGCGCGCCATCGGCCCTCGACGCTGGCAGGAAGGGGACGCGCGCGCCAACGCCGAGGTTCTGCAACGGCTGCGGTCCACCCTCGAGAACAGTTCCCGCGACGTGAACAGCGAACTGGAGCAGGGTGGGCGCTCGCTGAAGCTGGAGCCCGTCGATGACCTGATCCGGATCGACGTGACCGTGGACACCAACGGCCGGACGTTGCCGCTGCGGGAGGCGGTGGAAGACCTCGCGGTCACGGTGTCCACCCTCCAACGCGCCTACGACGCGCGCGTCCAGGCGACGCTCGACGAACTGCTGGGCTCGGCATTCCTCGAACACATGCGCGACCGCATCGGGACCGCTCAGAATCTCATCCGTGAGATCAACAAGGTGTTGGGCGAACACGCGACCACCACCAGCGGCACCGCCATGCGGATCCGACTGAATCCAGACCAGAACCGCGCCGTGCTCGACGCCGTGTCCGGGGCCGCGCTGCAGGACCCGCACGTCCAGGAGCAGGTCCGAGGGTTCCTGCGTGATCGCGTCGACGAGGCCAAACGGCTCGCGGCAGACCGGGGCCAGGCTGACTGGCACGACGCCCTCGCACAGCAGCTCGACTACCGAGACTGGTACGAGGTGACCCTCGAACGGCGCATCGGTTCCGGCGGCAGCTGGAATCCGCTCACGACACGCAGCTTCGCCGAGATGTCTGGCGGTGCGCGGGCCGTCATGTTGATGCTGCCCCTCGTTGCGACGCTGGCGGCCCTCTACCGCGACATGCCCGGGGCACCCCGCCCCATCTGGCTCGACGAGGCGTTCGACGGACTCGACGTCGCGAACCGCTCCATGGTGATGGACCTCCTGCGGCAGTTCGATCTCGACGTGCTCCTCGCCGGCCCCGGCCGCCTGGTCAACGTCGAGGTGGTGCCGGCCGCGGCCATCTACCAGGTGGTGCGGGCACCTGCACCACTGCCGGGAGCCGATCTCACCCTGGAACTCTGGGCCGGTGGCTCACTGGACCTGATCGATCTACCACTGTCCTGGCTGGATGTTGCCCCCACCGAGCCGGCACCCGGGCAGGACTCGTTGCTGTGAACGTCCCTGCGTTCATCGTCGACTGGGCCCGGTTGCCAGGTCCGTCGAAACTGCTGGCGACGGCGCGGACCAAGCTGGAGGCCGGGCGTCTCGGGCCGCGGGCCAAGCTCGATCTCGAGTTCACGCCATCTGAACGTTCAGAGGTGGGCCGGATGCTCGATGCGGCGTGGGCGGGGTCCGGTGAGCCGGTCCCGATCGCCCGCCTCCGACACTCACTCGCCGAGCACGGCACCACGTTGGAGGCGCTGCTCACTCAGGTATCGGGACCGCTGCGCGACCTGCGTTCCGAGCGTGCACAGCAGGTGACAACGCGCCAGACCGACCGGGACGAAGGGCTGGCGACGCTGGGTGCGCTGGGTGCGGGCGCCGTCGATCCCGCGGTGCTGCAGCGCTGTCTGGTGGGGGCGGCATTCTGGTCCGTGCGGGCCGCCGACATCACTCGCGTCGTGCAGCATCTCGACGGTCTCGCTCGAACAAGGTCCCAGCCTGTGCACCTGGCCGTGTTGGCGGCGTCGCTGTTCGGGGATGCGCATGCCCTGGACCGGGACGCCGGCCTGGGCAGGGCCGTCGCCAGGTTCCTGCGCGGGCGGGCCACCACCGAGGACGAGCCCTACACCGATCCCGTCGGGGATGCGACGGCATGGCATGCAGCCTGGGAATCTGGCGGGGTCATCTGTGACGGCGTCTCGGCGCGCGCCCTCGTCCTCAACCTGCCGCTGACCGGTGACGGGTCAGCGGCACGGCTGGCCGAGATCCGCGGCGAACCGGTGTGGCTGACCTTGCGAGCGCTACGCCAGCCCTTCCGCTTGGCGGACGGCATCGAGGAGGTCTTCGTGTGTGAGAACCCGGCCATCGTGGAAGCCGCCGCCGATCGCTTCGGCGCGGCGAGCAGACCCTTGGTCTGCACCTTCGGCAACCCAGACTTGGCCACCACCACGTTGTTGCAGGGGATCGCACCGCAGACCCGTCTGCGAATCCGCGCCGACGGTGACCGGGTGGGCTGGCAGATCGTCGAACGCCTGCTGCGCCTGCCCGGCGCGCAGCCCTGGCGGATGCCCCGCGGCTTCGAGCGCTACGAAGAGGAGATCATCGAGGATCTTCTGGGTGATCTGGCCCTCTAGCCAGATGGCCCGTCCACCGAGACGAACTCGGCGGACGGGCCACGAAACAGCGGGGTACCTCAGCGCTTGACGCGGGCGTTGCCCTGCCAGATGCTCCAGACCTGGTCCTCATCGGCAGGTGCGCCGTAGTCGGTCAGCGAGGTTGCCGCCAGGGCACCGGTCGCCCAGCCGAACTGCATGCACTTCTCGGGCTCCCAGCCCTGGATGATGCCGTACAGCAGCCCACCGACGAAGCCGTCGCCGCCACCGACGCGGTCGAGCACGCCGATCTCGCGGGGCTCGGCCACCTGGAACTCGCCGGCCGACCACACGATCGCACCCCACAGGTGCCGGTTCACGGTCTCGACCTCACGCAGGGTGTTGGCGATGAACGAGGCCTGCGGGTAGGCCTCGGTGATCCGGCCAATCATGTCCTTGAAGCCATCGATCTTGTTCGAGATCTCGGCACCGCCGGCCTCCGGACCCTGGATGCCCAGCGCCAGCTGGAAGTCCTCCTCGTTGCCGATCAGCACGTCGGTGACCGAGGCGATCTCGTGGAAGGCGGCACGCAGTTCCTCTTCGCGGCCCTTCCAGAACGACGCCCGGTGGTTCAGATCGAAGGCGATCACGGTGCCGTTGGCCTTGGCGATGCGGGCCACCTCGAGGCAGAACCGGCTGGTCTCGGGCGACAGCGCTGCCACCAGGCCCGACAGGTGCAGCACCTTCACACCCTCTTCGACGAACAGGTTGTCGAGGTCGAAGTTGTTGGCATCCAGCGCCAGGCCGACCTCACCGGCGCGGTCATTCCACACACGCGGCCCACGCAGGCCGTAGCCGGAGTCGGCGATGTTGAACTGGTGGCGGTAACCCCAGGCATCACCCTGCGGCAGGTCGGGGCCCTCATAGCTCATGCCACGCTTGCGCAGGTCGGCCTTGATGAACGCCGAGATGGGGCTGCCCTCCACGAAGTTGGTGAGCACCTTGACCGGCAGCCCGAGGTGGGACGAGACCGAGGCGACGTTCGACTCGGCAGAGGTGGCGTGCATGAAGTAACGGTCCGAGGTCTGCACCTGCTGGAAGTTCTCGGGGGTGATCCGGATGCCCATCGAGGTCGCCACGACCATCGACCACTTGGCGTCAGTACGCAGTTCCATGTTGTTCTCCTCTGTCAACGATGCTGTCAACGATGCTTGGCGGTGTGCTGAAGTCTGATGCAGCAAGTCTCACACCGTAGCGCCGCCACCCGCGCCCGTTTGCCGTCAGTTGCACTGCCTCGACGTGCAACAGGTGGCAAGCCCTCCCACCGGACGAGCGACTGGGGCAGGATGGAACTCGCACCCGGGCCGCACGTTGCGACCACCCACCCTCTTCAAGGAGTAATAGATGAGCGAGCAGACCTCTGCTGACCGTACCGGTTCGGCACAGATCGGCGTGATCGGCATGGCCGTGATGGGCTCCAACCTGGCCCGCAACTTCGCCAACCACGGCTACCGCACCGCGATCTACAACCGCACCTGGGCCAAGACCGAGACCGTGCTCGAGGAGCATGCGGAGGCCAACTTCATCGCCTCGGAATCACTGGAAGACTTCGTCAACACCCTCGAGTCGCCGCGGCGCATCATCATCATGGTCAAGGCCGGCAAGGGCACCGACGCCGTCATCGACCAGCTCATCCCGCTCCTGGCCCCCGGCGACATCGTGGTCGACGGCGGCAACGCCTTCTTCCAGGACACCCGCCGCCGTGAGGAGAAGCTGCGCGCCCACGACCTGCACTTCGTCGGGGCCGGAATTTCCGGTGGTGAGACCGGCGCCCTCGAGGGCCCCTCGATCATGCCCGGCGGCTCCCCGCACAGCTACCAGTACGTCGGCGAGATGCTCGAGGACATCTCCGCCAAGGTCGACGGTGAGCCCTGCTGCACCTACATCGGCACCGACGGCGCCGGCCACTTCGTGAAGATGGTGCACAACGGCATCGAGTACGCCGACATGCAGTTCATCGGTGAGGCCTACGAACAGCTCAAGGGTGCCGGTTTCAGCGCCGCCGAGTCGGCCGAGATCTTCAAGACCTGGAACACCGGTGACCTCGACTCCTACCTGATCGAGATCACCGCCGAGGTGCTCGCCCAGGTCGACGCCAGGACCGGCCAGCCGCTGGTCGACGTGATCACCGACGCCGCCGGCATGAAGGGCACCGGCACCTGGACCGTCCAGGAAGCCCTCAACCTCGGTGTGCCCGCCGCGTCGATCGCCGAGTCGGTGTTCGCGCGCGCCGTGTCGTCCCACGCCGAACTGCGTGCCGCCGGTCAGGCCGCCCTCGAGGGCCCCGACCGGACCCTGCAGGCCGAGGACCGCGACGCGTTCGTCGATGACATCCGCCAGGCGCTGTGGGCCTCGAAGGTGATCGCCTACGCCCAGGGCCTGCACGAGATCAAGGTCGCCGCCGAGGAGTACGGCTGGGACATCGACGTGGCTGCCGTCGCCCGGATCTGGCGTGCCGGCTGCATCATCCGCGCCAAGCTGCTCGACCGCATCGCCAACGAGTACGCCGCCGCCAACCTGGTCACCCTGCTGGAGGCCCCCTCCATCAAGGCCGGGCTGGCCGACTCCCAGGACGCCTGGCGCCGCGTGGTCGTCCGCGCCACCGAGGCCGGTGTGCCGATCCCCGGCTTCGCCTCGGCGCTGTCGTACTACGACATGGTGCGCGCCCCGCGCCTGAACGCCGCCCTCACCCAGGGCCTGCGTGACTTCTTCGGGTCGCACACCTACCGCCGCATCGACGCCGAGGGCACCTTCCACACCCTGTGGTCGGGCGACCGTTCCGAGGTCGAGGCCGTCGACACCCACTGAGTCGACGGGGCAAACCCCACAACACACCGGCCGTGGCCACGGGACGAGAAGTCTGCCCGTGGCCACGGCTCCTTCTTCAGTGCGGTGTCCTAGAATCACGTCTGTGAACCCAACCTTCAGCGACCACTCGTGGTGGCGCAGCGCCGTCGTCTACCAGATCTACCCCCGCAGCTTCGCCGACGCCGACAATGACGGCACCGGTGACATCCGCGGCATGATCAACCACCTCGACCACCTGGTCGACCTCGGCGTCGACGCCGTCTGGGTCTCGCCGTGGTACCCGTCCCCGCTGCACGACGGCGGCTACGACGTGGCCGACTACTGCGACATCAAGCCCGAGTTCGGCACCCTCGCCGACGCCGACGAGTTCGTCGAGCGCGCCCACCAGCTCGGCATCCGGGTGATCATCGACCTGGTGCCCAACCACTGCTCCCACGACCACCCGCTGTTCCAGGCCGCCGTGGCTGGTGGGCCCGGCTCCCCGGAACGTGACCTGTTCATCTTCCGCGACGGCCGCGGGCCCAACGGCGACGAGCCGCCCACCAACTGGGGCGCCCACTTCGGTGGCCCGGCCTGGACCCGCATCACCGAACCCGACGGCACCCCTGGCCAGTGGTACTGCCACCTGTTCGCCCCCGAGCAGCCCGACTGGGACTGGGAGCACCCGGGTGTCACTGAGTTCTTCGACGACGTGCTGCGGTTCTGGTTCGACCGCGGCATCGACGGCTTCCGCATCGATGTGGCCGATTCACTGTTCAAGGACCAGGCCTTCCCCGACCTGCCCGTCGACCCCGTCACCGGGCTGGGCACCCTGGAGAAGTTCGAGGGCTCACCGATCTGGGACCGTCCGGCGATGGCCGACCACCAGCGGCACTGGCGCGCGGTCGCCGACGAGTACACCGACTCCGAACTGGGCCCCCGCGTGTTCGTCTCCGAGGCCTACCTGCCCGGGGACCGTCGCATCCACTACGTCGCCGAGGGCCGGCTGCACAGTTCGTTCAACTTCGAGTTCCTCGAGAGCGCCTGGAGTGCCGACAGCCTGCGCCTGGTCATCGAACAGTCCATCGCCGAACACGAAGAGGTCGGCGCACCAGCGACCTGGGTGATGAACAATCACGACAACTTCCGTTCGGTCACCCGGCTGGGCAAGGACCCGTCCGGCCTCGACTTCACCGCCCCCGGGAAGGACGACCTGCACTGGGCCCGGGCCATGGCTGCCTCCCCCACCCGCAACGACCTCGGTCGACGCCGCGCCCGCGCCGCCGCGCTGCTGATGCTGGCGCTTCCCGGCGGCGCCTACGTCTACCAGGGTGAGGAACTGGGCCTCGAGGAGGTCGAGGACCTGCCCGAGGACAAGCTGCAGGACCCGATCTGGAAGCGCTCGAACCACACTGAACGCGGTCGCGACGGCTGCCGGGTCCCGATCCCCTGGGCGGGTTCGGCGTCCCCGTTCGGGTTCAGCGCTGACGCCGAGCCGTGGCTGCCGATGCCGGCCCACTGGGCCGACCTGAGCGTCGAGGCGCAGACCGGGGTGGCCGGTTCCATGCTGGAGCTGTACCGCTCACTGCTGGCCGAACGCCGCGCCAACCCGGCGCTGGGTGCGGGCAGCATCACGTGGGACGACACCAGCCGCGAGGTCATCTCGTTCACCCGTGACCCGGGCTTCCGCTGCGTGGTGAACTTCGGGGACGAGCCGGTGCCGCTCGAGGGCGAGGTCATCATCGCCAGCCAAGCGCTGGACGATGGGCTGCTGCCCGGCGACGCCGCCGCCTGGCTGCGCACCAGCTGAGGGTTCAGTCGACCAGGTAATGGGCCAGCCCTGCCCGCATCCCGTCCTCGATCGGGCAGGGACGGCCCTCGGCGTCGGCGCGCACCATCACGTGCTGCGCCCGGCTGATCACCGTGCCATCACTGGGGTCGACGATCTCGGCGGCCAGGGTCAGTGACGAGCGGCCGATGCGGGTGACGGCGGTGTACATGTCATAGGGGTGGCGCCGGAAGGCCATCTGGTGGACGTAGTCGACATCCTGGCGGGCCACCAGCCACAACGAGCGGCCCTCGTCCGAACCGGCGGTCCCGATCCGCGCGGCCAGTGGGTCGGCGGCGGTGGTCATCTCGATGCGGCCCTCCTGGAAGAAGTCGAGCATCCGCACGTTGTTGACATGATTGAACTTGTCGACGTCCGACCAGCGGGTGAGCGGCCTCGAGTGGAAGCCGCGGCCCTCCAGCGCCGGCTTCGGCAGCGGTGGGAAGGGACGCTCGACCCGCCACCGGTGCCGGTCGAGCAGGTCAACCTCGTCCGGGGTGAGCCGGCGGGGCCGCTGGGCGTCCATGTCGAAGGGGGTCAGCGTCGAGGCGGCCAGAGCACACAGCACCCCGTCGTGCATGATCAGGTACCCCACCCGGAACCGGGCCGCACCCCGTTGGAGCACGATCATCTGCACGTGCGCGGGCTGCTCGGAATAGGTGATCGGCGCCTTGTACTCGATGGTGTGCGAGACCGCGACCACCCCGCTCATCATGTCGGTCGCCCCGCCCTCGACCAGGAAGTCGATGCGGGCGTCCTGCAGGTAGTCGAAGTAGACCCCGTTGTTGACGTGGCCCTGGGCGTCCATGTCGCCCCAGCGCACCGGCAGGTCGACGGTGAAGATGTCACCCCGGCTGCGGATGTCGAGACCGGACTGCTCAAGCCAGCGAGTGTCGTTCACGCAGGTCAGGCTACGCCAACCGGATGAAAAATGGACGACCCGGGACCCTGTGACCGGCATTCGGCTCGATAGTCTGACGGCATGTCCCCTGATCCCGCCGCCAAGCCCGTCAACGATGACCTGTGGCTGACCCATGACCAGCAGCGCACCTGGCGTGCGTGGCTGCTCGGCGGCGCCCGCATCAACGATTACCTCGATCGGGTGCTGCGCCCCCACGGGCTCGGCCTGGGTGACTACGAGATTCTGGTCACCCTGTCCGAGGCGCCCGACCGCGAGGTCCGCATGTCGGTGCTCGCCGACGGCGTCCACCAGTCGCGTTCCCGGCTCACCCATGCGGTGTCGCGGATGGAGGCCGACGGGCTGGTCCAACGTCGACCCGCCAGCGACGACGGCCGCGGGGTGCTCGCCCGGCTCACCGATGCCGGTTTCGACCTGCTGGTCAGCGTCGCCCCCACCCACGTCGCCTCGGTGCGCGACGTCTTCGTCGACGTGGTGGACCCCGATGATTTCGCGGCCCTCGGACGTGCCATGCAGGCCGTCCTGGCCGCACACCCGACCGAACCGTAGACCGGCCGGGGGCCCGTGAGAGAATCACCGGGTGAGCGTGCAAGACAAGACCCGTGAACCCGATCTGGCCGGACAACACATCGACCGTTCGTCCCTCACCCGGGGCCTCTACTCCTCGGATGCCTCGATCTACCGGGTCGTCCCCGAAGGGGTGGCCTTCCCCCGCACCCGCGACGAACTGGTCGACCTGGCCCGGGCAGCCCTGGCCGCTGGCACGCCGGTCACCATGCGCGGGGCGGGCACCAGTTGCGGCGGCAATGCCATCGGCACCGGGCTGGTCATCGACGTCTCCCGCCACCTGAACCGCATTCTCGACATCGACCCCGTGGCGCGCACGGCCACCGTCGAACCCGGCGTCGTCCAGGACGTGCTGCAGCGCGCCGTCGCGCCGCACGGGCTGCGGTTCGGCCCCGACCCGTCGTCGTCGTCGCGCTGCACCATCGGCGGCATGATCGCCAACGACGCCTGCGGGCCGCGGGCGATGGGCTACGGCCGTACCAGTGACAACATCGTCGAGCTCGAGGTGCTGACCGGCACCGGTGAGCTGCTGACGCTGCGCTCCCCCCACGCTGAATCCCCCGTGACCGGTGAGGGTCCCGGGACCGAGGCGAGCGTACCCACGTCGCTGAACCCGCTGAAGGACCTGGTTGCCGCCAACCTGGGCACCATCCGCACCGAACTGGGCACCTTCTCACGGATGGGTTCTGGCTACGCCATGACCTGGCTGCTGCCGGAGAAGAAGTTCGACCTGGCCCGGTTCATGGCCAGCTCCGAGGGCACCCTGGGCATCATCACCAAGGCCGTCGTCCGGCTGGTCGCCGACGCCCCGGTCAAGCAGATGGTCGCCCTGGGCTACGCCTCGATGGCCGAGGCCGCCGACGCCATGCCCACGGTCGCCACCTTCAAGCCGACCGCCGCCGAGGGCATGGACCGGCGCATCGTCGACGTCGTCGTCCGGTCCAAGGGCGCCGATTCGGTGCCGCCGCTGCCGGCCGGTGACGGCTGGGTGTTCGTCGAGCTCGTCGGTGACGATGCCGCCGAGGTGCGCGGACGAGCCGAGGCGATGGTCGCTGCGGCCGGCGCCCTGGAGGCCTGGCTGGTCGACGACCCGGCCACCGTGAAGGCCCTGTGGCGGATCCGTTCCGACGGCGCCGGGCTGGCCGGGGTCAGCCTCGACCGGCCGGCCTTCCCCGGTTGGGAGGACGCCTCGGTGCCGGTGGAGCACCTGGGCACCTATCTGCGCCGCTTCGACGAACTGCTGGAACGCCACGGGCTGCACGGGCTGCCCTACGGCCACTTCGGTGACGGCTGCGTGCACTGCCGCATCGACTTCCCGTTCGACCGCGGCGGCGGCGACGGTGCCTACCGCCGCTTCGTTGAGGAGGCCGCCGACCTGGTCGCCTCGCTGGGCGGGTCGATGTCGGGTGAACACGGTGACGGACGAGCCCGCTCGGCCCTGCTGCCGCGCATGTTCAGCCCGCAGGTGATCGACCTGTTCGGGCAGGTCAAGACGATCTTCGACCCCGACAACCTGCTCAACCCGGGAGTGCTGGTCGACCCCCGCCCGGTCGCGGCCGACGTGCGGGTCTCGGCGACGGTCACCTCACCGCTGCGCACCAGCCACCCCGAGTTCGTCGAGGCCGTCCACCAGTGTTCGGGGGTGGGCAAGTGCCTGGCCGACGGCATGGCGGGCGGGCAGGTCATGTGCCCCTCATTCCAGGCGACCCGCAACGAGAAGGACTCCACCCGCGGCCGCAGCCGCATTCTGCAGGAGATGGTCAACGGGTCGCTGATCTCCCAGTCGTGGCGCTCCCCCGAGGTGCACGAGGCGCTCGACCTGTGCCTGAGCTGCAAGGGCTGTGCCCGCGACTGCCCCACCGGCATCGACATGGCCGCCTACAAGTCGAGGGTGCTGCACGAGTCTTACCGGGGCCGGGTGCGCCCCCGCGCGCACTACTCGATGGGCTGGCTGCCGCGCTGGGGCCGGCTGATGGGCCGCCTGCCCGGGCTCGGGGCCCTGGCCAACCTGGCCCTGAAGACCCCGGGGCTGTCCCATGCCGCCAAGTGGGTGGCCGGGGTCGACCAGCGTCGTCCGCTGCCCACCTTCCGCAGCGGACGAGGCGCGCGCCGGCAGTTCGCCCGCACCCTCGCCCAGCCGGGTCGCCCGGAGGTGGTGATCTGGGTGGACTCGTTCGTCGACGCCTTCGTCGGCCAGCAGCTGGCGAGCCTGGTGCAGGTGCTGGAGTCGCTCGGCTACGCGCCGCGGGTGCTGCAGGAGGACGCCTGCTGCGGCCTGACCTGGATCACCACCGGCCAACTCGACGGCGCCCGCGCCCAGCTGCGCCGTGCCCTCGACGTGCTGGCCCCGATCGCCGAGTCGGGGGTGCCGATCATCGGGATGGAGCCCTCGTGCATGGCGGTGTGGCGCAGCGACGCCCCTGAACTGCTGCCCGACGATGCCCGCGTGGCGAGTGTGGCCGGGGCGATCCTGACCCTGGCCGAGCTGATCGGCCGCCACGACGACTGGGTGGCCCCCGACCTGAGTGGCCACACCATCGTCGCCCAGCCGCACTGCCACCACGCGTCGGTCCTGGGCTGGGCGGCGGACGCCAAGGTGTTGGAGGCCACCGGCGCCGAGGTGATCACGCTGGGTGGTTGCTGCGGGCTGGCGGGCAACTGGGGTGTCGAGATCGGCCATTACGAGACGTCGGTGGCGGTCGCGGAGACCTCGCTGCTGCCCACGCTGCGGGCCAACCCCGACGCCATCGTGCTGGCTGACGGGTTCAGCTGCCGCAAGCAGGTCAGCGACCTCGAGCGCCGCGACTCGATGTCACTGGCGCAGCTGCTCGCCACCCACCTGGGCTGAGCCGCACGGCCCCGCGCCAGGCCTCAGTCGCGGATCACCAGCGCGAAACCGGCAAAGGCGGGCAGTTCCAGGTTGAAGCCCTGCAGGTCGTCCACCGTGCCGACCTTGCGGCGGGTGCTCAGGTCAAACACGCGGCCCGCCGGGAGCAGGTCGGACTGGATGCGGGCCTCCAGCTTTTCGGCGCCGAAGTTGAGGGCGGTGATCTGGATGGTGCCGGTCTCCAGTTCGTTGACCAGCACCAGCAGCGCCTTGTGGCCCACCTCGGGCACATCGACCAGGGTGGCCGAGTCGAGCCGGTGACGCTTGCGGACTTTGAGGACCTCGGTCAGCCGGCTCGCGAACGACGTGTCCTTCTTGAGCTGTTCCGACAACGGGCCATACAGGCTGCGGGCCCGCGGCAGGCCGGACGAGGACGCCGTCGCTTCGGGGGCGACTCCCATCACGTCGTAGGCGCCGCGTTCGATCCAGCGGGTGTCGCCGCTGCTGGTCAGGTGGGCGACCTGTTCGTGGGGCAGCGGCAGCGCACCGACCAGGTCCCAGCCGGACAGGGCGAACACCCCGGGCTGCCAGGCGTTGTACTTGCTGAGCAGCAGGTGGGCGGCCATGATCTTGCGCGCGGTGGCGTCGGTGATCTGGTCGAGGTCGGTGATGCCCAGGCTGGCGGCCACGATCGAGGCGGTGGTGCTGGCGATGCCGTTGGTGGTGAACACCGCGTTGTAGGGGGCGGCCTTGCCGGCGAGCTTGGCCCGCATCGTCGACTGGATGTGCTCGGTGAGCGTGTGGCCGGTGTACTCCACCCCACCGAGTTCGTAGAGGTCGTCGCGGTGGGCGGCGGCGAAGTGGACCAGTTCATAGGTCAGTTCGTCGTGGTTCTGCAGCGCGTGCACCAGGGAGGCCTGGTCGACGCCGATCTGCATCGCCTCGCGCAACACCAGCCGCAGGAACTCGGTGTCGCCGGTGGTCAGGGCGAACTGGGCTGCGGGGCGGGTGATGAAGTCATACGACAGGTCGGGCCCGACCGCCCCGGTCTTCTGGATGTCGTCGATGGCCAGATTCAGCTCCTGGAAGGTGAACCCGCCGACCTTGCGCACCAGCGAGCCGATCAGCTGGTTGGCGGCCAACGACAGCGGGTGGCCCTCCGACCAGGCCGGCGCATCCACGCTGCGTTCCACCCCGAGGAACCCGTTGGCGTCCAACCGCAGGCCGCCCGAGCCGAGGTCGAGCAGCGAGTGCAGGGCATCGCCCATCACCATCCGCATGCCGGCGACGGTGGGGTCGAGCCAGTTGATGGTGGGCTGGCCCTCCTTGAAGTAGTGCAGGTAGACCCAGCGGCGCAGCACCCCCTTGTAGTCGCGGATCGGTGGGGTGACCGACCAGTTCGTCTCCTTGACGCCGGGCTCGTAGAAGATGACCCGCTGCAGCGCGCCGATGATGTAGCCCTCGTCGGCCAGGGCCTTCTCGACCTCGGGGGTGAGGTTGATCGAGTCACGCCCGGCCGGGACGTCGGGCAGCAGGTGCCAGGCCTCCTCGGGGATGTCGATCATGTGGAAGATGCCCGGGTAGTCGCGGTAGTTCAGCTCGGCGAGCCGGAAGTCGGGGCCCTTGCCGGTGTGGCCGGGGACGATGTCGTCGATGACGGTGCCGCCGAACTTGGCCGCGGTCTCGGTCATCGCCCGGAACTCGTCCTCGGCGCCGAACAGCGGGTCGATGGCCATCGAGATGCGGTCGAAGTGGCCGTCGACGCTGGGAGTGGGGTCCCAGCCCTTGATGCCGCCGGCGAGTTTGACCGGCCCGGTGTGGATCGCGTCGATGCCGATCGACTCGAAGGCTTCCCACAGCTCGGTGGACCCGATCGAGGCCAGGAAGGACTCCCCCGGCCGGGTGATGTGCGACAGCGGGTAGGCGGTATACCAGACCGAGGCGCGGGCGAGCGCGGCCCGCGGGTCGGGATGGGCGTAGGGGTTGGCCCACATGGTGTGCTTGCCAGCGAGCTGGCGCGAGATCTGCTCGGCGTCGTGCAGCATCGACTGTTCCTCGAGCCACCCAACGTAGGCGGGGTTCGACCCGGTCGCCTCGAAGGGCGGCACCAGCGGGTTTTCAGGGTTGCGGCGGCGCAGTGAACGGGGCCGCAGTCGACTCGGCCGGGCAGCGAAGAACTGCTCGTCGTAGTTGATCTCGGGCAATTCGTCGGTGCCCGGCTCCTGGGGCGTGGGCTCGGGGGTGGGGGCGTTGCCGGCGGGAACAGTCACAAGTTCCACGCTACCGGGTCGCCCCCACCGCAGGGCTCAATCGCGGGTGAGGCGGCGGTGCTTCGAGGCGTGCGGACGAGCGGCTTCAGCGCCCAGCCGGTCGATCTTGTTGGCCTCGTAGTCCTCGAAGTTGCCCTCGAACCAGAACCACTTGGCCTCGGACTCGTCGTCACCCTCCCACGCGAGGATGTGGGTGGCGGTGCGGTCGAGGAACCACCGGTCGTGGGAGATCACCACGGCGCAGCCGGGGAACTCGAGCAGCGCATCTTCCAGCGACGACAGGGTCTCGACGTCCAGGTCGTTGGTGGGCTCGTCGAGCAGCAGCACGTTGCCGCCCATCTTCAGGGTCAGCGCCAGGTTGAGCCGGTTGCGTTCACCACCGGAGAGGACACCGGCCTTCTTCTGCTGGTCGGGGCCCTTGAAGCCGAAGCTCGCGACGTAGGCCCGTGAGGGCATCTCGAAGTTGCCGACCTTGATGTAGTCGAGCCCGTCAGAGACGACCTCCCACACGTTCTTCTCGGCGTCCAGGCCCGAACGGCTCTGGTCGACGTAGCTGAACGAGACGGTCGAGCCGACCTTGAGCTGGCCGTCGTCGGGCTGCTCCTCCCCCACGATCATCTTGAACAGAGTCGACTTGCCGACGCCGTTGGGGCCGATGATGCCGACGATGCCGGCGCGGGGCAGGGTGAACGACAGCCCGTCGATCAGCACCCTGTCGCCGAAGCCCTTCTTCAGATCGATAGCCTGCAGCACGTCGGAGCCCAGGCGCGGGCCGGCCGGGATGTTGATCTCGGCGGTGTCGATCTTGCGGTTGCGTTCGGCCTCGGCCGCCAGTTCCTCGTACTTGGCCAGTCGGGCCTTGCTCTTGGCCTGGCGGGCCTTCGGGCTGGAGCGCACCCACTCGAGTTCGCGTTCCAAGATCTTGGCGCGCTTGGCGTCCTTCTGGCCCTCGATCTGCAGGCGCTTGCGCTTGGTCTCGAGGTAGGTGGAGTAGTTGCCCTCGTAGGGGTGCAGGCGACCGCGGTCGACCTCGCAGATCCAGGAGGCGACGTTGTCGAGGAAGTACCGGTCGTGGGTGACGGCCAGCACGGCGCCGGGGTAGGTCTTCAGGTGGCCTTCGAGCCAGTTGACCGACTCGGCGTCGAGGTGGTTGGTGGGCTCGTCGAGCAGCAGCAGGTCGGGGGCCTGCAGCAGCAGCTTGCACAGCGCGACGCGCCGGCGCTCACCACCGGAGAGGACATTGACGGGGGTGTCGCCGGGCGGGCAGCGCAAGGCTTCCATCGCCTGCTCCAGCTGGGCGTCGACGTCCCACGCGTTGCGCACGTCGAGCTCGGTCTGCAGCTTGCCCATCTCGTCCATCAGGGCGTCGAAGTCGGCGCCGGGGTCGCCGAAGCTCTCGGAGATCTCGTTGAAGCGCTTCAGCATCTGCTTGGTCTCGGCGACCGCCTCTTCGACGTTCTCCCAGACGGTCTTGTCCTCGGTGAGCGGCGGCTCCTGCAGCAGGATGCCGACGGTGGCACCCTTCGCGAGCTGCGCCTCACCGTTGTTGGGCTTGTCGAGGCCGGCCATGAGCTTCAGCAGGGTCGACTTGCCGGCACCGTTGGGGCCGACCACGCCGATCTTGGCCCCGGGCAGGAACGACAACGTGACGTTGTCGAGGATCACCTTTTCACCCACCGTCTTGCGGACCTGGTGCATGGTGTAGATGTACTCAGCCATCGAGAAAGTCATTCCTTCAGTCAAGGGGTGTGCGGACCGTGGCCAAGTATGCCAGCTACCGCGCCGACCTGCCCCGGCCCGCGTTCCCCTCGCTGCCCCGCTCAGGGCCCCCGCTCAGGCTGCGTCGGTGTCCCCCTGTTCCTGGTTGGCGGCCAGCACGACTTCGGGTCGCTCGGAGTCCGCGCGTTCGTTGCGGGTGAAGGTGCTGGTGCCGCGGCTCAGGTCGTGGCCCAGCGAGCTGGCCTCGACCACCAGCCGGTCGAACTTCTCACCGTCGGCATTGCTCCAGGCATGGGTGCGCAGCTTGCCGGTGACGATGACCGGGTCACCCTTCTTGATCGACTCCTTGACGTTCAGCGCGGTCGCATTGCGGGCGCGGACGTTGAGCCAGGTGGTGTCGCCGTCAACCCACTCACTGTTGCGGATCAGGCGGGGAGTGCAGGCCAGGCGGAAACGGGCATAGCTCCAGCCGTCGCCGGAACTGAACTCGACGTCGGTGCCGACATTGCCCGACAGGGTGATCTGTGCATCCATGGTTTCTCCTCCAGTCGTGGTTGCTCCTCGACCATGAGCAGTTACGCCCGGCGGTGTTCCCACCGACAACACCAGGCCCCGGACGGACAACACCACCCCGCCCCGGGACAACACCCGAGTGCCTCAGGCGGCGAGGCGGACCTGCTCGCGCGCCTGCTGGTGGCGGGCCAACTCGGCGTTGACCGGGGCGATCACCTTCTGCTCAGCCACCCGCGAGATGCTTCGTCCGAGCGCCGACTGGGCCTTGCGACCCTTGGCGCGGGCCGTGACCTCGACCAGCAGCCGGCTGACCAACCCCAGCAGCAAACCGGCACCGACCCCGCCGAACACGAGCAGGGTGGGCACCGGCACCCCGCGCCACTCACGCGCCGGCAGCGGCGGCAACTGGAAGTAGGCCAGCACGAAGTCGGCCAGCAACCAGCCCAGTCCGACGATCACCGCGGCCATCAGGACCCACTGGATCACCTGGATCAGCCGCCAGTAGCCGAAGCCACGGCCCATGCCCAGGTCGGTGGTCGCCACGGCCTGGTCCAGGTCATCGGCCAGCACCGTCTGGTGGGTGCGTGAGGCCGTCCGCACCGCATCGGCCCAGCCCCGCGGCAGGCCCGCCGACGCCTCATCGGACACCTCACGGATCGCCGAGTCGACCCGCGCCTGCAGGGCACCCTCGGCGCGGGTGATGTTGGTGCGCTGCACCTTGGCCGGTTCCAGTTCCTGCTTCTTGTTCGCCTTCGGCAGCGCACCCAGCCGCAACCGGCGCAGCGGGTCGGGTCGCAGCGACGCCAGCCAGCTCAGCGCCGGCCAGCCGGTGATCACCGAGCCGCGGCGGCGGGTGGCGTTCAGGGTCGCCTCGGCGACCACGTCGGTGCCAGCCGCCTTCGACAGCGAGGCGACCAGTTGCTTGCGGGTGCCCGCCCCCACTGCCTCGGTGGCGGGTTTGCCCAGCGAGGCCTCCAACTGCTCGGCGGCGGCCGCGACGTCGTGGCCGAGCCGCTTGGCGGCCGCCGATTTGTCCTTGACCACCTTGGCGAGCACCTGGCGCACCTCGTCGAATCCCTGCCCGGTCAGGGCGGAGACCCCGATCACCCGGGTGGCACCCAGCCCTTCGGCCTCGAGCAGCCTCCTCAGGTCGGCCAGCAGGTCGTCGGCCTGCTGCGGGGCCAGGGTGTCGACCTGGTTGAGCAGCACCAGCATGGTCGCAGCGTGGTGCCGCATGGGTTTGAGGTAGTGGTCGTGCAGGGCGGCGTCGGCGTACTTCTGCGGGTCGACGACCCACACCAGCATGTCGACCAGTTCGACCAGTCGGTCGGCCTCGACCCGGTGCTGGGTCTGGGTGGAGTCGTGGTCGGGCAGGTCGAGCAGCACCAGCCCCTCCAGGCCCTTGGGCACCTCGGCGACCACTTGGCGCCGCGGCACGTCGAGCCAGTCCAACAGCTCCGAGCTGGGGGCCGGGCCGAAGGTCGCGGCGAGCGCCTTCGACGTGGTCGGCCGGCGCACCCCCGGTTCGGCTATCTCGGCGCCGGTGATGGCGTTGAAGGCCGATGACTTGCCCGACCCGGTCGCCCCGGCCAGCGCGACGACGGTGTGCCCGCCGCTGAACACCAGTCGTCCGTCGGCCCGGGCCGCGACCTGTTCGGCGTGGTCGACGACCTCGTCCGCGCTGCGCCCGCGGGCCAGGTGGGCGGCCTGCTTGAGCGCGGTCAGCCGTTCGGGGAGGGGCCGCTGTTTGCTCACCGCTCCCCCTGCCACAGTTCGGCCTGCACCGGGTCAGCCTGCGCCTGCCCAGGAAGCGGTTCTGCCTCCACCTGTTCGGCGCCACTCAGGTCGGTGCCGGCGGGCAGCTGGTTCATGGTCGGGGCTTCCAGTTCCGGGGTGTGGCTGGCCGGCAGGGCCCGCTCGTCGATGCCGCGGGCGGCCTGCACCTGGCCGATCGCCGACAGCAGCTGCTCGCTCTGGTGGGGGGTGATGGCCCGCTCCAGCACCGTCTCGTAGCGGGCGTACTCGTTGGCCAGCACCGCCTGCACCCGCGCGTCGAGGTCAGCCTTGGCCTTGGTCGCCAGTGAGCGGACCGCGTCATCACCGATCAGGGCCTCGAGCAGCCGCTGCGCCACCACGGAGGTGCCGCCGGCCACACCGATCTCGGCGCCGGTCAGACCACCGGTCTGCGCGAAGATCAGCACCATCAACGCGACCCCTGCGCCGTTGACGCCGAAGGCCAGCAGCCTGGCCCGGGAGCGCTTCGACATGCCCTCGTTCGAGACCAGTTCGATGACGTCACCCTGCCAGTCGCGCACCATCCGCGAGACGGCGCCGGGGAACGCGGACGAGGCCCGGGCCAGGTCCTCCCCGCCGTCGGCGAGGTGGCGTTCGAGCAGTGCCCGGCCTGCGGGGTTGGCCCGCCAGGCGGCCTCGGCGCGTTCGGCGGCGGCGTTGCCCTCTTCCAGGACCAGGGCCTCCAACCCGTTCTCGACGGCGACCTTCATCTTGTCGACCTCGGGTGGTTTGCCGACGATGGCGCCCCAGACCCGGTCGCGAAGCCAGCTGATCTTCTGCTCGACGGCGCGCATGAACTCGCCGGTGCCGATCAGTTCGTGCCAGCGGGCCAGCACCTCACCGCGCAGCAGGCTGCCGTCGGCGGTCTGCACCGCCACCGACCGGCTGGCCTCGACGTAGGAGGCCAGCGCGTCCTCGCGGATCTGGTCGAGTGCCTGGGCCTGTTCGGCGGCCGCGGCCGCCACCACCGGCGCCTGGTGGACGAGGTTCGCGATCGCCCCGTCGAGGGTCTGCATGACCACCGCGGCCTTGGTGGTCTGGTCGGCGGCCAGGTCAGCCAGCCAGGTGCGGATCGGTGAGACGGCGGCGTCGGGCAGCATGCCGTTCTCGTCGGTGACCGTTTCGGGGACGGCGAACAGGGCCGAGTCGCCCAGGCCCCGCTCGGTCATCATCTGGCCCAGGTGCGGCGGCACTTCGGCCATCGCGGCCGGCGGCACCCGGTTGAGGACGACCGCGACCGCGGCGCGTCGTTCGACGGCGCGGCGCAGGTACTCCCACGGGACGGCGTCGGCGTAGCGGGCTGCCGAGGTGACGAACAGCCACAGGTCGGCGGCCTGCAGCAGTTGGGCGGCCAGCGCACGGTTCTGTTCGACCACCGAGTCGACGTCGGGGGCGTCGATCAGCGCCAGGCCCTTCGGCAGGCTCGGTTCGGCGACCAGCTGCAGGGACCGGGCGTCCTGGGTGGAGACGGTGGAGCGGATCAGCCCGGGCAGGATGCGTTCGTCGTCGAACCAGCGCACGTCATCGGGGTGGTGCACCAGGACGGGGCTGCGGGTGGTCGGGCGGATGACACCGGGCTGGGTGACCCGGGCGCCGACCAGCGTGTTGACCAGGGTGGACTTCCCGGCCCCGGTGGAACCGCCGACCACGCACAGCAGTGGGGCGTCGATGCTGGCCAGCCGGGGCAGGACGTAGTCGTCCAACTGCTCGGTCATGGCGCGGGCGGTGCGCTGCTGGGTTTCGGCGCCGGGCAGCGGCAGGGGCAACCTCACGGCGGCGAGTTGTTCGCGCAGCGCCGTCAGCGAGGTGACCAGTTCATTCGTCGACACGTCTTCCACAATGGCACGGACGAGCCCGGTTGGCCCGCATCCTGCGCGAGTGGTTCAGACCTGTCTCAGCTGTGGGTTGCCTGCTCCCACCCGGGGCGGGGCCGGGTCAGCTGGGTGGGGCCCACTGCGGGTTGGGGGCGCTGCTGCGCGCGGGCACCCGGGCCGGCAGGGCGGCGCGCAGACGCTTGGGCAGGCTGAACTTGGGCCAGATGATGCGTTCGCCGTGGGCGCTGGAGGTGACTGCGACCGGGCGCAGCGCCTCGATCTCCTGGATCAGGTCGCGGGAACGTTCGTAGCCGGCCTCGTCGATCAACCCGCGGGTCATCCCGTCGCGCAGGTAGGCCAGCTCGGTCATGTGCCGCATGACCTTCAGGGTGGCCGGCAGGCGGCGCGGCTGGAACAGCGCGATCGTGATCATGGCGACCCGGCTGCGGGTCCGCGAGTACATGAACGGGTCGGAGTCGGCCAGCCACCCCATCCGGACGAAGTCGGTCAGGCGGGCGCGGATGCGTCGTCCCTCGGTGATCGCGTGGCCGATCAGGGTGATGATGATCATCGCCACCAGCCCCAGGCCGATGAACCAGTACATCCGGGCCTGTTCGTCGGTGGTGATCGAGGCGATGCCGTTGAAGGCCATGTGTCCGAGCGCCGCGAACGCGAACCCGGCCAGCGGGGCGCAGATGCGCACGATCTTGGCGCGGTGGCGCAGGCCGACCACGATGCCGAACGCGGCCAGGCAGGTGAACAGCGGGTGCCCGAACGAGGTGTAGACCCCGCGCAACAACACCAGCTGGGCCATGGCGGCCTCGGGGTCGGCGATCTGCGGGGTCAGCGTGGCGTAGTTGTGGGCGCGGGAGTAGTAGACGATGTTCTCGACGAACGCGAAGCCGATGGCGTTGATGCCGGCCAGGCTCACCGCCTGCAGGGTGCTGACGATCCGGTAGCGGGCCAGGATGGCGAGCGCGAACAGGAAGGTGCACTTGGCGGCTTCCTCGACGAAGGGCGCGGAGAAGATCGCCGAGCGGGAGCTGGTGGTGGGGTCGTTGCCGGTGACGCCCAGCATCTGGCCCATCCAGGTGTTGACGTAGATGCTGAACCAGGTCGACATCACCCCGCCCCACAGGAAGGCCATGAGGTACATCCAGATGTTCTGCCGGCGGAACCGGTCGAGCAGGACGAACAGCGCGACGTAGATCGCGGCGGTCGGCCAGGCGTACTTCGCGGCCAGGATGAACGACTGGTTCTGGATGCCGGGGATGATGCCCTCTTCGGTGACCACGTCAGGGTGCAACATCGCGTACATGTCCCACAGCCCGATGAACGAGACCAGGGCCAGAATGATGGTCCCCCAGATCCAGGGGTTCTTCAGCAGTCGGATGGCCGGCGGTTTGCTGAGGTCGGGTTTGCGCGGGATGCCGTTGAGCACGCGCGCGCGACGCTCGAGCTTCACAGTGGTGGCCATGGGTCCCAGAGTAGCGCCCGGGCGGATCGGCCCGGATATGCTGGACGAGGCCCTCGTGCGGGGCCGATGCCCCAGTAGCTCAGCGGATAGAGCAGCAGCCTTCTAATCTGTCGCGCGCAGGTTCGATTCCTGCCTGGGGCGCCACGTCTTCGTCCCCCTGCGGACCTGGGCGGTGACGAGTTGGACGAACAGGAGCCTGACACGGTGAGTGCCACCAACGAGACCTTGGTGTGGGTCGACTGCGAGATGACCGGGCTCGACCTGGGGGCCGATGCACTCATCGAGGTCGCCGCGCTGGTCACCGACTCCGACCTGAACGTACTGGGCGAGGGGGTCGATGTCATCATCAAACCCACCGACGAGGCGCTGGCGCAGATGGGCGACTTCGTCCGCGAGATGCACACCTCGTCGGGGTTGCTCGCCGACCTGCCGAACGGTGTGACCATGGCCGAGGCCGAGCAGCTGGTGCTGGACTACGTCCGCGAGTACGTGCCGGTGGCCCGCAAGGCGCCGCTGGCCGGCAACTCGATCGGCACCGACCGGGCGTTCCTGGCCCGGGACATGCCCACGCTCGAGGGCTTCGTCCACTACCGCAATGTGGATGTCAGTTCGATCAAGGAGCTGAGCCGACGCTGGTTCCCCAAGGCGTACTACAACGCGCCGGCGAAGTCGGGCAACCACCGGGCCCTGGCCGACATCCAGGAGTCGATCGAGGAACTGCGCTACTACCGCGAGGCGGTCTTCGTCCCCTCCCCCGGACCGGCGACCCAGGACGCGAAGATCCTGTCGCGTCGCCACCAGGGTTCGTTGACCGGTGCGGTCGTCCAGGACCTGGGGACCACCACGATCGGCCAGCAGGACACCGACTGACCCCGATTCGCACTCGGGCGCGGCGACCGGTATGCTCTTTCGAGCCGGTTGTGCCGGTGCTGTGAAACATGGTGGGTATAGCTCAGCTGGTAGAGCGCCGCGTTGTGGTCGCGGATGTCGCGGGTT
Source organism: Aestuariimicrobium sp. Y1814 (assembly GCF_050113895.1). NCBI lineage: Bacteria > Bacillati > Actinomycetota > Actinomycetes > Propionibacteriales > Propionibacteriaceae > Aestuariimicrobium > Aestuariimicrobium sp. Y1814. Next base: position 93,227 of record NZ_JBNJRW010000003.1, on the reverse strand, counting down.
CAAGTCCCGTTACTCACCCCGAATGGGCCAGGTGTGGATTCCACACCTGGCCCTGTTACTTTGCCCTGGCGACCCAGCTCAGGGCGTCGGCGTGGAGGCCGGGGATGCTCAGCCCGTCGTGGGGTGCGCTCTCAGTGCACCAGCACTCGACCCGCCTCATCAAACCCAAGAGGCAGGTGGCCCGCGCGGAGCACAGTGAGCATCGACGCGAACGGGGTGGGGAGACCCGAGGCGAGATCCGAGGCGAAGACCTCCGCGGTGTATCCGAAGAGGAACGTACTGACCGTCCCGGCAGCGATGCTCAGGCCGTCCATGTCCGTGAAGTGGGGAGGATCCTGGCCTGCTGCCGCGCCTTCGACGTCAGGCCGAAGCTGGTCGGGAATCTCGTTCCAGATCGTGCCGTAGTCTGCCTCTCCGCCGGGGACAGGGCACGGCGGCGGTGAACAGAGACCAAGAAGGATGCCCTCGGAGTGCGCGCACTGGGCACGCGCTGCTTAGCCCCGGGGGCAAGTCACGCCGAGGAGCGATTCGCCAACAGCGATGTCCACGATGGAGGCACCCTGCGAGACGGCCTGCTCGCCGACTGGCGAATCAGGTCGTCGCGAGTGAACTCCTGCATGCAACCAGTCTGCACGGAGCGGGTCCCTCGGAACTGTCAGTCCCGACTGCGATACTTACTGACAACCAGAGGGGGCAGGCATGGAGGATGGCTCGGTCGAAGCTGTACGCACGACCCTCGTAGAGGTGAGCCCCGGCGTCGCGGTGGTGTTCGGCGAGGTTCCGGATGGCATGGAGCTCATCGACCTGGGCGTCATGCCTTCGTTCGACCGCGCGCAACTGTCCACGGTCCTCGGCTCGATCGCGAACCTGGGCACCATCGGCGGCAACCTCGCCAATGCCGCCACCAGCGCCCAGGGGCTCTACCGGGTCAGCGATGCCACTTTCGCACTCCTCAAGAGCGGCGGCGAGCTGGCGACCAAGGATGGCGCCAAGCTCGGAGCCATCTTCAAGAACGGCGACCTGGTTGCCCAGGCCCGCTTCATCCCTGCCTCCGTGACAGCGGCCACGGCCATCGCCGCGATCGGTCCTGCAGTCGCGATGCTGGCGCTCCAGATGCAACTCGGTGAGATCTCGGGGCTGGTCCGCACGAACATCGCGCTCACCACCCAGACCCTCACGGCGATCCGCCGTGAGCAGTGGTCGGAGTTGGAGGGCTTGGCAACGGCGGTGGAGTCCGCGCTCCACGAAGCCCGTGCACTCGGCGGGGTCACCGAAACAGTCTGGGACCCGATCGCCGCCAGCGACCCCATGATCCGCAAGCACCTGGATGTCTACCGCAAGAACGTGTCCGGACACATCCAGGCGGTCGGGAACCTGGATGGGCGAGCCAGGCGCCAGTACCTCGACCATCACGCTGAGGCCATGGTCTTCGACACCCATGCCCTGCTCGGATCGCTCAAGACGTACGCCGGGTACCAGGCACTGAGGGCTGCCATCGCGCGCACCCGAAGCGCCGACGACGAGGCAGAGGCCGGGCTCTTCGACCGCATCACCCGGACGACCCAGGAGGAGATCGAAGCGACGCTAAAGGAGATCGGCCAACTCACCGACTCACTCGTCCGCGAACTGAGGATCATTGCCGAACTGCCGGGGCGGGCCACACTGCCGCTCACCCGGCAGCGCAAGGACGCCACGGTGTCCCAGCGGACGTGTGCTCAAATCCTCGAGGCCATTGAGCCGCTGGCCGACATGCTTCACCCCGCCGTCTCCATGCCTGCCGTCCCGGACACGGTGTGCGCACCCGAGGGCGTCGACCTGGACCCGTACTTGCGCGTGCTGCGCTGGTTCCTGGAAGACGGGGAAGAACTGCGCGGCGTCGCCTTCGGACGTGCCGCCGGATCGATCCTCGACGCGGCGGTGGTTCCCGCGTTCCTGGGCAGGCAGGTCGACGCCCCCTGGGAATCGACGTCGTCCAGCACTTTCATCGCCGTGACCGACAGGCGCCTCATCACGGCATACGCGAAGGCACTCCTGCGCCAGGGCGAGGTGGGTGACATCCACCCGCTGGACGAGGTGACCTGCCGTCGCCCAGGGACGATCCTCCGCGAGCTTGTGCGACCCACCATCGAGGTCAGCACGCCGCGGGGCGAGGTCGAGTGGAGGTTCCCCGCGACTGCCGACGTCGCGACAGTCGATGCGTTGGCGAGCCTGATCCGCCGACAAGCCATCGGGCCCAGCGCCCTCAACGAGCACCTCGCCAACCGCCGAGCCCCTCAGCGGGTGGACTCCGGGCCGGATCGCCGCCCCCGGCCTGCCCGCAGCAGTCGATGGAGCGCTATCGCACCATCGTCCGGTGGGTGTTCGCTGCGGTACAGCAACACCGCCATCACCACCGTGATCAGCAGGTCCTCCCACCATGACGAGACCGGGAAGCCATAGCCGACCACACGGACGAACACCAGGAACGCGATCATGCCGACCGGCGCGACCCGCACGGTGCGCCGCCAGATCACCCCCCAGCGCGACTACACCGCGCACCCGGCCAGGAAGCCCTCACGGACCGCGGGCAGCACGTTGCGGGCCTCGACCGCGTCACCGACGACCGTGAACGGCACCACGCCCTCGAGTTCTTCGACCAGCTCACGCACCGGCTGCGTGCCGAGCGCCAGCACGACGTTGTCGCACGGCAGCGTGTGGCGCTGCCCGCCGGCGTCCTCCACCTCGACCGCGTCGGCGGTGATCTCCACGATCTTCGTCGAGGGCATCAGCTTCACGCCGCGCTCGGTGAGCAACTGCATCAGGAACATGCGCCGGCTGGCGTCCTCCTCCGCGGCGATGGTGGGCAGCATCTCGACGATCGTGACGTCCGCGCCGGGAATGACGCCGAGCCACGAGGCCGTTTCGCTGCCGATCATGCCGCCGCCGGCGACGACGACCTGCTTGCCGACCGATGCGCGTCCCATCAGCAGGTCCGAGGCGGCCACGACGTGCGGCAGGTCAAGGCCCGCGATCGGGGGCCGGGCGGCGACAGCTCCGGTGGCGACGATCACGTGGTCCGGGTTGGTCTGCCGGCACAAGTCCACGGTGAACTCGGTGTCCAGGTGCACCTCGACGCCGACGGCCTCGACCATCCGGGCCGCCCACGACAGGTACGAGGTGAACTCGCCCTTGTTCGGCGGCATCGCACCGGGGACGAGCTCGCCACCAAGGGTCCCGGTCTTCTCGTAGAGGTGGACGGTGTGGCCGCGCTCGGCTGCCACCCGAGCCGCCTCCAGCCCGGCCGGCCCACCGCCGACCACGGCGATGGTCTTCTTCTCGGTGGCCGGCTGCTGTTCGTCGAGGTACTCATACCCGCACTGGGCGTTGATCATGCAAGCGATCGCCTGGCCCCCGAACAGGTTCCCGACGCAGCCCTGCTGGCACGCGATGCACGAGCGGATCTCGCTGCGGCGCCCCTGCTGGTACTTGATCGGGGTGTACGGGTCGGCCAGCGACTGGCGGGCCATGGCGACCATGTCCGCCTTCCCCGACTGCAGCACCGACTCGGCCATCGCGGGGTCGTTGATCCGCCCCACCGTGATCACCGGAATGTCGACGACCTCCTTGATGGCCGCGGCATGGTCGACGATCCAGCCCTGCTTCACGTTCAGCGGCGGGATGATCGACCAGCTGCTGGCATAGGTTCCGGCCGAGACGTGGATGGCATCGATACCGGCAGCCTCCAGCAGCGGCACGATCTCGAGGGTCTCGGCCAGTCCCCGGCCGTCGGTGACCTGCTCGTCCGCCGAGATGCGGAAGGTCACGCAGAAGTCGTCACCGCAGAGCTCGCGGATGGCCGCGATGATCTCGAGGGGGAACCGCATCCGGTTCTCGAACGAGCCGCCGTACTCGTCGACGCGCCGGTTGGCGTGGTACGACATGAACTGCGAGATCAGGTAGCCATGCGCACCGTGGACCTCGACGCCGTCGAACCCGGCCTGCTTGGCCCGCAGCGACGTCTCGGCGAACTGCTGGACGATGCGATGGATCTCGGGGACCGTCAGCGCCCGCGGCACCGAGCCGCTGGCCGGGTCGGGCACACCGGACGCCGACACCGGCTGGACACCGATGAGCGCTTCGGTGGTCTGGCGACCGCAGTGGTAGATCTGCGCGATGACCTTCGCGCCATGGGCGTGGAGCCGCTCGACCAGCCCGGCGTGGGGAGCGGTCTGGGAGTCGTCCCACAGGCCGGGTGTCCAGAAGCCTCGTCCTGCGGGGTCGACGGCGTAGTCCTCGATGATGATCAGGCCCCACCCGCCCTTGGCCTTCTCTTCGTGGTAGCGAATGAACCGCTCGGTCGGCATGCCGTCCTGGTCGCAATAGTTGGTCACCATCGGGGCGACCACCAACCGGTTCTTGATCTCCACCCCACCGATCGTGATGGGTGAGAACATGACTGAATCCTGCTTCGTCGTCACTGACATGACAGCCCCTTCGCCGCGTTTTGACAACCATCTACTCCGCAGGCTATAAGCGGGCTCCGGGCGCACTTCTGCCACCCCCCTCGAACTGCCCCGCCCACCGGGGGGGTCAGTCACGCGGCGACTGTGGCGGGTTGCTGGCGTGGCAGGATTTGGCCGGTCGGGTCCATGATCAGCCAGCTCTGGCTGGGAGTGACGAGGTACCCGAAGCCCAACGGTGACTTCCACAAGAAGATGCCGGGTGAGGGTTGGGCGAGTGTCCAGCCGCCGTGGGTTTTCGCCCGGTGCACCTTGCGGGACAGCGGGGCGAGGTTCCCGATCCGTGTCGGCGGGTCGTCATCGGGTTGTCGGTGGTCACCGAGCTGGTCGACCCACGTCTGCTTGGATGATGCCCAGGGCCTGGTGTGGTCGAGGTCGAGCCCGGCGGAGGAACGTTTCGCGAACGGGAACACCTCGTACGGGTTGCACAACAGCACCGACCGTCGCATCGACGCCGGCACTTCGTAGGAGTCCACCGGCGCGACCCCACCAGGGTCGAGCACCGGACGCACCGTAACCCGGGTATGCCCCACCAGGTCCTTCACCCAACCCGCCAGCACCGGCCCAGGGTTCAACCCTTCCGGCCCCGAGGCCGTGCACCGCGCGAGTCCTTCACCGGAGGCGAGGGTGGCGTCGGTCAGGTGCACCACCAACTCAGCCCGGGGCAGCAACCGGTCAGGGTGCACCGTGACCGCGCCACAGGTGTGCCCCCGCTGCCCCCGGGCCGGGCAGCCAGGGTCGAGATCATCGGGGTCGAGGTGATCCGGCAGTTCGCCCTGCAGCGAGGCCTGCAACAACTGCAGCGCCCGCGCCGGGGACGCCAGCACCCCCAATGCCGCCGCACGACGCTGCGCCAGCGTGTCGGTACTGCCAGCCTCACCCAGGATGCCCGCCACCCGCGTCAGCTGCGCATTCAAGAACACCGCATCCGCCGCGTCCAGCACCGCGGACATGCCCACGATGCCCTCCTCCGAGTCCTCGAAGTCGACCCGGCGCCGCCCACGGGCAAGGTTCCCTTTCCGCCTGGTCGGGTCGGGGTCGAGTTCCATCACCCTGGCCCGCAACCCCTTCCGCAGCCGCTGCCAGGGCAAGGTGCCCACCAGCGCCGCAAGTTCACCATCGATCACCGCACACACCGAGGCCGGCAACCGGTGCGTCACCGATGCCAACTCTTCGGCCTGCCACACCCGCAACCCACCAGCCAGCACGTGCTGCCACGTCGCCGGGAAGCGGAAGCGCACATCAAGCGCAAGCCGCAGCCCCACCTGCATCTGGTCAGTGGTCATGCCCATCAACGCCGCGATCTCGACCACACAGAACTCGGCCACCAACGGCACGCCCTCACCGCCGACAGCCTCAAGCCGCTCACCATGCAAGACCGTGTCAGAGGCGCCACCCGGCACGGCGAAATACAGGCTCGCCGCCTCGGTCAACAACCGGAACGACTCCGCCTCAGCCCTGCGCTGCGCCGCATACGCCTGCCGCAAATCGACCAGGATCGCACGCTTCGCTCCGGCATCCACATCCTCCGGGTACGCCGGACCATCCATCCTGAACACCCCTGCTCCGTTGACTGGGCTCGATGTCACCGAGTCAATTGATTAGTACTTGTGTTCTATTCTATGCGTTCAGCCGGGCGAACCAAAGACCCCGAACAAGATTTTTGACCTCAGTTTCAACCGGCCTTCTTCAAAAGGTCAACCAGGCTGATCGGCGGCTGAGCGCCTGAGGCCCGGTCAGTTCGAGGATGCCGCCTGCGGGGCCACGAATGACTCCGTGCGACTTCCACTTCGCCGAGGGCGACGGCGAGATCACCTGGAACGCCATCGAGATGGACGGCGTGGGCTGGTACCGCTTCGACATCATCAAGGGCGGCATGGAGAAGTACGGCGTCCGCGCACCGATGCTTCGTCCCTCGCCGGTCGACCCGAACCTGGGGACGAGGTACCTGAGCTTCGCAGGCCTGTCCGCCCGGGGCACCAGCCAGCAGTACCTGGATGCGACCGCTGCCGCCGTCGACGCCGTCGAACAGGCGATCGACTACCTCGGCAAGTTCGGCTACACCCCCGAGCAGGCCTACACCATCATCTCGGTGGCCCCCTGCGAGATGCATGTCGGTGGCATCGTGGACATCCCCAATGCCGCGGTCACCCTGAAGATCCCGCTGGACATCTTCGACCAGGACATCCTGCCCCGCTGATCGTCCAGCCTAGCTGATCGTCCAACCCTCAGGAGCTTGCGCATCCGCGGTGATGGGGGGCGGACGAGGCAGCCGCGCGCACAGGACGCCCCGCGAGGCCCCGTCGGGTGAATCGTGACGTTGCTATGGTTGCCGCACGCCGGTGGCAGCAGCCCCGACGCCGACCCTGCCGGAGGGTGGTCCCATGTCCCGATGTGTCAGTTCCCCCTCCCCCGGTCACACCATGAGCGCCGGACGACTCCTCGCCCCACTCCTGGCTGCCCTGCTGCTGCTCAGCGGGTGTCTGGGACTGACCTCGTCCGATGCCGGCGGCCCGCCCTCGCCGCAGCCGGTCGGTGACGCCGAACCCTTCGTCGTCAAGGGGGTGGTGACCACCGAGGCCGGTGAGCCGGTGGCCAATGCCGAGGTCTGGGCGGACAACACCCTGGCCTACAACAGCAATGCCCTGGGCAGCACCGACGCCGACGGCGCCTACCGCATCGAGCTCCCCCGGGGCGACGTCACCACCTGGACGATGGGCGGGCAGGTGAAGATCGACTACCACGGCACCACCTACACCCTGGGGCTGGAGGCCGACCGGGCACCGTTCGGCTCGTCCGAGGGGGCGGTGCGCAACCTGGTGCTGAAGGTCGCCGGTCAATGGCCCCAGAGCAACGACAGCTACTGGGGAGCCACCATCAACATCCACCAGGACTACGAGTCCGAGACCATCGAGCTGGACACCGTCGAGCTGGTCATGGTGCCTGACGGTCCGCTGATCGATGGCAGCCAGGGTGAGACCATCACCTACTCGTTGACCGGCTGGGAGGTGGTCGACATCCCGATCGGCCGCTACACCGTCTCACTGCGGCACACCCGCCCCGACGGCGGCGAGGTCGACCTGCGGGTGCGCGTGCGCGCCAGCGGCGACGAGTTCACCCCCACCGTCACCGCGGTCGCCTTCGAACTCCTGGAGCTGGAGTTCACCACCAGCTGAGCCAGCCAGCCCACCCAGCCGCCACCCGGTGATCTGGATCACCACCGAACCGCGGCGTAGGCTCGGAACATGGCAGGGTCAACGCCGACACGCCAGCGGGCTGGGCAGCGGCCCGCCGACACCCCACGCCTGGAGCCACTGACCGGGCGCTACGAACGACGCAGCCACACCCCGGTCAGGATCGAACACGAGCCGATCGACCAGGCCCGCCGGCTGCTGCTGGCCGTCTTCACCGCCGCGCTGTTCGGGGTGGTGGTCGCCGCGGTGGTGGTCGTCGACACCCTGACCGCCTCCCGACCTGAAGCCGTGCCGGCCCCGCGCCAACCCGGGCCGTTGTTCCCCTGCCCCACCGCCAAGAGCGACCCGCTGCCGAACACGTTCCCCCGCCCCCAGTACGTCCCGATGCTGATCTGGAACTACAACGACTACCAGGCCACCACCCTGCCGGCGAACCCCGGCCACCGGCTTGGTGAGGTGACCTGCAACATCGCCGCGATCGCCCAGACCGCCGGCGCCTACATCCCCCGGCCCTGGCCCGACGGCTCCAGCACCGCCGCCCCGGTGGGTGCCGCGATCCACACCCAGCGCGGCGCCGACCCCCGGTGCGAACTGGCCCTGGAACTGCCCAACGGCTGGTTCATCTTCCAGTCGGGCAACTGCTGAGCCGATCGTCCGCCTGCGCCCGGGCGTCACGCAGTTGTCACACACGGCACGAAGTTGTCACACAAGGCGTACTCAGGACGCGATTCGGCGGGGGTCCCGCGTGCCACAATGGTCCGCATGGCCCGACCGAGACTGCGCTTCTCCCGACCGCGCCCAGGCCTGCTGGGACGCCTCCACCTCGACCTTGCCGCGATGGCCGGCAGTGGGGCCGCGCTGGGGTCGCGGATGATCGGGCGGGGCTCCGGCGCCTCGGTGCGCGGCAAGGTGCTGCTGGCCCTCGACCACAATGCGCTGGGCAAGCTGCTGGCCGGTCGTCGGGTGGCCGCGGTCTCGGGCACCAACGGCAAGACCACCACCACCCACCTGCTGACCGCCGCGGTGCAGGCCTCCCTGGCCGACCCGCGCGAAGTGGTCACCAACGCCGACGGCGCCAACCTGCACCACGGCATCGCCTCGGCCCTGGTGACCAACCCGAATGCCCCCATCGCCGTGCTCGAGACCGACGAACGCGTCGTCGGGTCGGTCATCGAACTGGGTGCCCCCGAGGTGCTCGTGCTGCTGAACTTCAGCCGCGACCAACTCGACCGCCACCACGAGATCAATGCCCTCGGACGAAGCTGGCGGCGGGCCCTGGCCAAGGCCGGCGACGTCGGCCCGGTGGTCGTCGCCAACGCCTGCGACCCGCTGGTGGTCTGGTCGGCCGAACCCGCCCGCCGGGTGATCTGGGTCGACACCGCCGACCCGTGGACCCAGGACGCCACCCTGTGCCCGGCCTGCGGCACCGTCCTGGTGCGCGAGGGCGGACGATGGGCCTGCCCGACCGGCGACCTCGCCCAACCCGAGGCTGACTACGTGCTGGACGGGGAGGACGTGATCGACCCCGTGGGCCAGACCTGGCGGCTCGAGCTGCAGGTGCCCGGCCGGTTCAACCGCGCCAACGCTGCCTGCGCCCTGGCTGCGGCCCGTGTGATGGGGGTGCCGCCGGCCATGGCGCTCGCGGGCATGGCCACCGTCGCCGCCCCCGCCGGGCGTTACGCCGTCGCCAACTTCGGCGAGGCGCAGGGCCGGCTGCTGCTGGCCAAGAACCCGGCCGGCTGGGCCGAGTCGCTGCCGCTGGCGACCACCGACCCGATCGTCCTGCCCATTGACGCCGCCGCTGCTGACGGGCGTGACCTGTCGTGGCTGTGGGACGTGGAGTTCGAGCAACTCGCCGGGCGCCATGTGATCGCCACCGGCCCCCGCGCGCAGGACCTGGCGGTGCGGCTGGACTACGCCGGGGTCGAGTTCACCGTCATCCATGACCTGATGGCCGCCTTCGCCGACCCGCGCGTGGTCGCCCACGCCGACCCGGTCGACGTGATCGCGACCTACACCCCGTTCCAGAAGCTGCGGAAGCTGGGAGGCCTGGCATGACGGTCACGATTGCGCTGGTCTACCAGTCACTGCTCGGGGTCTACGGTGACCGCGGCAACTCCATCGTGCTGCTGCAGCGGTTGCGCCGCCGCGGCCTTGACGCCGAACTGGTGGTGTGTGAACCCGGCGACACGATCCCCCCTGACGCGCAGGTCTACCTGCTCGGCGGCGGTGAGGACCTGGCCCAGATCTCGGCGGTCAAGGCCCTCAAGGCCGACGGCAACCTGTTCCGCGGGCTCGACGCCGGCGGGGTGCTGCTGGCGGTGTGCGCCGGTTTCCAGATCTGCGGCACGAGCTTCACCGTGGGTGAGAACGACGAGGTGCACGAGGGGCTGGGGCTGCTCGACGTGTCGACCCGGCGCGGCCCGACGCGGGCCGTGGGTGAGATCCTCACCGAGTGGACGCTGCCGGACGGCGACACCAGCCTGATCACCGGCTTCGAGAACCACGGCGGCTACACCACCCTGGGCAAGGACGCGAAGCCCCTGGCCCGGGTCGAGAAGGGCATCGGCAACGACGGACGAGGGTTCGAGGGCGCGGTGCAGGGCAAGATCATCGGCACCTACCCGCACGGGCCGGTGCTGGCGCGCAACCCCGCCCTGGCCGACCACCTGCTCGAGCTGGCGCTGGGCCATGAGCTCGACCCGCTGCCGATGTCGTCGGTGGCGACCCTGCGCACGGAGCGGATCTCCGCGATCCGGGGATAGGACGAACCCGGGGCCGGTCGCGGCCACGCACCTCAGGTGCGGCTGGCCAGCACCGAACCGGCCAGCACGACCACCGCGAGCACCACTGTCGCGAGCGACCAGCTGCCCAGCACCCCGGCCAGCAGCGACCCCAGCATCGGCGAGAGTGCAATCCCGATCGCCACGGGCAGGTTGAACCAGGCCATCACCGCCCCGAAGTCACGCACGCCCCACCTGTCGAGCACCCCGCTGCGCATGATCAGCGTGCGCGCCCCGCGGACCCCACCGATGGCCACGGCCATGATCGCCAGCAGCGGCACGGGGCGGACGACAAGTCCGCGCTGCCAGCCAGTCAAGCTCCCCGAGGCTGGTTGAACAAGCAAGAATCTGCTGGGGCCGGGCATAGGCAAGCCTTATGGCTGGGGCCGGCCCGGCGCCGCCCCGGCGCTCCCCCGGCCCGATTTCACATTCGGCGGGCAGCGCGGTATAGTTCTTACTCGCGCGCACTGCTAGCTCAATTGGCAGAGCAACTGACTCTTAATCAGTGGGTTCCGGGTTCGAGTCCCGGGCGGTGTACCAGCCGGAAGGCCCCTCCCGATTGCGGGAGGGGCCTTCTGCTTTGTCCGTTGGGGCTGGTGGCGGCGGGTTTCAGCCCTTCAGGCCACCGGCCAGCAGACCACGGACGAAGTAGCGCTGCAGCGCCAGGAAGACGACCACGGGCACGATCATCGAGATGAACGCGCCGGCCGCCAACAGGTGCCAGGAACTGCCCATCGTGCCCGACAACTCCGCCACCCGCACCGTCAGCGGTGCGACGTCACGGGTGCCGCCGAGGAAGATCAGCGCCACCAGCAGGTCGTTCCATACCCACAGGAACTGGAAGATGCCGAAGCTGGCGATTGCCGGGGTCAGCAGCGGCAGCATGATGCGGGTGAAGATCTGCACGTGGCCGGCGCCGTCGACGCGGGCCGCCTCGAGCAGTTCGCCGGGCAGGTCCTTCATGAAGTTGTGCAGCAGGAAGACCGCCAGCGGCAACGCGAACGTGCCGTGGGCCAGCCACACCCGCCAGAAGCCGTCGATGCCGGTGCCGTTGAAGAACTGCAGCAGCGGGATCAGCGCCACCTGCAGGGGCACCACCTGCAACGCGAACACGGCCACGAACAAGATGTCTCGTCCGGGGAACTTGATCCAGGCGAAGGCGTAGGCGGCGATGGTCGCCAGCAGCATGGGGATCATCACCGCGGGGATGGTGATCACCAGCGAGTTCACGAAGTAGTCGACCAGGCTGGTCTGCGACCCGAACATCGCCTGCTGGTAGTTCCTGATGGTGAACCACGGCTTGACGAAGACGTGCCACCACCCGGTCTCGTTGATGTCCTGCTGGGTGCGGAAGGAGGTCACCAGCAGGCCAAGGGTCGGCATCGTCCAGAGCACGGCGATGACGATCGCCACCAGCGACGCCCAGGGCGAACTGACCGCGCGGGCGGCGTTGCCGGCGACACTCTTGCGCCCGGCGCGACGCAGCTTCCTTCGCGAGGTGCCGGTCTCCAGCTCGGTGCCGGTCGGCTCGAGGTCGCTGGGCAGCGGCGTGTCGGGGTTGATCACGGGCTGGGCCATCTCAAGACCTCCTCAACTGGATCACGTTGTAGACCACGATCGGGATGACCATGATGAAAAGGATCACCGCCAACGCCGACCCGATGCCGGCCTGGTTGTACCGGAAGGAATGGTTGTAGAAGTCGTTGGCGATGACCGAGGTGCCGAACTGGCCACCGGTCATGGTGCGCACGATGTCGAAGACCTTCAACGTGGCGATGGCGATGGTGGTCAGCACGACCACCATGGAGCCGCGGATGCTCGGCAAGGTGATGTAGTAGAACAGGTTCCACGAGCTGGTGCCGTCGAGCCTGGCGGCCTCGATCACGTCATCCGGGATGGCCTTGATGGCCGCCGACAGGATGGTCATCGCGAATCCGGCCTGAATCCAGACCATCACGATGATCAGCCAGAACGTGTTGCCGGGCCGTTCCAGCATGAAGTTGATCGGCTCGAAACCCACACCGTCGAGGATGGCGTTCAGGATGCCGATCTGGTCTCGTCCGGCACCGCGGTAGTCGTAGACGAACTTCCAGATGATCGAGGCGCCCACCATCGAGATCGCCATCGGCAGGAAGACCAGCGCCTTGGCGAAGGCCTCGGCGCGGCTGCGGTCGACCAGGATGGCGTAGGTGAGCCCGATCGCGGTCGACAACAGGGGCACCAGGACGGTCCAGGCGACGGTGTTCCACAAGGTGGTGCGCATCTCGGCGTCGGTGAAGACGTGGATGTAGTTGCTCCAGCTGAAGGCGCCATCACCCTGCGGGCCGCTGAAGCTCTGCTGGATGGTGAGCAGGCCCGGGTAGAGCAGGCCGACACCCAGCATCAGCAGCACCGGCAGCACCCACCAGTACCCCTCGATCGCCTCGACGTACTTGTTGCGCCCCTTGCTGATCAGGTTGGCGACCACCATCACCAGCAACACCACCCCCGCGAAGGCCGCGATGGCGATCAGCATGGGGATGAACTTGGCGCCAAGCGCAGCCCAGTCCATGTGAACTCCTCTCATGACGAGGCCGTGGTGGACGACGGGTCGCCGCCCACCACGGCCTCAGTTGTCAGTGACGTGGCTGGTCGGTCAGGCCGGCCAGGAGTCTTCGATCATCTTGAGCTCCGTCGCGGAGTCGGAGCCGGTGATCCAGTTGGTCATGCCCCGCCAGAAGGTGCCGGCACCCACGGCGCCGGGCATCAGGTCGGAACCGTCGAAGCGGAACACGGCCTGCGGGTCAGCCAGGGTCTCGGCTGACAGCTTGTCGATCGGCGAGGCCAGGTTGTTCGGGTCCAGGCCCTTGTTGGCCGAGACCCAGCCACCGCCGGGGGTGGCCTTGGCCTTGGCGTTGGCCCAGTCGGCCGACGACAGGTAGGTCTGGAAGGCCTTCACCTCGGGACGGTCGGAGAAGGCGGCCACGAACTCGCCACCACCCAGGACCGGCTTGCCCTTGGACTCGTCGACGGCGGGCAGGTAGAACGCGAACACGTCGCCGTCCTCGGCCACGTTGGTGCCGGCCGGCCAGTTGGCCGCGTAGAACGAGGCCTGGCGGTGCATGTAGCACTTGTTCTGCAGGATCGGCTGGCCGCCGTCCTGGAAGGTGGTGGTGGCGATGGTCTTGACGTCACCGAAGCCACCGTTGACGTAGCGCGGCTCCTTCAGGATCTTGCCGGCGGTGTCCAGCGCCTCGACCACGGTCGGGTCGTTGAACGGGATCTCGTGGTTGACCCACTTGTCGTAGTTCTCGGGCGAGGAGGTGCGCATCAGCACGTCCTCGAGCCAGTCGGTGCCGGGCCAACCGGTGGCATCACCGGAGCCGAAGCCAGCGCACCAGGGCTTGGCCTCGGGGTCGTCGTTGGCGATCTTCTCGGTGAGGTCCATCATCTCGGCCCAGGTGTTGGGCACTTCGTAGCCCTTGTCGGCGAACATCTTCGGCGAGTACCACACGAAGGACTTCACGTTGGCGCCGAGCGGGGCTGCGTAGAACTTGCCGTCGACCGAGCCGTAGGCCTTCCAGGAGGCCTCCCAGTTCTGGTCGACATTGGCGGCGACCTCGGCCGGGGCCTCGACGACCTTGCCGGTCTCGTTGACCAGAGTGTTCAGCAGGCCGGGCTGGGGGATGTAGGCGATGTCAGGGGCATTGTCACCCTTGACGCGGACGAGCAGCTGGGCCTCGAACTCCTTGGAGCCCTCGTAGATGATCTTGGCGCCGGTGCAGTCCTCGAAGGGCTTGTAGGAGTCGATGTGCGACTGGTCCTCGGGGGCGACGATCGAGGTGTAGACCGTGACCTCCTTGCCGTTCAGGTCGCCGAAGGCTTCATAGGGGGCGCAATCGATCGCGCCCGCATCGGCCGTGGTGTTGGAGCCGGTGGTGTCGTCACCGGTATCGGCGCAGCCGGCAAGGGCGAGCGCAAGGGCGGATGCGCTGATGACAGCAGCAATCCGGGAGATAGCACGCATGGTTGTCCCGTTCCGTTCCTGGCTGCTCCCCACTGAGCAGCGCAATTGGTTCCACCAGACACTCTGTCAAGCTCTCGAGTGCAAGTGTTGAACGCAACGATTGCGAATTGATAACGAATCCGTATTCAACCTTGAGAAGTGGTGAATTCCCCATCGGGGGTGCGGATTGGCGCTGTGGGGGCCTCGGAGGTCGTCCGGGACAGGGGTGCTCAGTCGAGTTCGAGCGCCTTGAGCGCCTTCTTCTCGATCGACTTCTTGCGGGCGCCACCGATCGCCCGGACGGTCAGCAGGAAGACCACGACACCGGCGACAGCCGCACCCACGGCGAGGACCCGGTCCATCCGCCAGCCGGCCTCGTCCTTGATGGTGGCCTTGGCCGAGTTGAACTCGGCCTGGGCGAAGGTGCGGGCCTGGTCGACGGCGCGGTCCTTCACGGTCGTCGGGTGCACCTCTTCGACAAGCTGCTCGACATTGGCCGAGACGCGGGCCCGGGCTGCGGCGATGTCTCGTCGGATCTGCTCGGCAGTCCGGGTGTCCTTCGGCTTGTCCTTCTTCTCGGCCATGTGTTCCTCCGCGCAGACGTTCAGGGCAGGGACGCGCCGCGCCCCCTCAACACCGGAAGCCTATAGGGTTTGGGTCATGAGTGAGCGTCTTGCCGCCGGTTCCCCGGCCCCCGAGTTCAGCCTGCCGGACTCTGCCGGACAGGTCGTCAGCCTGGCTGACTTCCCGGGACGGAAGGTCATCGTCTACTTCTACCCCGCCGCGATGACCCCCGGCTGCACCACCCAGGCCGTCGACTTCAGCACCGCGCTGAAGGACCTGGCCGCGGCTGGCTACACCGTGGTCGGGATCTCCCCGGACACCGTGGAGAAGCTCGCGGCCTTCACCGAGAAGGAGAGCCTGGGTTTCCCGCTGCTGGCCGACCCCGAGCGTGAGGCCATCAAGGCCTACGGGGCCTGGGGCAGCCGCAAGCTCTACGGCAAGGACGTCATCGGGGTGATCCGCTCGACCTTCGTGGTCGATGTCGATGACGCCGGCGAGGGCACCATCTCGCTGGCCCAGTACAACGTCAAGGCCACCGGCCACGTCGCCAAGCTGCAGCGCGACCTCGGCATCGCCGCCTGAGGGCCGCCCGGCTTGTCCCGGGTAGCATGTGCACCGCAGCCGGAGTGGTGGAATTGGTAGACACGCAGGATTTAGGTTCCTGTGCCTGCGGGCGTGAGGGTTCAAGTCCCTTCTCCGGCACCACGGGTCGTTTGGGTGGGAGCGCCGTTTCTGTTTGTACGGGACGCCGCACTGAGCCGCGACGGACGTTCTCGCGGGCGCGGATGGAGTCGCGGTGCACCCCATAGCCCTGAGTAAGGCCGAGCGCGACCCAAGCACCCTGATTTGGCCACGGATTTGCGCTTCGGAGCGGCACGGAGGCGACGGAGAGGGCGCATCAGGGCGCGTCGAGACCTCTGTGGAGATCGTGCTTGGCGGCGGGGCCGAAGGGTGTCAGGCGGCTTCCGCGCCGGGCGGCGCGTTGGGGACTGGGCGCGTGTAGCCCGCAGTCAGTTCGCGGCGGCGCTTTCGCCTCCGAGGGCGTTCGAAGCCGTGGGCAGTGTCGATCTCGTCCCAGGCCCACGCGATGATCTTGCGGACGTTGGTGGCGATGATCAGGGTCAGCCCCGCCAGAAGGGTCGGCAGCCAGCCTCGACGGGGACGCCAGTCGGGGTCCTTGATCGGTGCGAAGTAGCCGCGCTTGTTGGAGCGGTTGAGCGACTCGATGGTCTGCCTGCCGCTGGTGTAGAGCCGCTGCCACTCAGGTGACCGGTAGGCATAGTGCTGGCCGTACTTGCCGTCCACCTCCGGTGGGAAGGTCACGGATGCCTGTTGGCAGACCTTCGGTTTGGGCGTCACGAGCAACCGGACCGGGATGAGGGTGCGCCCCGGCTTCTCGTCCTCGGCGGCACGCGGCTTGTAGCCGCACTTGATCGTTGCCCATGCGCCTTCGGCTGGGCATGTTCGACGCTCGAAGCCGTCAGCATCGGCGCGCTGCTTGCTCTTCAGTTCGTAGCGGCGGCGCTGTACCAGGCGCGCTTCGTAGACTTCGGCGGTGATGCGTCGGGGATCGCCCGGGGCTCGGAGGAAGTAGTCGGCTGAGGCGTTGATGAGGTCTTCGGGCAGGGAAGGGCAGTACCACGTGCCCTCGACCAGAATCGCGCCCCCGTGGCTGCCTTGGAGGCCCAGGGCGGTCTTGTCCTTCGGGTACTCGAACACACCTTTGATGCCACGGGCTCGCAGCGGTAGCGCGAGTTCCTCCATCTTGCAGCCGGGCAGGTAGGCCATGTCCCCGATGAAGTGCTCGATCGTGAAGCCCTGGGCCAGGAGGAGGTCGATGAGGGTCAAGGTGTTCTGGGCGATCCTCTTGCCCGGTTGGTCCAGGAGCGCCCCGACCACGATGCGGGGAAGGCCGGGTAGGCAGAGCGCGAGCAGGGTGAACTCCCGGGCCCAGACCAGTTCGTCGGCGGTGCGCTTGAATCGGGTCTTGGCTCGGCTGGTGGCCGGAGCGCCCTGGCTGCCGTCGTGGTCGCCGTCCCGCTTGTACCAGCCACAAGTCGGGTCGGACGAGACATATTCGCTCCGGGCTCCTCGGCCACGCCCCGGTGACGCCATGTGGGTCGCGTCGATCACCACGTCCACCGTGGTCTTGCGACGGTGCTCGCGCGGCAGGAGCATCCAGCAGCCCCAGATCAGTGCGGCGGTGAACGTGATCGAGCGCTCCCAGCGCTTCTGGCAGTCCTCAACGTCCCGCTCGGCCACAAGTGCCGCATAGTCGCCCTTCAACATCAGGCGGTACAGGCTTTCCGGCTCGGGGTTCAGCAGGGGAGCCAAACGCTCGTGATACGTGTTGTAGGCGCGGTGGAACAGGGCCGTTTCCGACGCGTCTGACTTGACGACCCCGAGCAGGTCCAGCAGCGACTGGTCGGCGTGGTAGAGCATGGCTGCCATCTCGGTGAACAGCGGCGGGCGGCGGTGCAGGGTCAGGATCAGGAACAGGGTGAAAACCTGAGTCTCGTTCAACCACGGTGTCGGCCCGGGGCGTTTGTCGCCACGATCTTCGGCTCGCCAGCGGGCGAGAAGGTCAGCGATGCCCGACTGCTCCACGATGTAGATGGCGGTTCGCCAGCGGTCGGCATCAGAGGCCACGAAAGCGCCCTCGGTGGGGAGGAAGTCCAAGTTGTCGAAGAAGGACCTCAAGGCAGCGTTGTCCCGGGGAGCCCTGCGACTCCCCGGCGCTTCCTTGCCCTTCTTCGTTCCTGACACGGGCGGTCAGACGGTCCGCAACGGGCGGCGCATCAAGCGACGCACTTCGTCGCGGGTCGGTTGAGGCAGCAGAGGGAACAACTTCTCGATGCTTCGGAACGTCTCCAGCCCGGCGGCGTGCGCGAGGGGCCCGAGGGGGGTTCCGGTCCCCAGGTGGTGAAGCAACCAGGTGTTCCGCAGCCGTCGCGAGTCAGGCTTCAGGCCGTTCTCGGCATTCGTCCGGGAGATGAAGTAGTTGAGCCAGTTGGCGTTGCCTTCCTGCCGCTCGACCCCCACGACCAGTTCTTCGGGGTCGCGCGTGGCCAGCATGTCCAGGAGTGGCTGCTCCCATGACCACAGGACTGGCACCTCGCGCGGGTGGCGACTCACCTCGACGCGGAGCAACACCCCTTGACCGTCCACGATCACGTGCCGGGCCCGCAGCCGCAGGATGTCAGGGGCTGGGAGGCCCGCCCCGAGCCCGAGGGCCAGGATGGTGTGGCAGTCGCGACGACGGTTTGGGGTCGTCTGGCCCATGGCCCAAGAACGGAGGGCCACCTGCTCATCTTCGGTGTAGGGCAGCGCCAACTTGTCATCCCGCAGGGGCGCGAGACGGCTTGTGCGTTCGGGTTGCGGCAAGACCGATTCCGCGACGCGCAGCAGCGCCGACCGCCTCGTGGCCCGTGTCGTCGTCTTCAAGCCGGGGAACCCTCGTTGAGTGGACTCGCTGATCACGTCTCGGTCGAAGATGACCGACACGTCCAACGGCAGGCAGGCCACCGTGCGACACCAGTGGACGTGTGCGGCGACATGACCCATGAGGTCCTTCGTCGTGTACCGGGCTGCGGACTGCTTCTGTGCTGTGAGGACGGCCTGGCGAACGAAGGGTCCCACCTCCGCCCATTCCTGGGGTGGGATGTCGGTGGGGCTGTAGGAGATGGTGTCCATCCGCGCCTCTCGCAATGCAGAGTGACCGTAACTACGGTTGCGATAGCACTCGGCAATGACAAGAGGCGAGTCACCCGCAAGGGGACCGTCATTCGCCGGTAGGTTGAGGGGGTGGTCAGGAAGGCGCTTCTCAAACCCCGCGAGGTGAGCGCAGCATGGCCCGATGAAGTGCTGGATGACCCCGTGTTCGAGTCGATCCGCCGCTACGTGGTGGCCCTCCAGGAAGCCATCGGTGACCGCTCCATCCGTGCGGCCAAAGAGGTGGCGGGCGTCGATTACTCGACCCTCCAGGCCGTCCTCGCGGGTGATGCCTGGCCGGACTCCATCACGGTGGCGCGTACTGAAGAAGGGTTCGGGGCGCGGCTGTGGCACGGCCCGGTCGGACTGCCGGAAGACTGAGCGCGTCGTGTCCGTCAGGGTGGCGATGAGCGTTGCGGTCACTCGAACACGGTGACGATCGTGCGACTTCGAATCCAGGACCCTCGTTGGCCGGTGGGCCCAACGGAGCGACCGGTGGGCCCGGTCGAGCGACCGGTGGGCCGTAACAGCCCACCGGCCCTTGGTGTCTGGCAGAGTTGGTGCTATTGAAACCAATCAGTCGCGGCGTCACCGCTACGCCTACGCGCCGCGCTCCTACTTGGTTGAACCAGAGCGGTTCGGTCACTACGAGGAGGTGGAGTGGCGGCAAGACACTGATCCCGACGAGTCAGATCGGCTGCTTGCCTCGCAGTGGCAGCACCTCGTTTGCTTCTTGGCCCGCGAGGCTGCCGCTGACGCGCGGCTCACTCTCGATCAGGTGGCCGAACAGACGCGCATGGGCAGGGAGAACTTCTGGCGTCTCATCCGTGGTGTCGGTCCGATGAAGTTGGAGGACTTCGCCGCGTTGCACCGGATTCTCAACATCTACTTCATGCAGATCAGCAGCGAGCACCCGAAGAGGGTCGGCAAGTAGTGATTGAGGGGTCAGGAAGGGGACCAGCCTAGTCAGCCAAGCGCCGCAGCATGTTCGCCAGCAGGATTACGGCGTCCCCCACGATTCCGGCTGATGTTCGGTCTGCTGCCGGAGAGTGCTTGACACTGTGCGCCATGGCTGACGCCTTCTTGACGAGCCCACGCAGGTTCTCGTTGCGGCTGCCGGGCAGGCGGGCGTCGATGAACGCTCCGATGCGCACGTCCGTTTTGTCGACGGGTGGTTCGCTCATGCCTTCCGGGCAGTGCTTCGCGGGGTCGTACACGGTGGCGCTGAGCGCCTCCAACACGCCGACGCAGCGGTTCCCGACATCCTTGTAGTCCTGCCGGGCACCAGCCGTTCGGAAGCGTTGCCGAAGATGGGCGATCTCCTCGTCCACCTTGGGCCATCCGGTCGCCGTCCGTGGTGAAATGGCCTCCACGAGTTCGGCCCGGAACTGTTGCTCCTCGGCTCGCTCCAGCGTCTCGATCACGGGGCTGAACCACTTCTCCAGCAAGTCCCTTCTGGCCTGCCAGCCACCCTGCCCCGAGCACCCCTCTGCGATCCAGTGGGATCGAAAGGAGGGAAAGTCACGCCAGGGTGGGGAGAAGGCAACCCCGTGGCGTTCGAGGACAAGGCGGAGGGTCCGCAGCGCGACTCGGGATTCAGGATCGTTCAGGGTCTGGGAGGAGTCCGTGCCATAGCCGATGTACTGCTCATGGACGAGTCGGGCTAGGTTCAGAGCGCTTGCAAGGTCGTCGTCGCCGGGGACCGGCCCGCGAGCCAGTTTGTCGAGCAACGCCACGTTCAAGCGGGTGGCAACGCTCCAGGGGTCTCCCAGCGGGTTCAACTCATCCTCGAAGAACTCGTGAGCGTACATGGGACCGATTCTGCTGGATTGGGAGCCAAGGTTGGGTGAACTGAACCCCCTGCCCACCGGCCTGTCGCGCCTGGCCGGTTTTGTCGGTCCTCTTGCCTACGATGAACGGAGCGGGTCTGGAGCACTCGCAGACCTTGAAGGAGACGTAGCGAGTGTCGCGACTGACTGAACTACTGAGGCAGGCCCGGAAGGCCGACAAGCAACTCGGTGACGACCTGGAGAAGGAGTTCGCCGCGCTGATGAAGCGGCGGACCTTCGGCCTGGTCTTCGAGCGGCACCAGCCCGAGGCTGTGGAGTTGCCCGGGCGTGCTGTGCGTCGTGGGGACAAGGTGCGGGTGCTCCCGCCCCGTGGTGAGGTCAAGCAGGGCGACCAGCGGCTGTGGCGCGTGGAGCGGATCGAGCGCGTCGACGGGGGCCGGATTGCTCACCTGCTGGAACTCGACGCCGAAGAGCCGGAAAACCAGGCCGTCATCGTTGACGACCTGGTGGTGGTCGCAGAGTTCAACGACCGCATCTACCCGGGCCTTGTGGAGACGGGGCGGGTCGAGCGCGGCGGCGACAAGCCGTTCCACACCGTCATCAACGCGGAGAACTACCACGCCCTGGAGATGCTCACGTACACCCATCGGGGCAAGGTCGACGCCATCTACATCGACCCTCCGTACAACACGGGCGCGAAGGACTGGAAGTACAACAACAACTACGTCGAGGGCGACGACGACTACCGGCACAGCAAGTGGCTGGCGTTCATGGAGCGGCGACTGGAGGTAGCCCGAGAACTGCTGAACCCCGAGGACTCCGTTCTCATCATCACCATTGACGAGAAGGAGTACCTGCGGCTCGGGATGTTGCTGGAGCAGACATTCCCTGAGGCGCACATTCAGATGGTGAGTAGCGTAATCAACCCTAAGGGCACCGCCCGAACCACTCACTTGTCGAGGACTGATGAGTTCATATTCTTCGTCTTCGTTGGGAGGTTCTCGATCCCGAGCATAGCGGATGGAAGTGGCCCCTCTGAGATTCGCTGGCGGTACCTGCGGCGAACAGATGTGGAGTCCCGACGCGGAACATCTAAGGGCGGAAAGGCTCAGTTCTACCCCATCTATGTCAATGACGAGACCGGCCTCATCGACACGATCGGTGAGCCACTTCCTCACGGCCTCGATAGAAGAAGCATCCAGGACCGGGATGGCTGCACAACCGTTTTTCCGATTCGCGAAGAAGACGGAATGGAGATGAACTGGGGGCTGACGGGACCCAGCCTTCGGAGCGCCCTCGACCAGGGATTCGTCCGATCCTCACGCACGGAGTCTGATCTTCAACCCTTCGTCTTTCAGTACCTCTCGGCACCGAACATCAAGAAGGTTGCAAGCGGCGAACTAGAAGTGGCAGGGACGAGGCCCGACGGTTCCAAGATCGTTCTCCTGCCGCAGGGCAAGTCATCGCGCCCAGCCACAGCGTGGCGTAACGCCAGCCACGACGCTGGGGCCTACGGGACTACCATGCTTCGGTCGCTGATCCCGTCGCGAAAGTTCCCATTCCCAAAGTCGTTATACGCCGTGGAGGACGCGCTACGACTCGCCACGCTGGCCAAACCCGCGGCTGTTGTCCTGGACTTTTTCTCGGGTTCTGGGACGACGGCGCACGCGGTCATGAGACTGAACCGTCAGGACGGCGGACGGCGGCAGTGCATCTCCGTCACGAACAATGAGGTGAGCGCCGAGGAACAGCAGGCACTTCGCAAGCAGGGCCTGCGCCCGGGCGATGCGGACTGGGAAGCGTTGGGCATCTGCGACTACGTGACCAAGCCCCGTATCCGTGCGGCCATCACAGGCGAGACCCCGCAGGGCGAGCCGATCAAGGGCGACTACAAGTTCACGGACGAGTTCCCGATGGCAGACGGGTTCGAGGAGAACGCAGCGTTCTTCACGCTCACGTACGAGGCTCCGTTGTCGGTTCGTCACAACAGGGCGTTCGAGCGGATCGCTCCGATGCTGTGGACGAGCGCTGGGTCGCAGGGCCGGATCATCACGGACCTCGGTGAGGATGGCTGGGACGTGGCCCAGACCTACGGCGTGCTGGAGAACTTGGATCAGGCCGGGGACTTCGTGGCCCGGGTGGCTGAGCAGGAGTCGGTGAAGACGGCGTTTATCATCACGGACGACGACTCGGCCTTCCAGATGGTCTGCCGTGACCTGCCCAGTGCGGTGCTCCCGGTGCGGCTGTACGAGTCCTACTTGCAGAACTTCATGCTGAGGGGTGGCCGCTGATGCGTTTCACACTGAAGGACTACCAGTCCGAGGCGGTCCGCGACGTGCTGCGGAACCTGGACCAGGCCCGCGACATGTACCACCGCTACGGCTCGCTGTCTCAGTTCTCGCTCACGGCGACGACGGGGGCGGGCAAGACCGTCATGGCGGCTGCGGTGATCGAGGCGCTCTTCTTCGGCAATGACGAGTTCGACTTCGAGCCCGACCCGGGCGCGGTCGTGCTGTGGTTTTCCGACGACCCCTCGCTGAACGAGCAGTCCCGCGCCCGGGTGCAGGAGGCTGCCAGCGAACTCGACTCTCGCCTGCGGGTGATCGAGGCCACGTTCTCCGAGCCCTCGCTGCGCCCCGGGCACGTCTACTTCCTGAACACGCAGAAGTTGTCGAAGAACTCGCGGCTGGTGCGAGGTGAGCCTGCTCCGGCTCCCGGGCAGGTCCGCCTGTTCGAGCCCCGTCCCGATGAGATGCAGTCCTCGATCTATGACGTGATCACCAACACCGTCGAGAACAAGGACCTGACGCTCTACTTCGTGCTGGACGAGGCCCATCGAGGCATGGGCACGACCAGCAAGGACCGCTCGACCATCGTGCAGCGCCTCATCAACGGGCAGGGTGCCGTCCCGCCGATGCCGGTTGTCTTCGGCATCTCGGCCACGGTCGAGCGGTTCGAGGCCGCGATGAAGGACGCCAAGGGCCGAACCGCGCTTCCCTCGGTGGTCGTGGACTCGGCGTTGGTGCAGGCGTCGGGCCTGTTGAAGGACGACATCGTGCTCTCGATCCCGACCGAGGAGGGTGTCTTCGACACGGTTCTGCTGCGCCGGGCGGTGGAGAAGGTCCGCGCTTCGACTGCCGCGTGGCTGGCGTACGCGCAGGAGCAGGAGGAGGCCGATCCGGTCGTCCCACTGCTCGTGGTGCAGGTGGGTGACAAGCCCACCACCGAGACGCTGGTGCGGACGCTGGACACGATCTACGACGCCTGGCCCGAACTCGGCCCCGACGCCGTGGCAAACGTCTTCGGGGAGCACCAGGACCTGCTCGTGGGCCAGCAGGGTGTGCCCTACATCGAGCCGCAGCGGGTGCAGGACGCCAAACACGTGCGGGTGCTGCTGGCGAAGTCTGCGATCTCCACGGGCTGGGACTGCCCGCGCGCTGAGGTGCTGGTCTCGATGCGTCCTGCGAAGGACCGGACCCACATCACCCAGTTGCTGGGCCGCATGATCCGCACCCCCCTTGCGCGGCGCATCCCCGGCAACGAGTTGCTCAACTCCGTCGACTGCCTGCTCCCCTTCTTCGACCGCAAGACCGCCACGGGCGTGGCCGAGATGCTGATGAAGGGCGCAACCTCCAAGGACGAGGAGGACAACGACACCGGAGGCGGAGAAGGACGCCGCGTCCTCTTCGACCCGGTGGACCTACACCCCAACCCGAAGGTGCCCCAGGAGGTCTGGGACCGCTTCGCCGCCCTGCCCTCGGTGACGATCCCCAAGAAGGGCGTCAAGCCAATCCGCAGGCTCACCGCGCTCGCCACGGCACTGTCCAAGGACAACCTGGTCGAGGAAGCCGTAGAGAAAGCGCACAAGCACCTCCACGCCGTGCTGGACGGGCGGGCCGTGCAGCACAAGGAGAAGGTCGCCCAGGCCAGGCAGGACGTGCTCACCATGAGCGGTGAGGAGGCCCGGGGCCGGATCGGCGGCGCGTTCTCCTACAAGTCGTTCCAGGAGTCGGCTGACCCACGTGCCATCGAGGACTCCTACCGGGCCGCTGCCCGCGTCCTGAGCCCCGCCCTGTGCTCCTCCTACGTCGACCACCTGGTCGGCCCGGACGGCGACGATGACGACCTCCTGGAGGCCAACATCACCGTCGCCGCTCTCGGACGGGTGCCTGAGATCGCCGAGGCCGTGGAGTCCGAGGCCGACGACCTGGCGAGGACCTGGCTTAACCAGACCCGGGTGGCCCGCAAGGGCCTCACGGACGAGCGGCAGGCGGAGTACGACCGCCTGGAGGGCATGTCCACCCAACCTGAACGCATCTCCCTCACCGTCCCGAAAGCAGCCCAGGCCGAAACGATGGTCCGCGAGAAGGACGGGACCGAGAGCCCGCTGGAGACTCGGCTCATGCACCTCATGGCAGCCGAGGACGGCTCCTGCCCGATCACGCTCAACGAGTGGGAGCGCAGGGTTCTGGACTCCGAGGCCAAGCAGCCTGGCTTTAAGGGCTGGTACCGCAACCCCGCCCGTGCCACCAAGGAGTCGCTGGCCATTGCCTACAAGGAGGACTCCGGCACCTGGAAGGCGGTCCGTCCGGACTTCATCTTCTTCGGCACCGACCACACGGGTCAGGTCGTGGCAGACCTCGTGGACCCGCACGGGCACCACCTCTCCGACGCCCTGCCCAAGTTGCGCGGGTTGGCGGCGTTCGCGGAGAAGTACCAGGGCGAGTTCCGCCGCATCGAGTCCGTTGCAGAGACCGGAGGAACCATGCGCGTCCTCGACCTGACCAAGCACCACGTGAGGCAAGCGATCCGGGACGCCAAGACCGCCAAGGGGCTCTACGAGTCCGGGATTGCGAGTGATTACTGAGGATTGTCGGAGCCTCCTGGTAGATGTAGAGCCACGACCTAGAGAGGAGTCCATCCCATGGACAGGAAGACCGCTTTCATCGCCTTCGCAAAGGAGGACGAGAGGACTCGTGACCTCTTCGTCGGTCAGCGCAAGTTGGGCAACACGCCCTACGACTGGACCGACATGAGCGTCAAGAATCCCTACGACTCCGAGTGGAAGGAACGCGTCCGCACGCGCATCCGGCGCTCCGATGGCGTCATCGCACTGATCAGCAGCAGCACCCCCAAGGCCACTGGGCAGTTGTGGGAGATCAAGTGCGCTCGCGAGGAGGGCAAGCCCCTTCTCGGCATCTGGATCGAGGATGGCTACCGCACCAAACCCGCCGAGATGGGTACCGCGCCCTGCAAGAACTGGACGTGGGCCAACGTCGGGGACTTCATCGACGGGCTCTGAGATGCTTCGCCGTGCCCTCGTTGTTGGGATCGACAACTACCTATCTGTATCCAACCTGACGGGATGCGTGAACGATGCCACTGCACTCGCGCCCTTGTTGGCGCGAAACGAGGACGACTCGCCCAACTTCGCGGTCCAGACGCTCACGGCTCCCGCCGACGAGGGATTCGTAGGGCGTGACCAGTTTCTTGAAGCGCTAGACGATCTGTTCTCGCCCGGTGCTGACATGTCACTTCTCTATTTCGCTGGGCATGGTGCGTCGGGTGAAGGTGGGCATGATGTCACCCTCATCACGTCTGACAGCACTTCGCAAACGCCTGGGGTGTTCTTCACTGAGGTACAGCAGCGCATCAATGGCTGTAGCCACGAGGTTGCTGTGATTCTGGATTGCTGCTTCGCGGGCGGTGCCGGGGGTGTGCCAGCGGCGCTCACCGCAGGGGCTGTTCTACGGCAAGGCGTCTCGATGCTGACTGCGAGCAGGGCCGATCAGACCTCAGCAGAGACCCCGGATGGACGCGGACTGTTCTCTTCCTACCTAGAGGGGGCACTCGACGGTGGCGCGGCAGATGTGCTCGGCCACGTCACCGTTGCGGGTCTGTACGCCTACCTCTCTGAGGCATTTGGCGCGTGGGATCAGCGACCCATGTTCAAGGCCCACGTCGACAGGCTCCAGGACATCCGCCGCTGCGACCCCTTCGTTCCGCTAGAGACACTACGGATGCTTCCCGGGTGGTTCAGCGCGGCTCGTGATCTCTACGCCCTTGATCCGACATACGAACCGGATAAGCGGGAGTCTGGTCTACCTCCACACCCGGAACACGAGGCCATCTTCAAGCGGTTACAGAAGTGCGCCTCTGCCAAGTTGGTCGAGCCGGTCGGTGCAGAGCACATGTATTACGCCGCCATGAACAGCAAGTGGTGCCAACTGACACCTCTCGGGCGTCACTACCACCACCTGGCCTCAGGGGGCCGGATATGAGGACCATCGGCATCTCGGGACACCAGAAGGCTCCTGGAGTCGTCTGGCGCTTGATGGAGAGCCGCGTTACTCACCTTCTCGGGTCCCCACCTTTCCGTGGCGTGTCGAGTCTGGCCGCTGGGGCAGATCAGGCGTTTGCCGATCTGGTGGTCCGCCTTGGTGGTGAACTCCTGGTAGTGGTCCCGAGCGAAAACTACAGGGCCTCGTTCGAGCGACCCACGGATCGGAGCCACTTCGAGGCGTTGCTCAATCAAGCACTGTCAACAGAGCAACTGGATTACGCCGAGCCCTCCGAAGACGCTTTCCTTGCGGCAGGTCGACGGGTGGTAGACCTCAGCGACCTCTTGGTCGCGGTGTGGGACGGCCTCCCCGCGCAGGGCAAGGGGGGCACAGCCGATGTCGTGGCCTATGCCAGACAGCAGGGGAAACCCGTCGAGGTGATTTGGCCAGCCGGAGTCAAGCGCTGACCTGCGGACAGAGGGCTACCCGCAGGGCGTCGCTGAACTCGATGCCCGGCAACTCCCGCCAGGTATACCTCTGCCACCGCGAGGGGTGACGCGGAGCGCCGCCGACCCACCAAGTCGGTAGGGAGCGCTCCTCGATCTGCTCGTCCAGCCAGCGAACCTGTTCCCGGTGATGAGCCCGGGCCTCACCGCTGGGCTCCTGGGTGCCGTACGCCAGCAGCACGCCGTCGCAGTCATCGAGGCAAGAGACAAGAGCGGAGCGGGCGCCTATCCAGCCGTCCGGGGTCCTTCCGAGATCAGCGATGCCGCCGCTGCGATAGGTCGGAAGCGCGAAGAGGTTGGCGAGGACGGCTTGCTCGAAGCCCAGGATCGCCGCCGCCTGCTGGGCGCGGGCCAGGGTGCGTTGACCGCTGGTGCGGGCGGGCGGATTGCTCCCCACCACCAGCAACGTCCCGTGCTCAGCCATCAGGTCAGCCTAGTCGCGCTGTCGGTCGTTCCTGGATCGGACACATGTGTGTCTACTCTCGATAGCACCCAGTCGCACAAGCCCACATCAGGAGGGACCGTCATGACCCAGCACAACCCCAAGGACACCCTCCAGGCCGAACTGGAAGCCCTCGGTAAGGTCTTCGAGGCCGAGGACCGAGAAGACCGCCGCAAGGAGGCCCAGCGCCGACGTGACGGCCTTCCCGAGCCCAAGCGGGACATCCGGGCCTTCGAAGGCTTCGCGGACGGCGGAGTGGCTCCGCGACTGAGGTCGGGCTCAGAAACCGCTGACCCATGCCTCCTGCGCGACCCACGCCTCCTCCAGCAGCACGCTCGCGACGGCGTACTCCGTGCGGTCGCAGTCGAGGCCGGGGATGAGGTGGGTGGGACTCTCGACGGCTTCGCGTGCTGCCTCGAAGACGGCGGTAATCAGGTGCTGCTGGCTGGTGGTCGCTCTCATGCGCCTGGACTGTAGCCAGGTGGAGAGGGCTCGTCAGTAGCCGAGCGTTCATCATGGAACTGAGAGTGTGAATCAGGAGCGGGAGCGTGGGGAGTTCGCTCGCTTAGCGCGGGAAGTGAACTCGCCGGTCGTCCGGATCAGCGCGCATCACCCGCAGCCAGGTCAGGGACTAGAGTCCGTACAAACGACCCACCACCAGGTGATTCCCTATCCGCAGCCCATCCCCCCGTCTGCAGTGCAGGCCTGAGTCTGCGGGTCTGTACGACGTGTAGACGCAGGCTCGGGCCGCAGACGCGGATTCGGTCCGCAGACGCTGTACCAGCGGACGAAGGGTCAGACCCGGGCGAGGGCTTCGATGTCGGCCTCGAAGTCACTGGCGACCTGGGCCGACACCGTCGTCCGGGTGGCGCCGATGGCGGTGAGGTAGTCCTCGGTGCTCGGGCCGCCAGGCCGCGGATGACCCGCCTCGCCCATGGCCACCGCCCGCTCCAGCGCCATCTGGGAGGCCGTCCGGGCCGCGAACTCGATGTCGGCCGGGGAGAACCCGTCTGAACGCTCCACCAGCTCGTCCACGTCGACCAGGCCGTTGCTGGCCTCGGGCACATGGCCGGCCCAGATCGCGGCCCGCGCCTGGGCATCCGGCAGCCCGATCGGGATGACGTAGTCGAAGCGACCGTGCCGCAGGAAGGCGTGGTCGAGGCCGCGGATGAAGTTCGTGGCGCAGATCAGCAGTCGTCCGGGCCGGTCACGGAACGCCGGGATCAACTTGAGCAGCTCGTTGGTCACGCCCTGGGTGGACGAGGGCGGCTCTCCCCCACGGTGTGAGGCGATCTCTTCGACCTCATCGATGAAGACCACCACATGGTCGAGCGCGTCGACCTGCTCGAAGGTCTCCCGCAGCTCGCCGGCCAGCCCACGCTCACTGGCCGCCAGCCGCGAGGGGAAGATCTCGACAAAGGGCCATTCCAACCGCGACGCAATCGCCTTGGCGAAGGTGGTCTTGCCGGTTCCCGGCGGGCCGAACAGCACGATCGCCCGTGGCGGGACGACGCCGTAGGCCTCGGCCAGGTCGGGGGCCGACAGCGGCAGCACGAGCCGGCGCTCCAGGATGTCCTTCTCGCGCTGCATGCCACCGATCTTCTGCCAGCGGTCGCGCGAGAGCACCCGCCCACCCAGTTCCCGCAACACCCGGATCTCGTCCTGCTTCACGGGGATGTCACGCTCGAAGAAGCGCAGGTTGCGCTTGTCGGCGAAGCCGGCCTTCAGCAGTGCACCGACGTGCTCCTGCTCATCGGGCACCAGGATCGAGATGCGCTGCAGTCCCAGTGGCGCCATCCGCTGCTCGAGGGCGGCCAGCAGGCTGTTCGCCACCCCGCGGCGTCGCCAGTTCTCGTCGGTGCCGATGAAGACCACCCAGCCCTGGTCATGGGCCGGACGACCGACCACCACGCCGATCACCTCGTCGCCGGCCACGGCCACCACGGCCGTGTCCTGACGAGTCGACGCGATCACCTCACTGAGCGCGTAGACCGGCTGGGTGCCGGTGGCCAGGTGCTGGTTCCACAGCACCAGCAGGCCGTCGAGGTCCCCGGGCTGGAAGTCGCGAATGCGCCACGCCGTCATTGGCCGTTGCTCCTGTGGTCGGTGTCAGGTCACCCGAACACTAGCGAGAATGTGAGATTCTTCACAGAGTGCCCGCAGGGCGGACGAGGACCTCAGCGCAACCATGGCCTCAGAACTCGGCCGCCAGTTCCACGCCCCAGGCCCTGGCCAGTTCGGCGTTGACGTGGTCCTGGGCGCGGTCCTTGTTGATGCCGCGCAGCAGCAGCCGCTTCCACCAGGTGACCTTCTCGGGCACGTAGCGACCGGCGAAGGCCTCCTGCGAGACGACGCCGGCGAGCTTGCCGACGGCGGCCTGGTTGTAGGCCATCGCCGCCTCGTGCTTGCTGGGGTCGCTGGCGGTCAGGCAGACATTGAAGACGGCCACCGGCAGGCCGGCCAGCGTGGCCGTGTGCTGGTCGAGCCAGCCCAGCACCTCACCGTAGAAGACCCCGGCCTGGATGCCGCTGCCGACCACGACGGCATCGATGCCCTCCAGCGGCGTGGGACTGCTCAGGTTGGCCACCCGGACGATGTGGCCCTCGTGTTCCAGACCAGCAGCGATCGAGGTCGCCACGTCCTTCGTGGCACCTCCCCGGGTTCCATAGCCCACCAGCACGTTCGACATGGCAGCCACTCTAGGCAGTGCCGTTGTGAGAGATCACACTGGGGTCACAGGTGCAGCTGCGCCCCCGGGGCTGCACCGGCCCGCCACTAGTCTGGGGGCCGGGTGTTCGACCGTGAGGTCCCGACCCGGGGCTGCACCCCGAAGGAGTGTGAGGACGATGACTTCCCCCGTTGGCAGGACCCTGGCCGCGCTGGCCGTGGCCGGCGCCCTCGCGCTGGCCGGCTGCAGCAGCTCGCCGACCGGCGGTGAGACCACCAGCCAGCCGGCGATCACGGTGGACCAGTCGAGCGCCCCCGCCACCCAGACCACCGGCGAGACCCAGACCACCAGCCAGTCCCCGGCGCCCACCGACATCGAGACCACGACCAGCGCCTCGCAGAGCCCGACCGGGCCCGGTGACTACCAGGTCGGTCACGGGCTGGTGCTCACCCTTCCCCAGGGGTGGGAGCTGACCCTCAACGACACCGACGACGATGAAGTCCGCCACCTGTTCACCCACCTCGCCACCGGCACCCAGTTGGCGGTGCTCACCGACGATGATGACGACGACTCGGCGGCCGAGATCTGCGAAGACGTCCAGGACGACATCGAAGACGGCTTCGAGGGCAACGGGCCGGTCACCAGGACCCAGGGCACGACCCATGCCGACAACGCCGTCACCTGCGGGCTGACCGCGACCGACAACGACGGCGTCGAGATCGAGGTCACCATCTTCGCCGCGGTCGGCGCCAACACCTCGTTCTGGACCGCTTCACTGGTCCCGGTGTCCCCGCCCGAGGGTGCCACCCAGGAACAGCTCGACCAGGCCGCGCGGGAGGCCGCGCAGATCAGCAGCCAGCTGCTCGCCGGCCTCAGCTGAGCCCGGCGGCGAACCCGAGCAGCAGCCTCAGTCCTCGTCCTCGTCGGTGACCGGCACCTCGTGGGCCATCGGCAGCGGCCCGGCCGGGTGCAGTGCCGGGTCGTCCTGCGCGAAGCTGCGCACCGGCCCACCGGGGGCGTCGCGGGTCTCGAACCGCACCGTCACCCGGCCCAGCCCGGCACCCCAGACCCAGCCGCGGCCCAGCTCGTCGTGCTCGACATCGGCGCCCGGCCAGTACAGCTCACGACGGCGACGCCCGAACGGGCCGTCCCCGAAGGACTCCCCCGCCCCACCGTCACCGCCAACGTCCGGCTCACCGGGCCCGCCCACCTCGGACGAGGACCCCTCGTCGAGCCAGAACAGTTCCTCCTGCGCGGCCCGGACGAAGCCCGAGACCCCGACCCCGAGCAGCCGCACCCCCCGCAGCACGTCGACCTGGTCGAGCAGGGAACGGGCCACCTGCGCCACCCGCTGCGGGTCGTCGGTGGCACCGGGCAGGGTCCGCGAGCGGGTCCAGGTGGTGAAGTCACCGAAACGGACCTTGATGGTGATGGTGCGGGCGAACTGCCCGTGCCGGGCGAGCCGGCGACACACGTGTGCGGCGTCGGCATCGATGCGCCCCTCGAGCCAGGCGCGGTCAGTCTGGTCGTGTTCGAAAGTGGTCTCCTGCGAGATCGACTTGGCGTCGCGGTGCCCCTCGACGGGCCGGTCGTCGCGACCCCAGGCCAGTTCGTGCAGTTCCGGGCCCCAGGTGGCGCCGACCTCACGGACGAGTTCCGACAAGGGGGCCCGCTGCACATCGGCGACCGTGCGCAGCCCCAGCGTCTGCAGCCGCTGGTGGGTGACCGGGCCGACCCCGGGGACCGCCCGTACCGACAGCGGTGCCAGGGTGGCGGCCTCGGTGCCGGCAGCGACCACCCGCACCCCGTCGGGTTTGGCCAGTTCCGAGGCGACCTTGGCCATCAGCTTGCTGGTGCCGATGCCGACCGAGGCGGTCAGCCCTTCGGTGCGGCGGGTCAGTTCGGCGCGCAGGTCCTCGGCGTAGGCGAACAGCGCGTCGGGGTCGGTGGGTGCCGCGGTGCCGGCCAGGTCGACGAAGGCTTCGTCCAGGCTGAGGGCCTGCACCCGGTCGGACAGTTCGCCCAGCAGCGCCATCACGATGCGGCTCGACTGCCAGTAGGCCTCGAAGCGTCCGCCGAGGAAGGCGGCGTGGGGCACCAGCCGGCGCGCCTCGGCGCCCGACATCGCCGAATGGACGCCGAACGTGCGCGCCTCGTAGGAGGCGGTGGAGACCACCCCGCGTCGTCCGACCCCACCCACGACCACCGGCTTGCCGCGCAGCGACGGCTTGTCACGCTGCTCGACGGCGGCGAAGAAGGCGTCCAGGTCGAGGTGCAGGATCGATGCCTGCGACCTCACCGCAGCACCTGTGGGGGCACCTCAGACCAGCTCGCGGACCCAGCCCTGGAACAGGTGGATGGGCTGACCGGACGGGTCGGTGCGCTCCTCGATCTTCTTCAGGCCGGCCTGCTCGGCGATCTCGATCGACTTCACATTGCGCGGACGAATCATCGCCCGCACCCGGGCCTCGCGGTCGACCTGGCGGACCTGCTCGAGGGCGGCGCGGACCATTTCGGGGGTGTAGCCGTTGCCCTGCAGTTCGGGCACCAGCTGGTAGTCGAGCAGCCAGACGTGGTCACCGTTCTCCAGTTCGCGGCGGCGCAGCCCACCAATGCCGACGAACTCGTTGTCCTCGGTGCGGCGGATCGTCCACTGGTCCAGCGAGTTGGCGTCCCAGCTGGCGGCGCGGCGCGCCAGCCGTTCGGCGGCCTCGGCCTCGTCGCGCACCCGCAGCCCGGCGCTCTGCTCGGCGACCACGGGGTGGCTGGCCAGCTTGGTCCACTCGGGGGCGTCGGCCGGGGTGGCCGGCACCAGGGTGAGCCGTGCGGTGTGCGAGACGGGCACGTACTTCACGTAGTCGTGGGTCTCGTGCTGCTCGCGGCGGATCTCGAGCCACTTCTCGCGGTCGATCTCGGGGAAGTGCACGGTGCCCTCGGGCGACAGCTTCACCTCGGTGATGTCCAGCGCGTTGGCGACGTCCATGGTCTGCGCGTAGATCTCACCGCCACCGGCGACGTAGATGATGTTCTTGGCCAGCGAGCCGCGGGCGGTGCGCGCGGCGCGGATGCCCTCCTCGATGGAATGGGCGACCAGCACGCGGGTCTTGCCCTGCGGGGCGGGGGCCTCGAAGTCGTCCTGGTGGGTGATCACGACGGTGGTGCGGTTGGGCAGCGGCCGACCGATCGCTTCGTAGGTGGAGCGACCCATCAGCAGGAAGTTGCCGGTGGTCAGCCGACGGAAGCGTTCCCAGTCGTCCTCGATCTTCCAGGGGATGTCCTTGCCGTCCCCGATGACCCCGTTCTCGGCCACAGCGGCGATGGTGACGATCTGCATGGCGTAAGTCCTCGTTCTTGACTGGTGGCGGGCGGCAACAGGTTTGATTCTGCCCTATTCGCGCCGTTCAGACGGCGATGGGTGCCTTGATGGCTGGGTGCGGGTCATAGTCCTCGACGACGATGTCGTCGAGGGTGAAGCCGTCGATGTCGCTGATGGTCGGGTTCAGCACGAGCTTCGGCAGCGCCCGGGGCTCGCGGGCGAGCTGGGTGCGCACCTGCTCGACGTGGTTGGAGTAGATGTGGGCATCGCCCAGGGTGTGCACCAGGTCACCGACCTCGTAGCCGCACACCTGCGCCACCAGATGGGTCAGCAGCGCGTAGCTGGCGATGTTGAACGGCACCCCGAGGAACAGGTCGGCCGAGCGCTGGTAGACCTGACAGCTCAGCTTGTTGTCGGCCACGTAGAACTGGAACAGCACGTGGCACGGCGGCAGCGCCATCTCGTCGATCTGGGCGACGTTCCAGGCCGAGACGATGTGGCGGCGTGAGTTGGGGTTGCCCTGCAGCTGGTCGATCACCTGCTGCAGCTGGTCGACGTGGCGACCGTCCGGCGTCGGCCACGACCGCCACTGGTAGCCGTAGATCGGGCCCAGTTCACCGGAGTCGTCGGCCCATTCGTCCCAGATGGTGATGTTGTCGGCGTGCAGGGAGGCGATGTTGGTCTCACCGCGCAGGAACCACAGCAGTTCACCGAAGACCGAGCGGGTGTGCACCTTCTTGGTCGTCAGCAGCGGGAAGCCCGCCGACAGGTCGTAGCGGGCCTGGTGGCCGAAGACGCTGCGCGTGCCGGTGCCGGTGCGGTCGGACTTGTCGACACCGTTGTCGAGCACGTGCTGGAGCAGGTCGAGGTACTGCTTCACTGTTCCTCCCGGGGGGTGGGGTAGGTGGCGCGGAGGGCATCGACCAGGGCGGCCACGGCACGTGCCCGGTGCGACTGGGCGTTCTTCTGCTCGGGGCTCAGCTGGGCGCTGGTGACCTGGCTGCCGTCGGGGACGAAGATGGGGTCGTAGCCGAAGCCGTTGGTGCCGGCCGGTTCGGTGGCCAGGCGCCCGGGCCACTGCCCGGTCACCACGGTCTCGGTGCCGTCGGGGCTGACGTGGGCCATGGCGCAGACAAACCGGGCGGCGCGCTGCTCTGCGGGGACGTCGCTGACCTGGTCGAGCAACAGCTCCAGGTTGGCCTGGTCGTCACCGGAGGGCCCCGCCCAGCGGGCAGAACGGACGCCGGGCATGCCGTTGAGCACCTCGACCTCGATGCCGGAGTCGTCGGCGATCGCCGCCACCCCGGTCAGCTCGGCGGCCGCACGCGCCTTGATCAGCGCGTTCTCGGTGAAGCTGCGCCCGGTCTCGGCCGGTGCCGGGGCTTCGGGGAAGTCGGCCAGGCTGACCAGCCGCACCGGCAGCCGGGCCTCGACGAACAGCCGTTGCAGTTCACCCAGCTTGTGGGTGTTGTGGCTGGCCAGCACGATCCGGGGCAGCGCCTCGAAGGACGGCACCCGGGGCGGCTTCGGCGGCAGGATCATGACGTCACCGGCGGGGCGGCCAGAGCCTGTTCCTGCAGCACCTTCAGGTCGGCACACCCCTTCAGGCCCAGGTCGAGCAGTTGGTTCAGCTGGTCGCGGTTGAACGGGGCGCCCTCGGCGGTGCCCTGCACCTCGATGAAGTCGCCGCTGCCGGCGATGACCAGGTTCATGTCGGTGCCGGCGGCCGAGTCTTCCTCGTAGGGCAGGTCGAGCACAGGGACACCGTCGACGATGCCGACCGAGATGGCTGCCACCGAGTCGCGCAGCGGTTCACCGGCCAGCAGCTTGCGTTCCCGCAGCCAGGCCACGG
The DNA here is from genome assembly GCF_050113895.1 of Aestuariimicrobium sp. Y1814. Lineage (NCBI taxonomy): Bacteria > Bacillati > Actinomycetota > Actinomycetes > Propionibacteriales > Propionibacteriaceae > Aestuariimicrobium > Aestuariimicrobium sp. Y1814. Next base: position 57,636 of record NZ_JBNJRW010000003.1, on the reverse strand, counting down.
CATCCACCAGGGCGACGTAGGCGCCGGTGATGGCGGCGGTGCGCGTGCCACCGTCGGCCTGCAGCACGTCGCAGTCGAGCACGATGGTGTTCTCACCCAGCGCCTTGTAGTCGATCACCGCACGCAGCGACCGGCCGATCAACCGGCTGATCTCGTGGGTGCGGCCACCGATGCGACCCTTGTGCGACTCGCGGTCGCTGCGGTCATGGGTGGCGCGCGGCAGCATGGCGTACTCGGCGGTGACCCAGCCCAGTCCGCTGCCCTTGCGCCAGCGCGGCACCCCGGGGGTCACGCTGGCGGCCACCAGCACCCGGGTGCGGCCGAACTCCACCAGCACCGATCCCTCGGCGTGGTCGAGCCAGCCGCGGGTGATGCGCACGGGGCGCAGTTCGTCGGCGGCGCGTCCGTCGCTGCGTGACATGGGTTCCTCTCGGCTCAGCGGGGTTCGGGGGTCAGCGGGGGCAGGTGCAGCGCTCGGCAGGCGCCACGTCGCGCAGCGCGTCTTCGATGTGTTCGCCGCAACCCTTCCAGGTGGGCTTGCCGCAGGTGGGGCAGGTGATCCTGGTGCACATGGTGAGCGTTGTCCTCCGCTGTGGTGGGCCGCCCGTCTGCGCTCGGATGCGCTGGGCGGGCCGACACTGGTCGTCGGCGGGTTCCCAGCCTAGCGGTGAACCTTGGGCACTCGTCCGAGGTGGATGGTTTCGGCGGTGTGCACGAACTGGCCCAGCAGGCGCTGCGAGATGCCCTTGAACCGGTCGGAATCGCCGGTGGTGAGGAACAACCGGTTCGACCCGCCCTGGTCGGGGGTGGTCAGGTGCAGGTCGTTGAGCACCCGCCAGGTCTCCTGCGCGGTCTCCGAGGCCGACGAGACCAGGTTGACCGAGTCCCCCATCACGTAGGAGATCACCCCCCGCAGCAGTGGGTAGTGGGTGCAGCCCAGGATCAGGGTGTCGCAGCCGGCGTCCTTGATCGGCTGCAGGTACTCCCGCGCCACCGCCAGCACCTCCGGGCCGGCGGTGATGCCGGCCTCCACGAATTCCACGAACCGGGGGCACGGCGAGGTGGTCACCGTGATGCCCACCGAGGCGGCCAGCGCATCCTCGTAGGCCATCGAGGTGGCGGTGGCGGCGGTGCAGATCACCCCGACGCGACCGTTGCGGGTGACCCCGGCCGCCCGTCGCGCCGCGGGCAGCACCACCTCGATGATCGGCACGTCATAGCGCTCCCGGGCGTCACGCAGCACCGCAGCCGAGGCGGTGTTGCAGGCGATCACCAACGCCTTCACCCCATGGTTGACCAGCCGGTCGAGGCATTCCAGGGCGTACTGGCGCACCTCGGCGATCGGACGCGGGCCGTAGGGCGCGCGGGCGGTGTCGCCCAGGTAGGCGATGTCCTCGTGCGGCAGCACGTCAGCGATCTGGCGGGCCACCGTCAACCCGCCGAAGCCGGAGTCGAAGATGCCGATGGGGGCGCGCAGTTCAGTGGTGGTGGGGCTCACTCGGGGGCCATCACTGCTTCGAGCAGGGACTCCAGCATCCAGCCGAGCCAGCCGTAATAGGTGAACAGCCACGACCGGGGGTCCTCCTCGGGTCGTTCGGCGGCCTCGGAGGCGCTGATCTCGTCAGAGATGCCGAGCATCACCGAGAGCACCAGGCGCAGGTTGTTCAGTGTCTTCAGCCAGGCATCGACGTGGTCGTCGCGAATCCGCACGGTGCCGCCGCGCAACTCGTCGAGGTCGTCGAGCACCATGCAGGCGGCGGTGACCTTGTCCTGGCGTTGGCTGGCGTCGGTGAAGCGGGCGAAGTCGCTGGCCGCCTCGGGATCGTCGGGGTAGGCCCGCGGGAACAGTCGCTGCATCACCGGGTCACGCTCGTCCTCGTCGAAGTCGTCCTCGATGCCCGGTTCGGCGCCGAAGCTGGCCTCCCAGGCGGCGAACGGGTCGTCCTCGTCGAGGGGTTCGGCCTCGGAGCCGTCGTCGAGCAGGTCGAGCAACTCGTTGACGCTGTGGCTGAACACCTCGAACTCGGTGCTGTCGAGGTGCAACTGGATCTTCCCGCGGCTGCGGGCGAATCGACTCATCGAGGGCTCACTCGGCCCGGTCCACGGTGGCCCACAGCCCGAAGGTGTGCATCGCGGCCACGTCGCGTTCCATCTCTTCACGTGACCCGCTCGACACCACGGCCTTGCCTTCGTTGTGGACCTGCAGCATCAACTGCTCGGCCTTGTCCCGCGGGTACTTGAAGTAGCTGGTGAACACGTGGGTGACGTAGGTCATCAGGTTGACCGGGTCGTCCCAGACGAGGGTCACCCAGGCCTTGGCAGGTTCGACCTTCTCCTCGGCCTTCGCCACGGTGGCCACACCGACGGTCTGCTCTGGAACTGCGTGGGACATGGCCCCATTCTGTCACCGCCGTCACACTCCTGCACCGACCGCGCTCCGGTGGCCCCTAAGCTGATCGCCATGAGCACAGCGCTTCTGACCGACCACTACGAGCTGACAATGGTGCAGGCGGCCCGCGCCTCGGGCACCGCCGAGCGGCGCAGCGTCTTCGAGCTGTTCCCCCGCCGACTGCCCGAGGGCCGTCGCTACGGTGTCGTCGCCGGGGTCGGGCGAGCACTGCGCGCGATCGAGGAGTTCCGCTTCGAGGACGCCGACATCGACTTCCTGCTCACCCGCAAGATCGTGGACGACGACCTTGCGCAGTGGCTGTCGAACTACAAGTTCAGCGGCTCCATCTGGGGTTACGCCGAAGGTGAGATCTACTTCCCCGGCTCCCCGCTGGTGGTGGTCGAGTCGTCCTTCCAGGAGGCGGTGCTGCTCGAGACGCTGCTGCTGAGCATCTACAACCACGACTCGGCGATCGCCTCGGCCGCCTCACGGATGTCGGCGATGGCCGACGGGCGCCCGCTGATCGAGATGGGGGCTCGCCGCACCCAGGAGTACAGCGCGGTCGCTGCCGCCCGGGCCGCCTACGTGGCCGGCTTCACCAGCACCTCGAACCTGGAGGCGGGTCGGCGCTGGGACATCCCCACCAGCGGCACCGCCGCGCACTCGTTCACCCTGCTGCACGACTCCGAGGAGGAGGCCTTCGCCGCCCAGCTGAAGACCCTCGGTGAGTCGACCACCCTGCTGGTGGACACCTATGACGTCGAAGAGGCCGTCCGCACCGGCGTCCGGCTGACCGAGGGTCGTCTGGGTGCGGTGCGGCTCGACTCCGGTGACCTGGCCATCGCTGCCCGTGAGGTGCGTGACCTGCTCGATGACCTGGGCGCCGAGCAGACCCGCATCATCGTCACCAGTGACCTGGACGAGTGGCAGATCGCGGCCCTGCGTGGCGCCCCGGTCGACGGTTTCGGGGTGGGCACCTCGGTGGTGACCGGCTCGGGCCACCCGACCTGCGGGTTCGTCTACAAGCTGGTCAGCCGCGCCGATTCCGCCGACGGTGAGCTGTTGCCGGTGGCGAAGAAGTCGAAGAACAAGAACACCGTGGGCGGGCGCAAGTACGCGCTGCGCCGCCGCGACGAACGCGGTGTGGCCGAGGCCGAGATCGTCGGCATCGAGGCCCACCCGACCTCCGACGGCAATGATCGTCCGCTGCACGTGCTGCTGGTCGACAACGGTGCGGTCGTTGGCCAAGAACCGACCTCGGTCGGCCGGGAGCGCCACCTGGCAGCCCGCTCCGAGCTGCCCCGCGCGGCGCTGCGGATCAGCAAGGGCGAGGCGGCGATCCCGACGATCATGCTGGACGACGACGGGCAGAGCGCCGACAACCCCTACGTTCGCGCCCCGATGCCCGCGGTCTGAGACACCGGCGCCCGGGCCAGCCGGGGCGGTTCAGGGGTGGCGCGGGGGGTGCAGCGCGCCCCAGCTCACCGGCACGGTGGTGAAACCATTCATCACCGCTGAGATCCGCATGGCGCGTTCGCTGGCGTAGACGTCCTCCAGCAGCATCGGCTCCCCCTCGGGGTTGCTGAGCGGCACCCGCCAGTTGGGGTACTCGTCGATGGTGCCGGGCTGGTTCTGGGTGAGGCGGTCACCGACCGCGTCGGTGAGGGCCACGTTCAGCACCCGGGCGGGGGTATCCAGCAGGAAGCGGTGCATGCCCAGGACAAGGCGTTCGACCTCGTCGGCGCCGTCGTCCTCGTGCAGGTAGCCCTTGTCGAACAGCATGCCGGTGACACCCTCATGTTCCTGGCGGGCGTGGGCAAGTTCCTCCTCCAGCGACTCGGTCAGCAGGCCGAGGCGGTGGCGCAGCCTCACATGGTCACCGGCCAGGTATCCGGCGGTCGGCGGCAGGTCGTGGGTGGTGACCGAGGCCATGCACAGTTCCCGCCAGCGCTCCGGGGCCAGGGTGTTGCCGGTCTCGTCGTTCTCGAACCACAGCACCGAGGTGCCCAGCAGCCCACGGCGGACGAGGTAGTCGCGCACCCAGGGTTCGACGGTGCCCAGGTCCTCCCCGATCACCATCGCCCCAGCGCGGTGCGCCTCCAGCGCGAGAATGCCGATCAGCGCCTCGTGGTCGTAGCGGACGTAGCAGCCCTGCTTGGCCGAGGCCCCCTCGGGCACCCACCACAGCCGGAACAGGCCGATGATGTGGTCGGCGCGCACCCCACCGGCGTGGCGCAGCACACTGGCGACCATGTCGCGGAACGGGGCGTAGGCCAGGTCGGCCAGTCGGTCGGGCCGCCACGGCGGCTGGCCCCAGTCCTGGCCGGCCTGGTTGTACTGGTCGGGCGGGGCGCCCACGCTGACACCCTGGGCGAAGACATCGGCCAGCATCCAGGTGTCGGCGCTGGACTTGCTGACACCGACCGCCAGGTCCTGCACCAGGCCCAGGCTCATCCCGGCGTCGCGGGCGGCTTGCTGGGCCACCGACATCTGGTGCTCACAGTTCCACTGCAGCCACTCGAAGAAGTGCACCCGCTCGGCGTTGGCGGCGTAGAAGTTGGCCACCTCCGGTGACGACGGACGACGGTACTCCTCAGGCCATTCCCGCCAGTCGGGGCCGACCTGTTCGAACAGCACGCACCAGATGGCGAAGTCACGCAGCGCGCGGCCTTCACGCCGCCGGAAACCCTCGAAGGCCATCGCCCGGGCTGGAGGCAGGCCGACCTGCCAGATCACCTCGAGTGCCTGCAGCTTCGCGGTGTAGGACTCGTCGCGGCGCAACTGGTCGGCCCCGGCCAGCTCGTCGCGCAGATCGCTGCGGAAGGCCTCGATCCGGGCGCGGGTGGCATCGTCCAAGCTGGCGTACTCGGGGATCGCCTCGGGCCGCAGGTAGATCGGGTTGGTGTAGCGCCGCGAGCTGGGCAGGTACGGCGAGGGTTCGATCGGCGGCACCGGCTGCGCTGCGTGCAGCGGGTTGATCAGCACGTAGTCGGCGTACTGCTGGGTACGGGCCCAGACCATCAGGTCGGCCAGGTCGACCAGGTCACCGGTCCCCCAGCTGCCGGCCGAACGCACCGAGTAGATCTGGGTGGCGTAGCCCCACACGCGGCGGTGGCCGATGTTGGCGGGCAGGCCGACGAAGTTCGGGGTGACGATGAAGTGGGACTCGATGGTCCGGCCGGCGGTGGTGAGCACCAGGTGGTGGTAGCCCAGCGGCGCATCGGTGGGCAGCGCGAAGGTGGCCTCCCCCAACCAGACACCGTCGACCTCCCGGTCGGGCACCTCGTTGAAGCGCTGTTCACAGACCAACTGCTGGCCGTCCTCGGTGTGGACGACCAGGTGGGCCTCGGCACCGGCCGGCACGTGAACCTGGATTTCCCGGTACTGGTGCTGCTCGACGACGGTGCAGGCCGGCAAGGAACGGCGCCACGGCTTGAGGCGCACCTCATGGACAGCGGCCTCTGCACGCTCGGGGGTGCTCGCATCAATGCCCAGCGCCGCGAGGATGGTGACCACCGTTTCCGGGGAAATGGTGGTGTGCCGACCCTTCCAGTCCCAGAATTCCTGGGAGATTCCGAAGTGGTCGGCGAGTTCAGCCAGTGCAGGGTTTTCCAAAGCCACCCTGACAGCCTAGGACATGGACGCGCCCGGAGCGCTACTTCTGCGCACGCCGGGCGCCGGCGAGTACCGACTCGGCAAACGTGCCGCGGGTGGTGATCACCTGGGTGTCGGCCAGGCTGTCGTGCCAGGTCTTCAACCGGGGGTGCCACAGCGGCCGCAGGTAGCTGATCATCATCGGGAACAACACCATCTGGGTGGCCGCCATCACCGCCAGCCAGACCCCGGAACGCAGCAGGCTGGTACGCCAGCTGACCCGCGGGGTGAGGCCTGTTTCGGAAGGCACGACCCGCAGGCCCAGCAACAGCTGCCCCACGGTGCCGCCGAGCAGCTTCACCAACAGCACCTGCGCCACGAAACAGGCGCCCAGGGTGACGTACTGCACGATGCTGAACGGGGTCAGGTAGTCGTAGTCCTGCACGGGCACGACCAGCCCGGGGTTCTCGAGCGACCAGGCGGTCATCTGCTGCAGGGAACGCCACACCCGCACCGTCCAGGGCCAGGCCAGCAGCATGCCGAGCAGGCCCATCAGCACCCAGTCGACCAGGGTGGCCAGGGCACGCATGCCGAAGCCGGCCAGGGGCACCCCGTCGGCGGTGGTGCGGACCATCTTGTAGCGGGTCGGCATCAGCACCGGGGCCATGCCGGTTGCGCCGGACTGCTGCGGGGGCGCGCCGAACTGCTGCGGGAGCTGCGGGGCCGGGGACGACGCGGGAGCCGCTCGTCCGGTGGTGGCGGCGGGCGCAGGTTCGGGCAGCGGGTCGAGCCGGTCACGCAGGTTCTTCGTCCAGCGCGTGCCCTCCCAGTAGCGTTCCTGGCTGCTGCCCCCGGGGTCGTCGTACCAACCGGGCGGGGGCAAGGTCTGAGATGTCACCAACCCATTGTGTCAGATGCCCCCGGAGCGACCGGATGCGGACAATGGGCCCCGGTCAGGCGGCAACGGCGCTATTGTCGGCGTGCGCTCCCGCAGGTGACCCATGGCTGGAGTACGCTCCCGCCTCAATTGCGTGAAAGACTGTGGACGCTATGGAACGGCTCGGTCGCTACCGCCTCACCCAGCGCATCGGCGCGGGCTCCTTCGCGACCGTCTACAAGGGCCACGACGATGAACTCGACGTGCCTGTCGCCGTCAAAATCCTGAACCCGAAATGGGCCACCCACCACGACGTCCAGGGACGATTCCTCACCGAAGCACGACTGCTGCGCCGCATCAAGGACGAACACATCGTCCGTGTCTACGACATCGGTCGCACCCCCGAGGGCGCCCCCTATTTCGTGATGGACTACGCCGACGGCGGCTCCTTCGACCGGCTGCGCAAGCAGCTGGTGCCGCCGGCCCGGGCGCTGCAACTGTGCGCCGAGGCAGCCCGCGCGCTCGACGTGCTGCACCGCCACAACGTGGTGCACCGTGACGTCACCCCCGGCAATATCCTGCTGAACCACTCCTCGAGCGGGTTGAAGGTGCTGCTGGCAGACCTCGGTGTGGCCGAATCCCTGGTCGACCGGGAGGGCCAGCACGCCACTGCGGGGACCCCGGCGTTCATGGCGCTGGAACAGGCGACCGGCCACCCGCTGGACCACCGTTCCGACATCTACTCGATGGCGGCGGTGACCTATGCCCTGCTCACCGGCCACCCGCCGTTCCCCATCAAGACCCTGCAGGACCTGCTGTCCCGCAACCCCAACGTCGACCCGCCACCGCTGAGCGCCCGGATCGGGGCGCCCGTCGAGCTCGACGCGCTGCTGGCCAGTGCCCTGTCGCCGCACCCCGACCGGCGACCGGCCTCCGCGGCCCAGTTCGCCGCCCAGCTGGACGCGATCGCCGAAGTGATGTCCGGCGGGGAGTCACTGGCCCCGGTGGCCCCACGCCCGGGGACGAGGACGCTGGGCAGTTCCAGCGGCGGCTCGATCCCCCAGGCCCCGCTGCCGCTGGCCCCCGGCGCCTCGGACCGGCCCACCGCGCCGCTGCCCTCTGCCGGTTACGACTCGTGGACCCCCAGCTCGCTGGGCAGCTTCCGCAGCGGCGTGAACAACCAGTCGGTCTCACCTCGCAACGAGACCCCCGCCTCGATGCTGGAGAACTACCTCGGCCCGGGCCGCTACCAGGCCGTCGAGGTCAAGGAACGCCACTCGGTGAAGTTCTACCTGTACATCGGCGCCACCGCGATCGTGGTCTTCGCCCTCGTCATGTGGCTTACCGTCACCTACTTGACGTAGTTCCGGCGCCTGAGGTCAGGTTGGCGACGGGGCCGATGCGCAGGGAGACCAGGACCGCGAGCAGGGACACCACCGCGACGGTGGTGAAGACCCAGCCGAAGGTGTCGACCGGCGCCGCGGAGGTGCGCAGGTTCGCGTAGACCGCGCCGGCGAGGCCGGTGAACATCGCATTGCCGAGGGCTTCGGAGACCTGCAGCGAGCTGGTGTTTCGTCCGAGTTGGGCCGGGGTCGACAACTGCATGATCGCCAGGGAGCCGGAGGCGCTGGCCAGGCCCATGCCCAGGCCGCCGATCGTCCAGCCGATGCCGATGACGACCACCGACAGGCCCAACCAGGTGCCGGCCACGATGGCGAGCACGCCGACCAGGGAGCAGGCCGCCCCCACCTCGATCAGCTGGTCGCGGCGCCACTTCAGCCAGGTCTGGGCCTGCAGCCAGGAGCCGACGGTCCAGCCCAGGGAACCGATGGTCAACATCAGCCCGGCCCGGAACAGGCTCATCTCGCGGCCCTCGACCAGGCTCAGTGGCAGGAACGCCTCGGCGGCGAAGAACCCGCCCGCCTGCAGGGCCCGCACCCACGACACCGAGGCGATGCCGGGCCGGAACCGGAAGAAGCCCGGCGCCATCAGTTTCGGCAGCGCCACCCCGAGCGCCACCAGGCCCACCGCCAGGGCGACCAGGGAACTGCGGTCAATGTCCTGACCGGCGAACTGGACCGCCGCAACACCGGCCGCGGCCACCACCGCCGCCCAGATCGGCACCGGGTTGCTGTCCTGCCCCACTTCGGGTCGCAGCTGGTCGGCCAGGTCGTTCAACGGGCCCGCCGTCAGCACGGCCGTGGCCACCACGAAGGGGATCATGACCGCGAAGACCCAGTGCCAGCTCAGTGCCTTCGACAACCAGGCCGCGATCGGCGGCGCGATGAAGGCCGGCATCACCCAGCACAGGCTGAAGGCGGTCATCATCAGCGCCCGCTGCGCCGCCGGGAAGGTGCGGGCCACGACCACCAACAGCGCCACGTTGAATGCGCCACCACCGACACCCTGGATGAACCGGGCCACCAGCAGCACGTACATGTTCGGCGCCAGGGCGGCAGCCAGCAGCCCCGCCCCGAACAGCACCAGCCCGGCGCGCAGCGGCAGGGAAGGGCCGAGGCGGTCACTGAGCCGGCCCGACAGCACGGTCGCCAGCGCCATGCCGATCACGAACAGGGTGAAGGTCCAGGCGTAGAGGTGCAACCGGCCCAGGTCTTCGGCGGCCGCCGGCATGGCCGTCGCGACCGCCACCGCCTCGAAGGCGATCGCGACCACCGAGACCAGCAACCCGACGATCAGGCTGCGGGGTGGCAGCGTGGTGGGTTCGGGCACCGGCTCACCCTACCCGGTGGGGTGGGTTGCGCGGGCGGGACCATGGGGCTGATCCGGTGGCGGCTGGTGGCAGCTTGGGGCGGCTCACTAGAGTGGCTGCCATGAACCAGCAGTTGGCCCCCGGCTCACAGACCGTGATCGACGAGCGCACCAGCACCGATGGCCTGAACGCCGAGGACGGTGACCACGAACGGTTCTCGCACTACGTCCCCAAGGACAAGCTCATGGAGGCGATGGTGATGGGCACCCCGGTGGTCGCCCTGTGCGGCAAGGTGTGGGTGCCCCACCGCAACCCCGAGAAGTTCCCGGTCTGCCCCGAATGCAAGGAGATCTGGGAGTCCCTCAAGGACCTGTGAGGCTCAGCCGGTGGCCCCGGTGCCCAGTTCGGCGGCGACGTGCGCCAGGGCCAGGTCGTAGCCACCCAGGCCCAGCCCGGCGATGACCCCGACCGCCTTCGCCGACAGCACACTGTGGTGGCGGAACGGTTCGCGGGCGTACACGTTCGAGATGTGCACCTCGATGTAGTGCGCCACCTGCGCGGCAGCATCGGCCACCGCGATGGAGTAGTGGGTCCAGGCAGCGGCATTGAGCACCACCCAGCAACCCAGGTCGGCGGCCTCGTGCAGCCAGCCGACCATTTCACCCTCGTGGTCGGTCTGGCGCACCTGCACGTCGAGGCCCAGCGAGCGGCCGGTGTCGACCAGGTGCTCCGACAGGTCAGCGAAGGTGGTGTGCCCGTAGACATCGGGCTCGCGGGTGCCGAGCCTGCCGAGGTTCGGGCCGTTGAGCACCAGCACTGTGGTCATCTGTTCCTCCATCGTGATGGGCCTCTCGTGTGGGTGGCAGGGGCTCAGAGCCTGCCGAGGCCGATCGACAGCCAGGTGGCCCCGAACAGGCCCTGGTAGAGCAGTGAGGCGTAGCGTTCCATCGGTGAGGTGACCGACTCCCCGGCGCGCACGGTGACCACCCGCACCTCGTGGCGGGTGGCGAGGGTGACCAGTTCCCCCGCGGCCCGGCGGGCCTGGGCGTCGTCGGTGCCGTCGTCGAGGATGACCAGCACGGGCCGGATCGCCGCTGAGGGGTCGTCGAAGGGGTCGGCGAACAGGTCACGCGTGTCCTGGGCGGTGATCACCGGTTCCAGTTCACCGGTGTCGGCGGCCAGGGCCGCTCGTCCGGTGGAACGGCGCAGCGCCTCGGCGAGGCGGCGCCCGGCGCGGGCGGCCAGCACCGTGCCGCCGAAGACCAGTGGCTGGGCGTCGGCCAGGTGCAGCGCGAAGTCCTTGGCGGGGTTGACGGCCAGGTCACGGTGCGGGGACGAGGTCTCGGCCACCGCATCGGCGGCCGCGGCCACCGCTTCGGGCAGCACCGCCGGGCCCAGGCCCAACTCGTGCAGCACGGCCAGCACCTGCACGACCGCAGCCAGTTCGTCCCCGGTCTCGGTGGGGACCACCAGGGTCGAGCGGCTGGCGGCGGCCTCGACGATCGGTGACTCGGGTCGTCCAGCGACCAGCACCGAACTGCCACGCCGCGCGGCCTCCTGCACCGCCGACATCAGGTCGGGGTCGGACCCCTCGGGGGCGAGCACGACGACCAGGTCGAGTGACCCGACCCAGGCCGGCAGCCCTGAGAAGGGCCAGGCCACGAAGGGGCTGGGGCAGAACGGTTCGAGCACCGCACGGATCAGCCGGGCACCGCGGCCCAGGGCCACCACCCCCCGGGGACGCACCCCGCCACCGAACCCGGCGGCCAGCTCCTTGGCCGAGGTCGACGCCTCACGCCGAATCCGGGCGCCGGCACCGGCCAGGTGGCGCAACGCCTCGTCGGCGCGGGCGCTGACGGTGGGGGTGGCCAGTCGGGTGTCGTCGAAGTCCATCGGTCAGCTCTGGGTGGCGGCGCGGGTGTTGCGGGCCTCGTCGATCAGCAGGATCGGGATGCCGTCGCGCACCGGGTAGGCCAGGCCACACTGGCTGTTCGCGCAGACCATCTCACGGTTGTCGTAGTCGACAGCGAACCGGGAGTGGCACGCGGGGCAGGCCGCGATCTCCAGGAACTCGGGTGAGAGCTGCAGGTCGGGGGTGTGGTTCGGGTTGCTCATCGGGCTCTCCTTGCGCGAGTGGGCTGGTCAGGTGGTGGTGGTGCCGCGGACGAGGTCGAGCACGTCGTCACGCACGGCCTGCATCACGGCCGGGTCGAGGGCCTCAGCGTTCAACCGCAGGTAGGGCTCGGTGTTCGAGGGGCGCAGGTTGAACCACCACAGGTTGTCGTGGGCGTCGGTGCCGCGCACGGTCAGCCCGTCGGTGTGGTCGACCTCGCCGCGGCCGATGAAGGCGGCCTCGACGACCTCCATCACCTCGCCGGCGTCGCTGACCTGCGAGTTGATCTCACCGGAGGCCACGTAGCGCTCGTAGGTGTGCATCACCTCCGACAGCGGCTGGTCCTGGCTGCCCAGGATGCGTAGCACGTGCAGGGCGGCGAGCATGCCGGTGTCGGCACCCCAGAAGTCGCGGAAGTAGTAGTGCGCGGAATGTTCGCCGCCGAAGATGGCGTCGTGCTCGGCCATCAGCGCCTTGACGAAGGTGTGGCCGACCTTGCTGGTGACGGTCGTGCCACCCGCCTCGGCGACGACATCGGCGACGGTGCGGCTGGTGATGGTGTTGATGACGATGGTGGCGCCGGGTTCACGCTCGAGTTCGGCGCGGGCTATCAGCGCTGTGATCGCCGAGGGGCTGACCACCTCACCGCGTTCGTCGATGATGAAGCAGCGGTCGGCGTCACCGTCGAATACCAGGGCCAGGTCGGCACCGTGCTCACGGACGGCGGCCTGGGCGTCGACCAGGTTCTCCGGTTCCAGCGGGTTGGGCTGGTGGTTCGGGAAGGAGCCGTCCAGGTCGAGGTAGAGCCCGACCAGTTCGATGTCGGCGCCGGCCAGGACGGCGGCGACGGTGTGGCCGGCCATGCCGTTGCCGGCATCGACGACGACCTTCAGGTGCCGCAGGCCCTCGAGGGGGACCAGGCCGTGCAGGTGTCGGACGTAGTCGTCGAGGGTCTCGACCTGCGTCAGGCCGTGCTCGGGCAGGGCGGCATCGACGCTGCCGTGCAGTTCCAGCGCGCGGTCACGCAGCCGGGCCAGGAAGTCGGGGCTCACCGGGGCGGCGCCGGCCTGGCAGAACTTGATGCCGTTGTCGCTGGCGGGGTTGTGGCTGGCGGTGAACTGCACCCCGGGCAGGTCGAGCGAGCCGGAGGCGAACCACAGCTGGTCGGTGGAGGCCAGGCCGGTGTCGAGCACCTCGGCCCCGCGGCTGATGGCGCCGGCGGCGAAGGCGCGTGACATCTCCCACCCGGTCAGGCGCATGTCGCGGCCCAGCACGAACTGCTTGCCCTCGAGCCCAGCCAGTTCGACGAATGCGGCCCCGATGGCGGCGGCGCCGGCCTCGTCCCATGACTGGGGAACCGCGCCGCGGATGTCGTTGGCCTTGAAGACGCCCTCTGTGATCACCCCTGCAGCCTACCGACCGGCGGCACCTGCGCGGGTGAGGCTGACCGGCCCCGACCGGCAGAGGGGGCAGGGAATCTGTCGTCCGCCCGGCGAGGCAAGTGCCATGGCCCGGCCAGCACCCGTAATCTCACCTGAGCTGGCCCGGTGCCGGCTTCCCCGTACGGCACACCCCGTACCCGCATCGCAAAGGAACGTCATGAGGCGTTGGTGTTCACGCACGGCCTGCTCGGCGCGGGCCACCACCACCCTGACCTTTGACTACGCCGGCCAGTTGGCCGTGGTCGGGCCGCTGTCGCCGAGCGCTGACCCCAGCGCCTACGACCTGTGCCGCCGGCACGCCGACAAGATGTCGGCCCCCCAGGGCTGGGAGGTCGTCCGGTTGCCGGAACTGGACGAGGACCCCGCCCCGCCGGTCGACGACCTGCTCGCCCTGGCCGACGCCATCCGCGAGGTGGGCCTGCGCCACGACGACCCCGTGCAGCAGCCCCTCACCCCGGCGCACGCCCAGGCGTCCGAGTTCCGCGACAATGTGGTGGTCCTGGCCGAGAAACGGCACCTGCGCGTGATCGCCGAGCGTTGAGGGCCCGGTTCCAGATCAGCAGCCAGCGCCGGATCAGCATTAGGGTGTGCCCATGGTGAGCAGACGCGATCGACATGGCCGGGGCCTCCGCGGTCCCATCGCCGGCCTTTCTCCCTACGGGCCGCCGCGTCGCATCCCCAGCGCCTCCACCCGCAGCGAGACCTTCCTCGACGCAGTCTCCGATGCCATCGACCGGGTCCAGCAGTCGTGCCCGGAGGCGCTGGTCGGGGTCGACATCGGCGTCGAGGACGTGCCGGGTTCCCACTCGACCAGCGGGCACGTGCCGCTGGCCGCGGCCACCGGCGCCACCGCCGGTTTCCCGGCCCGGATCGTGATGTACCGGCGCCCCCTCGAGCATCGTTCAGCCACCCGCCGCGGGTTGCGGATCCTGGTCCACCGCACCCTGGTCGAGCAGTTGGCCGCGCTGACCGGCCGCTCGGTCGACGAGATCGACCCGATGGTCGACGAGGACGACGACTGAGGTGTAACCCCGGGCCCTACTGGGCCAGTTGCGGGTCCATCGTGCCGGGTTGGGGCACGACCACACCCGCCGGTGGGCGCACCCGGCTGACCGCCTGGCCGGTGCCGGCCACCCGCACCGCTGCCGCGATCGGGGCGGTGGAGGTGATCCTCACCTGGCCGGCGACCACCGGGAACTGCCCGCTGGCCCCGGCGGGAATGGTGAGGGTCTGCGGCGCGTCGGCGGTGCCGTCGGGGTGCACCTGCACCATGGTCACGCTCGCTTCGTCCGGTGACGGGTTGACCACTTGCAGGGTGCCCTCGGGCACCGCGTCCATCAGGTCGGTGGCCGCCTCGTCGGGCAGCATCCAGGCGATGTCGTTGGCGCCCTGGGTGGTGAGCATGCTCAACACCTCCGACGACCCGGTCACCACCAGGCCCATGTCCCGTTCGGTGAAGGCCGCACCCAGGTCGATCGCGACCGTCGTGTGCGGGGCCAGGGAGGCGGTGCCGTTCGCGGGGGCGAACCGGCCGCGGGGGCCGAGCAGTTCGATGGTGACCTCGGCCCGTTCGCCGCCCGGGTTGTGCAGCAGCAGCCGGGCGCCGGTGGGCCGGGTCGGCACGGCCGCGAAGACCGCCACCCGCTTGGGGGCGGTCGCCACCGCCTGTTCGGGGGCGGTGGTCAGGCTGCGCACTGCCGCCTGCACCCGGCCCTGGCTGGCCTGGTAGGTCGCGGTGACCGGTGCCCCGGCCGGGGCGTGCACCGAGATCGGCACCCGCACCATCGAACCAGCGGGCACCACGATGCCGCGCAGGCCCGGTGACTGGATCTGTCCGGTGGCGCCACTGAGGGTGATGTTGACCCCGGCATCGGTGCGGTCGGGGTTGACCAGCACCACCTCGGCGGTGGCGGGGTCGGGCAGCAGCAGGGACCCCGTGGTGGCGGGCGGGCGGCACTCGGCCCACATCAGCCCGGCGCTGGACTGGCTGCGTACACCGGCGGTCAGCGGCTGTTCGCCCGCCGCCCGCAGCACCACCGACCCGGTCACCGCGCCGTTGACGCTCGGGTCGTCGATCACCTGCCCGTCGAGCAGGGTGGTTTCGACCTCGGCGCCGGAGGCGACCAGTGCGCCGGGGGCGCCGGTGAAGGCGCAGGCGCGGGTCTGCACCGTGGGCCCGGCGTCGACCACCCGCGCCGTGGGCTGCTGGGCGGGCACGAAACTGGCGGCCACGATCAACAGGCCGGCGACCAGGGCCGGGACGACGACGGCCAGCAGGCTGTGGGCCCGGCGGCGAGGTGTGCTGGTCACAGGCTCCTCCTCGGGGTCTCCAGGCTGCGGGTCGGTGGGCGCGCCCCGGGCCTGCGGGCGGTCGGGGCGGCCAGCACGACGAGCAGCCCGATGATGACCAGGTGCGCGACCACGGCGAGCCAGCTCGGGGTGGTCGCCCAGGTGAGCGGGCCGGTGGGGCCGTTCACCTCGGCGCGGACCCCGAACCCGGACGGGTCGGCGACCACCGGCACCTGCTGCCCGCCGACGGTGACGACCCAGCGCTCGTCGGGCAGCTCGGCGACCCGGACGACGCCGGGGGCGCTGACCTCGGCCGAGGGCAGCGAGGTCAGTTCGCCGGACTCCCCCACCGTGGCGGCGCGGCTGACCAGGCCCTCGACGGTCCACACGGTGGTGCCGTCGTCCAGTTGGGCGGCGGTCAGCCCGGGGGCGTTGGAGACGCCCTGGATGATCCCGGCCTCGGCGCCTCGGGCGACGACATGGGCGATGCCGAGTTCGGCCAGTCGTTGGGCCAGGTCGTCGCCGGGGGTGCCGTTGGCGATGCGTGCCGCCAGTGCGGCGACCCGGTCGGACTGCTCGGCGCTGGCCAGCACCGGGAAGGCCTCGCCGGCACCCCAGCCGGGGGTGGTGCGGCTGGTGAGCATCCACTGGTGGGCGCCGTTGTCGACCTGCACGACCAGCGTGCGGGTCGCGCGGCTGGACTGCTGCACGTCGGCGACATAGGCCGGCAGCGGGTTGGGTTCGACGCGCAGCGGGGAGTTGCCCTGCCCGCCGACGGCGGTGGCGACGCCGAGGATGCCGACCAGGGCGGCGGCGAGGGTGGCAGCCAGGCTGCCGGTGGTCATGGGTTCTTCGGCGTGCTGGCCGACCGGCCGGCGCTTGGGGCGCATGGCGCTCAGGCACATGCACAGCACCAGCCCGCCGGCGATCAGCAACCACACGTCGAGGGCGGGGCGCACCTGCTGGCCGTCGATGGTGACCAGCAGTCGGGTGCCGACGGCCGCCAGCACCAGGCACGCGCAGGCCGAGGCCATGAACCCGAGCACCACCGAGACACTGAGCCGACGTCGCCCGAGCAGCACCGCCAGCAGGGTCACCGCGGCCATCCCGGCCAGGGCCAGCGCGGAGACCCACATCGGGGGCAGCCCGTCGACGGCTGCCCGGCCGAGCAGCACATGCCAGGCCGGGGCGACGTCACCGGGCAGCAGGCTGGTCGGGTCGGTGCCGGTCAGCAGCCGACCGGGGTGCTGGACCAGGCGCGGGGCCCAAGGCAGCAGCATCACCATCGGGCCGAGGGCAGCGACCAGCAGCCCGGCAGTGAACCTGCGGTGGACGACCCACCAGGCGATCGCCGCACCCAGCCCGACTAGGGCCGCCGCCGGGGCGCCCTGGGCAGCCAGGCCGAGCCACAGGGCGAGGCTGGCCGGTGCCCGCAGGTGGTCGCCGGGACGCACCCCCTCGTCATCCTGGGTGAACCAGCGCAGGCCGGCCAGTCCGACCAGCGGCAGCAGGATGACCAGCAGCGCCCCCGAGATCGAGCCGCGGAAGGTGGTGCCGGACAGGATCGCCAGCGCCGGCCAGACCGAGGCGAAGGCGGCCGCGACCCACCCGCGGCCGACGATGCGTTTGGCCAGCCGGTGTGCGAAGAAGGCTCCCAGCACGGGTGCGCCCAGCACCAGCAGCCGGGCGAAGACCTCGGGGCTGCCGCCGGCCAGGGTCGACCCGAGTGCGGTCAGCCCGAGCCAGCCGGGGTTGGCGCCGGCCTGGCCGGCGGTGGGCTGCAGCCAGGCCGCCCAGGCCCCGGACAGGCTGTCGGGGGCGGGCATGAGCCGCAACGAGACCAGCTGGCCGCGTCCGAACATGCCGCGCCAGGCGATCAGGAAGCCGACCACGACCAGCGCGGCGAACAACCGACCCGGGGTGACCAGCCGGGCGCGGCGGCGACCACCGGCGAAGTCGTCGCCGGTCAGGTCGTCCAGGCTAGTGTCAGAGTCGTCGTCATCACGTTCGCGCCATTCACCGGCCGTGTGGGTGAGCCGGTCGAGCCGGGAACGCCAGACCTGCAGCGGCCCGGGCCTCAGCGCGGCGGTGTCGACCTGCGGCTGGTGGCGGCTGGTGCTCATCTCCTGGATCAGCGCGCGGTCGGCCCCGACGCGGGCGGCGGCGCGGAACTCGGCCATCGCCTCACCGGGGGCCTTCCCGAGCAGGTAGCCCACCCCCCGCGCGACCGATCGTCCGCGCATCCGCGCGATGGTGCGGCCGGGGTTGGCCGAATGGGCGGCGAGCACCCGCATGCCGAGCAGCCGGTCGGTGGTCGCGGCATCGCCCACCAGGTCCGACGAGCGTTCACCGAAGCGACCCTCCTGCCGGTGGTGCACGGCGGCGTCAGGGGCGGTGACCACCCGGTGGCCGGCGGCATTGGCGCGCCACCCGAAGTCGAGCCCGTCGCGGAACAGCGGCAGGTTCGCATCGAGGCCACCGAGCTGGTCCCACACGTCGCGGCGGACGAGCATGGCGGCGGTGGAGCCGCCCAGCACCACCGTTGAGTCGGACTGGTTCTGGTCGATCTCACCCGGGGCGACGTCCAGGTGCCGGCTGGCGCCGCTGGTGATGGACGAGCCGACCTCGGCCAACTGGTCGGGGTGGTTGCGGCGGCGCGGCTGCAGCAGCTTGGGGAACAGGACGACCGGCTCGTCGTCGGCCGAGGCGCGCAGCAGCAGTTCCTCCAGGGCGCGGGGCTGCGGTTCGGTGTCGTCGTGGAGCAGCCACAGCCAGGTCAGGTCACCCTCGAGGGTGGCGATCCCCTGCTCGACCGCGGCCCCGAAGCCCGGCACCGTCCCGGCCCTCACGACCCGGTCGATGATGCCCTGTTCGACCGCGTCGTCGAGCAGCATGGCCGACCGGTCACTCGACCCGGTGTCCACGGCGACCAGTGCGCCGGGGCGTGACTCCAACCCGGCCAGCGCGCGCAGGGTCCGTTCCAGCCAGTCAGCGGCCTGGTGGACCACCATGATGGCCGCGACCTCGGCGGCGGGGATGTCGGGGATGCGGTCCGGGTCGGGTTTGTGCGCCCACGCCCAGTCCTGTTCCCGGGCCCTGGTGTGCTGCGAGGTGTCCGGCTGGTCATCCGGGTCCCGCGCCCACGCCCAGAGGTCCTGGGAATCGCCGTTCTCGGGTCCAGAAGTCACAGGCCATCCTTGTCCGGCGGTGTGGTGCCGATTGGGGTCAGGCACCCATCTTCGGTGATGGGGCCCTGCCTGACAACCAACGTGGGTCAGGCCCGCTTGCGCAGGCGGCGACGCTCACGCTCCGAGAGACCTCCCCAGATGCCGAAGCGCTCGTCATTGGCCAGTGCGTACTCCAGGCATTCCCGCTTGACGGTGCAGGTCTCGCAGACCTTCTTGGCCTCCCGGGTGGAGCCACCCTTCTCGGGGAAGAAGGCCTCGGGGTCGGTCTGTGCACACAGCGCCTGCTCCTGCCACGCGAGGACGCCGTCGTCGGCGGTGGAGAATACCGTCAGGATCTCGTTCATCTTTGTCCTCTCGACCCGGCTGTGGCCTCCAAGTTACACGGATGTGATTCCCCGCGGTCAAGCTGGGACAGGAAAGTTTCAGAGATAACGGCGTGTCGTCGGATTGGTGGCGACTTCGGGGGCTACCGGCAGGGTCAGTCGTCCGAATTGGACGAGAACCGCCGGCTCCACGGGTGCGGGGGGCGCGCGGCGATCGGCTTGTTCTCGACCTCCTGGTAGTCGAAGACGGGCAGGCTGAGCCGGTGGTGGACGGCGAGCATACGCATCGTGAACCCGGCCACCAGGGTGATGACCACCGCGGGCAGGTCGGGCAGCCCCACGGCGTGCAACCCGATGTAGAGCAGGGTCGCGGCCAGCGAGACGCTGGCGTAGAGCTCCTTGCGGAAGACCAGCGGCACCCGGTTGCACAACAGGTCACGCATCACCCCGCCGAAGACACCGGTGGTGATCGCGGCCACGCAGGCGATCACCAGCCCCAGTTCCATCTCGCGGGCGATCTTGGCGCCGAGGATCGAGAAGACCACCAGCCCCACCGCATCCAGCGCCAGGAACAGGGAGCGGAAGTAGCGCATCAGCGAGGCGATGGAGACGGTCAGCACCGCCGCCACCACCACCAGCACCAGGTAGAGCGGTTGGCGCACCCAGGTCAACGGGTAGTGGCCCAGCAGCATGTCGCGCAGTGACCCGCCGCCGATGGCGGTGACGGTGGCGATGATGATCACCCCGAACAGGTCCATCTTCTCCCGGCCGGCCGCCAGGGCACCGGTCATCGCCTCGGCGGTGATGCCGATCACGTACAGCACCGTCAGCAGCATGGCTGGCCCCTTCCCGTCCGGTGGGTTTGCGTGACAGGTTACTGGCCAGCGCCCGCGCCGGTCAGGTGCCCCGGACGATGGGGGCTGCCCGCGGCCGGGTTCACCTTGGTCGCCCGGTTCCGCCGGGTCCGCGGCCTAGGCTGGGGTGGTGCGCACCGCCGCGAACGACCCGCTCGACCTGGCCTACCCGTTCGTCGGGGCCTGGCTGGTGCGCAACAGCCCGGCCAGCCGGGTGCGTGTGGGCAACCCGTGCGGCTCGGGGACGTGGTCGCCGAGTGCGGCAACACGGGCAACAGCACCGAGCCGCACGTGCACCTGCAGGCGCTTGACCGGGTCGACATCGCCCGCGCCGAGGCGGTGGAGACCACCTTCGGCGGCACGCTGCCGCGCAACGGCGACATCGTCCGGGCCTGACCGGGCCGGAGTTGGAACCGTCGGGCAGGACGCAGCGAGGCGACCAGCAGGTGCTGGTCGCCTCGCCGATCAGGAACCGGGTCCGGTGGTCAGTGGTTCTGGCCGGGCCACTGCTGGCCCTGGTTCTGCTCCCCCGACCATTGCTGGCCGGGGTTCTGGGCGCCGGGGTTGGGGTTCGGACGCAGCACGGTGCCCTCCTCAGCGGTGTTCTCGGCCGACGGCTGGCTGGCCGGGGCCCACGCGGAACCGCCGTTCCACTCGTTCTGCTGGGGCGCCGACTGCTGGGGTGCAGGCTGCTCGGGCTGGCCCCACGGGCTGGCCGAGGGCTGCGGCTCAGCGGCGCTGGGCTGCGGTGAGGCGCTGGGCTGCCAGCCCTGGGACTGCTGCCCCGGGACACCCCAAGTGCTCGCCCCGGCCCCGGTGGCCGCGTCACCGGCGCGGTTCCAGGCCCCACCGGAGGCCTCGTGCGGCTGCCAGGTCGGCTGCTGCTGGGCCCCGGGCTGGGCCTGCTGCGGCGGCAGGCCCGGCTGGCCGGGCTGGCCACCGAACTGCTGCCCCGGCTGCCCGTAGGGGGTGGCCGGGGCCGGCGAGACCTGCTTCCAGGTGATGAAGAAGTAGCCCGCGACCAGGCCCACAACGATCAGGTTGGCGACCAGGGTCAGCAGCGAGCTGAAGATGCGCAGCCCGTTGGACTCGTCACCGCCCCACCCGATCAGGGTGAAGACCGCGAACAGCAGGCCGCCGGCACCGGTCACGCACAGCCCGATCAGGGACAACAGCGCGGCGTTCTTGGACGGTTCGCGCCAGTGGGCGACGAACCAGTTGGCCAGCGCGGCCACGACCAGCAGCACGAGCGGGGCGAACCGGCCGGCGACCAGGCGGGCCACGTTCGACAGGGGCCGGTTGGTGTCGCCCGGCCAGCTGTCATTCAGGTAGGCGATCTCGACGAAGGCACCCAGCATCACCAGTGCCACCGCGCCGATGGCAGCCCAGGCCACCAACTCACGATTCTTGTGGAACAAGTCCATGTTCTCTCCTCATTGGTCGGGGGCCACTTTAGGGGTCCTGTGGGTCAGCCGTGACGTTCCCCATGGTCGGCGACCACGCGGGCGACCAGGTCCTTGACACGCTCGGACTGGTCGAGGGGGATCACCAGGGTGGCGTGGGGGGTGGTGATCACCGCCATGTTCTCGATGTCTGCCACGGCGAGCACGTGGTCGGGTCCGCCCCGGTTGATCAGCAGGTTGTTGGCCGCATCGAGGCTGACGGTGGCCCCGGTGGCGGCGTTGCCGTCGGCGTCGTGATCGAGTTGCCCGGCCAGGGCCAGGAACGACCCGACATCGTGCCAGCGGATCGGCAGTTCGACTGCGACGACCTGCCCGGCCGCCGAGCCGGCGCTGACCGGTTCCATCACGGCGTAGTCCACCGAGATCTTGGGCAGTCGCGGAAAGATCGAGGCGAGCCGGTCGGGGTGGGCGGCCAGTTCACTGACCAGGGCGTGGGTGGTGGGCTGCAGGGTGGCCAGGGTCTGCAGCAGGGTGGCCGCGCGCCAGACGAACATGCCCGAGTTCCACCAGTACTCACCGGTGGCCAGGTAGGCCTCGGCGGTGGCCACGTCGGGCTTCTCCTTGAACTCCTGCACCTCGAAGGCGTGGTCGAACCCGTCGACGGGCGCGCCGCGGTGCAGGTAGCCGAAGCCGGTCTGCGGGCTGGTCGGCACCACCCCGAAGGTGACGAAGGCGTCGGCGCGGGCTTCGGCCAGCGCGAACCCCTCGTCCAGCCGAGCCTGGAACACGTCGACCTCGTCCATGATGTGGTCGGCGGTCAGCACGGCCATCACGGCCTCGGGGTCGCGCCGGGCGATCACGGCCGCCGTCCAGGCGACCGCGTTCAGCGAGTCACGCCCCTCGGGTTCGCCCAGCAGGTTCTCTGCGGGGATCTCCGGCAGCTGCGCGGCGACGGTGTCGGCGTAGGCGGCGCCGGTGCAGATGATGATGTTCTGGTCGGGCACGTAGCCCTGCACCCGTTCATAGGCGATCCGCAGCAGGCTCTTGCCCTCGATCAGCCTCAGCAACTGTTTGGGTTCACCCTGGCGCGACAGCGGCCACAGCCGCTTGCCCGAGCCACCGGCCATGATCAGCACGTAGCGCATGGCCATGACACTAGCGCCCACCTAGTCTGTGGGCATGCAATTGCGCGCGCCCTCCCCCTCGTCCCGCCCACCGGCCAGTGTCGGCCACTGGCTCGAGCAGCGCCTCAAGGACGACCCGGGTCGTCCGTTGGTGGTCTGGTACGGGCCGGCGGACGAGCGGGTCGAGCTGAGCGCGGCCACGTTCTCGAACTGGGTCGACAAGACCATCAACCTGGTCGACGACCTGGGCTGGGCGGACGCCCCGGTGGTGGCCGCCCCGCTGCTGCTGGAGCGCCCCGGGCACTGGGCCAGCCTGGTGTGGGCGGCCGCGGTCTGGTCGTGCGGGGGTGAACTGCGTGCCCTCGGGGCGAGCCAGTCGGCGGCGGTCGACCTGGCGGTGGTCGGGCCCCGGGCTCCCCGCCCCGTGCCCGGTGTCGACACCATCGCCTGTTCGCTGCACCCCCTGGGGCTCGGCTTCGAGGCGCTCGCCCCGGGCATGCTCGACTACCACGACGTGCTCGGCCAGCCCGACCTCCACACCCCCGCGCAGCGGCCCGACAGCGACGACGTGGCCTGGCAGGACGCCACGGCGACACTGACCCACGGCGACCTGCTGGCCGGGGTGGAACCGGTCACCGGCCGCGTGCTCGTCGACGTCGGCCCGGAGCCGGACGCGCTGGCCGTGCTGCGGCAGGCCCTGCTGGGCCCGCTGCTGGGCCACGGGTCGGCGGTCATCGTCGAGACGGCGGCCGGGAGCGGGACCGGGAGCACAGCGGGCGCCGAGCGGGTGCAGCGGATCGCCGCCGCGGAGAAGGCCGCGCTCGGCTAGCGGCGCGGGCGTGGGGCGGCGTCGTCGCGGACTCGTTCGTCCGGGTCGAGACCGCGCAGGAAACCGGCCCCCCAGCTCAGGTGCATGACCGCCAGTACCAGCGGCAACCAGGCACGGCTGCGGCGCTCGACCGGCACCTCGTCGGCGCCCTCGAGGCCCACCTGGCTGCCGATGGTGACCAGCGCCGCGTAGCCCAGCGGGGCGAGCGCCCCGGTGGCCCGCAGCCAGACCGGCAGGCGTGGGGCCAGCGCGACGGCGGTGCCCGCGACGATGCCGGACAGGGCCAGCGGCGGGGCGAGGTAGCGCGCCGAGGCGGTCGCGGGGTGGCGCCGGATGACCTCGCGGCGCCACTTGCCGGTCTGGAAGAACTGGCGGGCCAGCGCCCGGACCGAGCTGCGTGGGCGGTAGGTGACCCGCAGCAGGGGTGAGTAGATGACCTTCTCGCCGGCCTGGCGCAACCGCAGGTTCAGCTCCCAGTCCTGGGCGCGGATCATGTCGGGGTCGTAGCCGCCGGCGCTGATCAGCGAGTCGCGGCGGAAGCAGCCGAGGAAGACGGTCTCGGCCGGGCCCTGTGGGGTGTCGG
Source organism: Aestuariimicrobium sp. Y1814 (assembly GCF_050113895.1). Taxonomy (NCBI): domain Bacteria; kingdom Bacillati; phylum Actinomycetota; class Actinomycetes; order Propionibacteriales; family Propionibacteriaceae; genus Aestuariimicrobium; species Aestuariimicrobium sp. Y1814. Next base: position 33,918 of record NZ_JBNJRW010000003.1, on the reverse strand, counting down.
CCAGGTGGAACCCGCCGCCGCCCAACCCGAGCCGGGAGTTGTAGGCCAGCGCGACCGCCTTCTCGAAGCTGGTGCGGCCCCGGGCCTCCATCCGGCCGCCGACATTGGCGGCGTCGGTCTGGTGCAGCAGTTGCACGGCGGTGGTCAGGTAGTCCTCGCCGAGTTCCCCGTGCGCGTCGACACGGACGACCACCGGGAAGCGGCTGGCGGCAATCGCCAGGTTCAGCGCGTCGGGGGTGGTGCCGCTCGGGTTGTCGATCACCCGGATGTGCGGGTTGTCGGCGGCCAGGGAGGCGGCGATCTCGGCGGTGCGGTCGCGGCTCGGGCCCACGGCCAGGATGATCTCGAGTTCGCCGGGGTAGTTCTGGTCCAGCACCCCCTGCACGGAGGTGGCCAGGTGGGCCTCTTCGTTGCGCACCGGCATGATCACGCTGACGGGGTCCGAGACGTTGATCCGGGGGCGAGTGGCGGTCTGCATGGGACCAATGATGACAGCGCCCGGTGCTGTGCGCCCACCGGGCAGTAGCCTCATCCCGATGAGAGGACGTGGTCGTGGCCGAACCAGCCATCGATGTACGAGAACTGCGGGTCACCCGGGGGCGCCGTGAGGTGCTGCACGCCTTGAGCTGCCGGGTCGACCCCGGCATGGTCACCGGGCTGCTGGGCCCCTCCGGCGGTGGGAAGTCGACGCTGATGCGCGCCATCGTCGGTGTGCAGGTCGTCCACGGCGGTGAGGTGCGGGTGCTCGGCCAGCCGGCCGGCTCACGATCCCTGCGCCACCGGGTCGGCTACGTCACCCAGGCACCCAGCGTCTACGGCGACCTGACTTTGCGGCAGAACGCCCGCTACTTCGCCGCGGTCGCCGGGGTCGGTGCCCGTGCGGCGGACGCGGCGATCACCGACGTGGGCCTGGCCGAGCAGGCCGGCCAACTGGTGACCACCCTGTCCGGTGGCCAGCGCAGCCGGGTGTCGCTGGCCTGCGCGCTGGTCGGTTCCCCGGACATCCTGGTGCTGGACGAACCCACCGTCGGGCTCGACCCGGTGCTGCGGGTGGAACTCTGGGAGATGTTCACCACCCTGGCCGGGGGCGGGGCGACGGTGCTGGTCTCGAGCCATGTGATGGACGAGGCGGCACGATGTGAGCGGCTGTTGCTGCTGCGTGAGGGTCGGCTGGTCGCCGACGACACCCCGGCCGCGATCCGCGCCGACACCGGCACCGATGACCTGGAGGAGTCCTTCCTGCGGCTGATCCAGCGGGCCGAAGCCCCGGGGTCGGGAGCCCAGTGGTCGGGAGCCCAGGGGTCGGGGGATGCGTCATGAACCCCCGCCTGGTACTCGCCACTGCGGCCCGGTGCCTGCGGCAGCTCGGCCACGACAAGCGTTCGGTGGCCATGATCATCGTGGTGCCGATCGTGCTGCTGTTCCTGCTCTATGCCCTGTTCGACGGGGCGCCGGTCTTCAACCGGATCGGGCTGATCATGCTGGGCCTGTTCCCGCACATCATCATGTTCCTGATCACCGGCATCTCGATGCTGCGCGAACGCACCAGCGGCACCCTGGAACGCCTGCTGACCACTCCCCTGCACCGGGCCGACCTGCTGGGCGGCTACGCACTGGCCTTCGGGGTGGCGGCGGCGGTGCAGGGTTCGGCCAGCGCGGGGGCGGCCTACTGGTTGTTCGACCTGCAGACCGCCGGTGAGCCGGTGTGGGTGGTGCTGCTGGCGATCATGAACGCCGTGCTGGGTGTCGCGATGGGGCTGTTGACCAGCGCCTTCGCCCGCACCGAGTTCCAGGCGGTGCAGTTCATGCCGGTGACGGTCTTCCCGCAGCTGCTCGCCGCCGGGGTGATCGTCCCCCGTGACCAGATGGCCGGCTGGCTGCAGACCCTCAGTGACTTCTTCCCGCTGACCTATGCGGTGCGTGCCCTGCAGGAGATCGGTGAGAATGACGAGCCGACGACCCGGATGTGGGCCGACATCGGCATCGTGTCGGGGGTGGTGCTGTTCGCCCTGGTGCTGGCAGCCCTGACCCTGCCGCGACGCACCCCCTGATCCACTCCCCCACGGGCCGGCTCAGGAGCAGACCGCGCCAAGGTCCTCGCTCTCGGGCGCCGGGGTGCCCTCATTGGTGGGCTCCTGGGTGGGCGTGGCACCCGTGCTGGCCTCGCCGGCACTGGTGGCGCTGGGAGTCGTCGAGGGGCTCGGCGCGCTCGAGGTGGCCGGGGTGCTGCTGCCCGGGTCACCGGCCGGGGTGGTGGTCGAGTCCAGCGCGTCGGACTCGGCAATCTTGGACGCGACCGTCTCGCGGATGACCTCGAGCTTCGGGTTCCCCGGGAAGATCAGCGGCGGGGTGAACGAGACCGAACTGAGCGGCAATTTGCGGGTCTTGTTGGCCAGGGTGGCGAGCTTGTTGACGTCCTTCGAGGGCACGTCGGTGTAGGCAATCTCGCCACTGGCGCCGGCGATCTCGTTGAACTTGGTCAGCACCGTGATCGGGTCGAGCTGGTTCAGCATGGCATTGACCACGCACTTCTGCCGCAGCATCCGTTCGTAGTCGGTCGACCCCTGCCGGGAGCGCGCGAACCACAGCGCGTGGTAGCCGTCCAAGTGCTGGTTGTCGCCGGGCTCGATCCAGCCGGTGATCGGCGAGGTGCCACCACCGATCGGCACCCGCTTGCCGACGTTGAGCCTGATGCCGCCCACGGCGTCGATCAGGGAGGTGAAGCCCATCAGGTCGACCATGACGGTGTAGTTGATATCCAGGCCCAGCAATTCACTGACCACCTCACGCATGGCCTGCAGCCCGGGGTCCTTCACGCCGGGGTACAGCTCGGCGTTGTCCTGGCCGAGGGTGTAGATGGCGTTGAGCATGCAGCTGTGGTCCTCGCACTCGTACCCGTCGGGATAGAGCTCCTGCAGCGGCGACCCGTCGGGGAACGTCGCGCCCTCCAGGTTGCGGGGCAGGCTGAAGATCACGGTGCGCCCGGTGACCTCGTTGACCGAGGCCACCATGATCGTGTCGGGGCGCAGTCCCACTCGTCCGTCGCCGGCGTCGGCGCCGAGCATCAGCACGTTGTAGCGGCCGGCGTTCGGGGTGGAGTCCCCGCCCCCGCCGAGGACGGTGTCGAGCAGCTCACCCTGCGCGTGGGAGGCCGAACCCAGGTTGAACCCGGCCGACCCGACGGCCAGGGCCAGCAGCAGGCTGACCAGCCCGAAGCCGAGGCGGCGCAGCCGTTCCATCGCCAGGGGTTGGGCGAGCCGCCAGGCGTCGGCGATCAGCAGCGCCCAGCCCAGGCCCAGGACGATCAGCACTGGCTGCAGCACCTTGTAGAACCAGCCCGAGGCCAGCACCGTCACCACGGCGCCGCGGCTGAACACGGCCACCACACCGGTGAGCAACAGCAGGCCAACCACGACCAGCCAGGTCCGCAGCGCCACCCGGCCCAGGGTCTTGTTGCCGGCCTGCAGTTGGGCGGACCCGGGCAGCACCAGGGTCGCCAGCACCAGGCCCACACCGCGCCGGAACGCCACTCGCTGGGAGTTGGGCACCGGGTCGGCGAGCTCTTCGGGCTGGACGGGTACCGCCTTCGATCGAGCCACGCGCAGGGTCCTTTCGGTGGGGGAAGTCCGACGCCGGTGCGCGGCGTCGACGGAAAGGCTTGCTCAAGTATGGTCGTGCGACTGTGGTCGTCCGGTGCAGGCACGCCGGGCAGCCCCGAGTCCGACGACGGCTGCTGGTGGGGGTGTCTAGGTGTTGGTGGCAGGGACGTTCATGACAGTTGTGCGGTTGACGTGAAGGGAGGACCCCCGCTGGGCTGTGGCTTGTCGAAGGTCACATCTCAACAACGGAGGTCCTCATGTCCCACCCTAAGGCCCGGTTGAACGTCAACGGGCGACTGTTGCTGGTCCAGCGTGTGCGCGTGCAGGGTTGGCCTGTCGCTCACGCCGCGAAAGCGGCAGCGCCATCTCGTCGATCTGGGCGACGTTCCAGGCCGAGACGATGTGGCGGCGTGAGTTGGGGTTGCCCTGCAGCTGGTCGATCACCTGCTGCAGCTGGTCGACGTGGCGACCGTCCGGCGTCGGCCACGACCGCCACTGGTAGCCGTAGATCGGGCCCAGTTCACCGGAGTCGTCGGCCCATTCGTCCCAGATGGTGATGTTGTCGGCGTGCAGGGAGGCGATGTTGGTCTCACCGCGCAGGAACCACAGCAGTTCACCGAAGACCGAGCGGGTGTGCACCTTCTTGGTCGTCAGCAGCGGGAAGCCCGCCGACAGGTCGTAGCGGGCCTGGTGGCCGAAGACGCTGCGCGTGCCGGTGCCGGTGCGGTCGGACTTGTCGACACCGTTGTCGAGCACGTGCTGGAGCAGGTCGAGGTACTGCTTCACTGTTCCTCCCGGGGGGTGGGGTAGGTGGCGCGGAGGGCATCGACCAGGGCGGCCACGGCACGTGCCCGGTGCGACTGGGCGTTCTTCTGCTCGGGGCTCAGCTGGGCGCTGGTGACCTGGCTGCCGTCGGGGACGAAGATGGGGTCGTAGCCGAAGCCGTTGGTGCCGGCCGGTTCGGTGGCCAGGCGCCCGGGCCACTGCCCGGTCACCACGGTCTCGGTGCCGTCGGGGCTGACGTGGGCCATGGCGCAGACAAACCGGGCGGCGCGCTGCTCTGCGGGGACGTCGCTGACCTGGTCGAGCAACAGCTCCAGGTTGGCCTGGTCGTCACCGGAGGGCCCCGCCCAGCGGGCAGAACGGACGCCGGGCATGCCGTTGAGCACCTCGACCTCGATGCCGGAGTCGTCGGCGATCGCCGCCACCCCGGTCAGCTCGGCGGCCGCACGCGCCTTGATCAGCGCGTTCTCGGTGAAGCTGCGCCCGGTCTCGGCCGGTGCCGGGGCTTCGGGGAAGTCGGCCAGGCTGACCAGCCGCACCGGCAGCCGGGCCTCGACGAACAGCCGTTGCAGTTCACCCAGCTTGTGGGTGTTGTGGCTGGCCAGCACGATCCGGGGCAGCGCCTCGAAGGACGGCACCCGGGGCGGCTTCGGCGGCAGGATCATGACGTCACCGGCGGGGCGGCCAGAGCCTGTTCCTGCAGCACCTTCAGGTCGGCACACCCCTTCAGGCCCAGGTCGAGCAGTTGGTTCAGCTGGTCGCGGTTGAACGGGGCGCCCTCGGCGGTGCCCTGCACCTCGATGAAGTCGCCGCTGCCGGCGATGACCAGGTTCATGTCGGTGCCGGCGGCCGAGTCTTCCTCGTAGGGCAGGTCGAGCACAGGGACACCGTCGACGATGCCGACCGAGATGGCTGCCACCGAGTCGCGCAGCGGTTCACCGGCCAGCAGCTTGCGTTCCCGCAGCCAGGCCACGGCATCCACCAGGGCGACGTAGGCGCCGGTGATGGCGGCGGTGCGCGTGCCACCGTCGGCCTGCAGCACGTCGCAGTCGAGCACGATGGTGTTCTCACCCAGCGCCTTGTAGTCGATCACCGCACGCAGCGACCGGCCGATCAACCGGCTGATCTCGTGGGTGCGGCCACCGATGCGACCCTTGTGCGACTCGCGGTCGCTGCGGTCATGGGTGGCGCGCGGCAGCATGGCGTACTCGGCGGTGACCCAGCCCAGTCCGCTGCCCTTGCGCCAGCGCGGCACCCCGGGGGTCACGCTGGCGGCCACCAGCACCCGGGTGCGGCCGAACTCCACCAGCACCGATCCCTCGGCGTGGTCGAGCCAGCCGCGGGTGATGCGCACGGGGCGCAGTTCGTCGGCGGCGCGTCCGTCGCTGCGTGACATGGGTTCCTCTCGGCTCAGCGGGGTTCGGGGGTCAGCGGGGGCAGGTGCAGCGCTCGGCAGGCGCCACGTCGCGCAGCGCGTCTTCGATGTGTTCGCCGCAACCCTTCCAGGTGGGCTTGCCGCAGGTGGGGCAGGTGATCCTGGTGCACATGGTGAGCGTTGTCCTCCGCTGTGGTGGGCCGCCCGTCTGCGCTCGGATGCGCTGGGCGGGCCGACACTGGTCGTCGGCGGGTTCCCAGCCTAGCGGTGAACCTTGGGCACTCGTCCGAGGTGGATGGTTTCGGCGGTGTGCACGAACTGGCCCAGCAGGCGCTGCGAGATGCCCTTGAACCGGTCGGAATCGCCGGTGGTGAGGAACAACCGGTTCGACCCGCCCTGGTCGGGGGTGGTCAGGTGCAGGTCGTTGAGCACCCGCCAGGTCTCCTGCGCGGTCTCCGAGGCCGACGAGACCAGGTTGACCGAGTCCCCCATCACGTAGGAGATCACCCCCCGCAGCAGTGGGTAGTGGGTGCAGCCCAGGATCAGGGTGTCGCAGCCGGCGTCCTTGATCGGCTGCAGGTACTCCCGCGCCACCGCCAGCACCTCCGGGCCGGCGGTGATGCCGGCCTCCACGAATTCCACGAACCGGGGGCACGGCGAGGTGGTCACCGTGATGCCCACCGAGGCGGCCAGCGCATCCTCGTAGGCCATCGAGGTGGCGGTGGCGGCGGTGCAGATCACCCCGACGCGACCGTTGCGGGTGACCCCGGCCGCCCGTCGCGCCGCGGGCAGCACCACCTCGATGATCGGCACGTCATAGCGCTCCCGGGCGTCACGCAGCACCGCAGCCGAGGCGGTGTTGCAGGCGATCACCAACGCCTTCACCCCATGGTTGACCAGCCGGTCGAGGCATTCCAGGGCGTACTGGCGCACCTCGGCGATCGGACGCGGGCCGTAGGGCGCGCGGGCGGTGTCGCCCAGGTAGGCGATGTCCTCGTGCGGCAGCACGTCAGCGATCTGGCGGGCCACCGTCAACCCGCCGAAGCCGGAGTCGAAGATGCCGATGGGGGCGCGCAGTTCAGTGGTGGTGGGGCTCACTCGGGGGCCATCACTGCTTCGAGCAGGGACTCCAGCATCCAGCCGAGCCAGCCGTAATAGGTGAACAGCCACGACCGGGGGTCCTCCTCGGGTCGTTCGGCGGCCTCGGAGGCGCTGATCTCGTCAGAGATGCCGAGCATCACCGAGAGCACCAGGCGCAGGTTGTTCAGTGTCTTCAGCCAGGCATCGACGTGGTCGTCGCGAATCCGCACGGTGCCGCCGCGCAACTCGTCGAGGTCGTCGAGCACCATGCAGGCGGCGGTGACCTTGTCCTGGCGTTGGCTGGCGTCGGTGAAGCGGGCGAAGTCGCTGGCCGCCTCGGGATCGTCGGGGTAGGCCCGCGGGAACAGTCGCTGCATCACCGGGTCACGCTCGTCCTCGTCGAAGTCGTCCTCGATGCCCGGTTCGGCGCCGAAGCTGGCCTCCCAGGCGGCGAACGGGTCGTCCTCGTCGAGGGGTTCGGCCTCGGAGCCGTCGTCGAGCAGGTCGAGCAACTCGTTGACGCTGTGGCTGAACACCTCGAACTCGGTGCTGTCGAGGTGCAACTGGATCTTCCCGCGGCTGCGGGCGAATCGACTCATCGAGGGCTCACTCGGCCCGGTCCACGGTGGCCCACAGCCCGAAGGTGTGCATCGCGGCCACGTCGCGTTCCATCTCTTCACGTGACCCGCTCGACACCACGGCCTTGCCTTCGTTGTGGACCTGCAGCATCAACTGCTCGGCCTTGTCCCGCGGGTACTTGAAGTAGCTGGTGAACACGTGGGTGACGTAGGTCATCAGGTTGACCGGGTCGTCCCAGACGAGGGTCACCCAGGCCTTGGCAGGTTCGACCTTCTCCTCGGCCTTCGCCACGGTGGCCACACCGACGGTCTGCTCTGGAACTGCGTGGGACATGGCCCCATTCTGTCACCGCCGTCACACTCCTGCACCGACCGCGCTCCGGTGGCCCCTAAGCTGATCGCCATGAGCACAGCGCTTCTGACCGACCACTACGAGCTGACAATGGTGCAGGCGGCCCGCGCCTCGGGCACCGCCGAGCGGCGCAGCGTCTTCGAGCTGTTCCCCCGCCGACTGCCCGAGGGCCGTCGCTACGGTGTCGTCGCCGGGGTCGGGCGAGCACTGCGCGCGATCGAGGAGTTCCGCTTCGAGGACGCCGACATCGACTTCCTGCTCACCCGCAAGATCGTGGACGACGACCTTGCGCAGTGGCTGTCGAACTACAAGTTCAGCGGCTCCATCTGGGGTTACGCCGAAGGTGAGATCTACTTCCCCGGCTCCCCGCTGGTGGTGGTCGAGTCGTCCTTCCAGGAGGCGGTGCTGCTCGAGACGCTGCTGCTGAGCATCTACAACCACGACTCGGCGATCGCCTCGGCCGCCTCACGGATGTCGGCGATGGCCGACGGGCGCCCGCTGATCGAGATGGGGGCTCGCCGCACCCAGGAGTACAGCGCGGTCGCTGCCGCCCGGGCCGCCTACGTGGCCGGCTTCACCAGCACCTCGAACCTGGAGGCGGGTCGGCGCTGGGACATCCCCACCAGCGGCACCGCCGCGCACTCGTTCACCCTGCTGCACGACTCCGAGGAGGAGGCCTTCGCCGCCCAGCTGAAGACCCTCGGTGAGTCGACCACCCTGCTGGTGGACACCTATGACGTCGAAGAGGCCGTCCGCACCGGCGTCCGGCTGACCGAGGGTCGTCTGGGTGCGGTGCGGCTCGACTCCGGTGACCTGGCCATCGCTGCCCGTGAGGTGCGTGACCTGCTCGATGACCTGGGCGCCGAGCAGACCCGCATCATCGTCACCAGTGACCTGGACGAGTGGCAGATCGCGGCCCTGCGTGGCGCCCCGGTCGACGGTTTCGGGGTGGGCACCTCGGTGGTGACCGGCTCGGGCCACCCGACCTGCGGGTTCGTCTACAAGCTGGTCAGCCGCGCCGATTCCGCCGACGGTGAGCTGTTGCCGGTGGCGAAGAAGTCGAAGAACAAGAACACCGTGGGCGGGCGCAAGTACGCGCTGCGCCGCCGCGACGAACGCGGTGTGGCCGAGGCCGAGATCGTCGGCATCGAGGCCCACCCGACCTCCGACGGCAATGATCGTCCGCTGCACGTGCTGCTGGTCGACAACGGTGCGGTCGTTGGCCAAGAACCGACCTCGGTCGGCCGGGAGCGCCACCTGGCAGCCCGCTCCGAGCTGCCCCGCGCGGCGCTGCGGATCAGCAAGGGCGAGGCGGCGATCCCGACGATCATGCTGGACGACGACGGGCAGAGCGCCGACAACCCCTACGTTCGCGCCCCGATGCCCGCGGTCTGAGACACCGGCGCCCGGGCCAGCCGGGGCGGTTCAGGGGTGGCGCGGGGGGTGCAGCGCGCCCCAGCTCACCGGCACGGTGGTGAAACCATTCATCACCGCTGAGATCCGCATGGCGCGTTCGCTGGCGTAGACGTCCTCCAGCAGCATCGGCTCCCCCTCGGGGTTGCTGAGCGGCACCCGCCAGTTGGGGTACTCGTCGATGGTGCCGGGCTGGTTCTGGGTGAGGCGGTCACCGACCGCGTCGGTGAGGGCCACGTTCAGCACCCGGGCGGGGGTATCCAGCAGGAAGCGGTGCATGCCCAGGACAAGGCGTTCGACCTCGTCGGCGCCGTCGTCCTCGTGCAGGTAGCCCTTGTCGAACAGCATGCCGGTGACACCCTCATGTTCCTGGCGGGCGTGGGCAAGTTCCTCCTCCAGCGACTCGGTCAGCAGGCCGAGGCGGTGGCGCAGCCTCACATGGTCACCGGCCAGGTATCCGGCGGTCGGCGGCAGGTCGTGGGTGGTGACCGAGGCCATGCACAGTTCCCGCCAGCGCTCCGGGGCCAGGGTGTTGCCGGTCTCGTCGTTCTCGAACCACAGCACCGAGGTGCCCAGCAGCCCACGGCGGACGAGGTAGTCGCGCACCCAGGGTTCGACGGTGCCCAGGTCCTCCCCGATCACCATCGCCCCAGCGCGGTGCGCCTCCAGCGCGAGAATGCCGATCAGCGCCTCGTGGTCGTAGCGGACGTAGCAGCCCTGCTTGGCCGAGGCCCCCTCGGGCACCCACCACAGCCGGAACAGGCCGATGATGTGGTCGGCGCGCACCCCACCGGCGTGGCGCAGCACACTGGCGACCATGTCGCGGAACGGGGCGTAGGCCAGGTCGGCCAGTCGGTCGGGCCGCCACGGCGGCTGGCCCCAGTCCTGGCCGGCCTGGTTGTACTGGTCGGGCGGGGCGCCCACGCTGACACCCTGGGCGAAGACATCGGCCAGCATCCAGGTGTCGGCGCTGGACTTGCTGACACCGACCGCCAGGTCCTGCACCAGGCCCAGGCTCATCCCGGCGTCGCGGGCGGCTTGCTGGGCCACCGACATCTGGTGCTCACAGTTCCACTGCAGCCACTCGAAGAAGTGCACCCGCTCGGCGTTGGCGGCGTAGAAGTTGGCCACCTCCGGTGACGACGGACGACGGTACTCCTCAGGCCATTCCCGCCAGTCGGGGCCGACCTGTTCGAACAGCACGCACCAGATGGCGAAGTCACGCAGCGCGCGGCCTTCACGCCGCCGGAAACCCTCGAAGGCCATCGCCCGGGCTGGAGGCAGGCCGACCTGCCAGATCACCTCGAGTGCCTGCAGCTTCGCGGTGTAGGACTCGTCGCGGCGCAACTGGTCGGCCCCGGCCAGCTCGTCGCGCAGATCGCTGCGGAAGGCCTCGATCCGGGCGCGGGTGGCATCGTCCAAGCTGGCGTACTCGGGGATCGCCTCGGGCCGCAGGTAGATCGGGTTGGTGTAGCGCCGCGAGCTGGGCAGGTACGGCGAGGGTTCGATCGGCGGCACCGGCTGCGCTGCGTGCAGCGGGTTGATCAGCACGTAGTCGGCGTACTGCTGGGTACGGGCCCAGACCATCAGGTCGGCCAGGTCGACCAGGTCACCGGTCCCCCAGCTGCCGGCCGAACGCACCGAGTAGATCTGGGTGGCGTAGCCCCACACGCGGCGGTGGCCGATGTTGGCGGGCAGGCCGACGAAGTTCGGGGTGACGATGAAGTGGGACTCGATGGTCCGGCCGGCGGTGGTGAGCACCAGGTGGTGGTAGCCCAGCGGCGCATCGGTGGGCAGCGCGAAGGTGGCCTCCCCCAACCAGACACCGTCGACCTCCCGGTCGGGCACCTCGTTGAAGCGCTGTTCACAGACCAACTGCTGGCCGTCCTCGGTGTGGACGACCAGGTGGGCCTCGGCACCGGCCGGCACGTGAACCTGGATTTCCCGGTACTGGTGCTGCTCGACGACGGTGCAGGCCGGCAAGGAACGGCGCCACGGCTTGAGGCGCACCTCATGGACAGCGGCCTCTGCACGCTCGGGGGTGCTCGCATCAATGCCCAGCGCCGCGAGGATGGTGACCACCGTTTCCGGGGAAATGGTGGTGTGCCGACCCTTCCAGTCCCAGAATTCCTGGGAGATTCCGAAGTGGTCGGCGAGTTCAGCCAGTGCAGGGTTTTCCAAAGCCACCCTGACAGCCTAGGACATGGACGCGCCCGGAGCGCTACTTCTGCGCACGCCGGGCGCCGGCGAGTACCGACTCGGCAAACGTGCCGCGGGTGGTGATCACCTGGGTGTCGGCCAGGCTGTCGTGCCAGGTCTTCAACCGGGGGTGCCACAGCGGCCGCAGGTAGCTGATCATCATCGGGAACAACACCATCTGGGTGGCCGCCATCACCGCCAGCCAGACCCCGGAACGCAGCAGGCTGGTACGCCAGCTGACCCGCGGGGTGAGGCCTGTTTCGGAAGGCACGACCCGCAGGCCCAGCAACAGCTGCCCCACGGTGCCGCCGAGCAGCTTCACCAACAGCACCTGCGCCACGAAACAGGCGCCCAGGGTGACGTACTGCACGATGCTGAACGGGGTCAGGTAGTCGTAGTCCTGCACGGGCACGACCAGCCCGGGGTTCTCGAGCGACCAGGCGGTCATCTGCTGCAGGGAACGCCACACCCGCACCGTCCAGGGCCAGGCCAGCAGCATGCCGAGCAGGCCCATCAGCACCCAGTCGACCAGGGTGGCCAGGGCACGCATGCCGAAGCCGGCCAGGGGCACCCCGTCGGCGGTGGTGCGGACCATCTTGTAGCGGGTCGGCATCAGCACCGGGGCCATGCCGGTTGCGCCGGACTGCTGCGGGGGCGCGCCGAACTGCTGCGGGAGCTGCGGGGCCGGGGACGACGCGGGAGCCGCTCGTCCGGTGGTGGCGGCGGGCGCAGGTTCGGGCAGCGGGTCGAGCCGGTCACGCAGGTTCTTCGTCCAGCGCGTGCCCTCCCAGTAGCGTTCCTGGCTGCTGCCCCCGGGGTCGTCGTACCAACCGGGCGGGGGCAAGGTCTGAGATGTCACCAACCCATTGTGTCAGATGCCCCCGGAGCGACCGGATGCGGACAATGGGCCCCGGTCAGGCGGCAACGGCGCTATTGTCGGCGTGCGCTCCCGCAGGTGACCCATGGCTGGAGTACGCTCCCGCCTCAATTGCGTGAAAGACTGTGGACGCTATGGAACGGCTCGGTCGCTACCGCCTCACCCAGCGCATCGGCGCGGGCTCCTTCGCGACCGTCTACAAGGGCCACGACGATGAACTCGACGTGCCTGTCGCCGTCAAAATCCTGAACCCGAAATGGGCCACCCACCACGACGTCCAGGGACGATTCCTCACCGAAGCACGACTGCTGCGCCGCATCAAGGACGAACACATCGTCCGTGTCTACGACATCGGTCGCACCCCCGAGGGCGCCCCCTATTTCGTGATGGACTACGCCGACGGCGGCTCCTTCGACCGGCTGCGCAAGCAGCTGGTGCCGCCGGCCCGGGCGCTGCAACTGTGCGCCGAGGCAGCCCGCGCGCTCGACGTGCTGCACCGCCACAACGTGGTGCACCGTGACGTCACCCCCGGCAATATCCTGCTGAACCACTCCTCGAGCGGGTTGAAGGTGCTGCTGGCAGACCTCGGTGTGGCCGAATCCCTGGTCGACCGGGAGGGCCAGCACGCCACTGCGGGGACCCCGGCGTTCATGGCGCTGGAACAGGCGACCGGCCACCCGCTGGACCACCGTTCCGACATCTACTCGATGGCGGCGGTGACCTATGCCCTGCTCACCGGCCACCCGCCGTTCCCCATCAAGACCCTGCAGGACCTGCTGTCCCGCAACCCCAACGTCGACCCGCCACCGCTGAGCGCCCGGATCGGGGCGCCCGTCGAGCTCGACGCGCTGCTGGCCAGTGCCCTGTCGCCGCACCCCGACCGGCGACCGGCCTCCGCGGCCCAGTTCGCCGCCCAGCTGGACGCGATCGCCGAAGTGATGTCCGGCGGGGAGTCACTGGCCCCGGTGGCCCCACGCCCGGGGACGAGGACGCTGGGCAGTTCCAGCGGCGGCTCGATCCCCCAGGCCCCGCTGCCGCTGGCCCCCGGCGCCTCGGACCGGCCCACCGCGCCGCTGCCCTCTGCCGGTTACGACTCGTGGACCCCCAGCTCGCTGGGCAGCTTCCGCAGCGGCGTGAACAACCAGTCGGTCTCACCTCGCAACGAGACCCCCGCCTCGATGCTGGAGAACTACCTCGGCCCGGGCCGCTACCAGGCCGTCGAGGTCAAGGAACGCCACTCGGTGAAGTTCTACCTGTACATCGGCGCCACCGCGATCGTGGTCTTCGCCCTCGTCATGTGGCTTACCGTCACCTACTTGACGTAGTTCCGGCGCCTGAGGTCAGGTTGGCGACGGGGCCGATGCGCAGGGAGACCAGGACCGCGAGCAGGGACACCACCGCGACGGTGGTGAAGACCCAGCCGAAGGTGTCGACCGGCGCCGCGGAGGTGCGCAGGTTCGCGTAGACCGCGCCGGCGAGGCCGGTGAACATCGCATTGCCGAGGGCTTCGGAGACCTGCAGCGAGCTGGTGTTTCGTCCGAGTTGGGCCGGGGTCGACAACTGCATGATCGCCAGGGAGCCGGAGGCGCTGGCCAGGCCCATGCCCAGGCCGCCGATCGTCCAGCCGATGCCGATGACGACCACCGACAGGCCCAACCAGGTGCCGGCCACGATGGCGAGCACGCCGACCAGGGAGCAGGCCGCCCCCACCTCGATCAGCTGGTCGCGGCGCCACTTCAGCCAGGTCTGGGCCTGCAGCCAGGAGCCGACGGTCCAGCCCAGGGAACCGATGGTCAACATCAGCCCGGCCCGGAACAGGCTCATCTCGCGGCCCTCGACCAGGCTCAGTGGCAGGAACGCCTCGGCGGCGAAGAACCCGCCCGCCTGCAGGGCCCGCACCCACGACACCGAGGCGATGCCGGGCCGGAACCGGAAGAAGCCCGGCGCCATCAGTTTCGGCAGCGCCACCCCGAGCGCCACCAGGCCCACCGCCAGGGCGACCAGGGAACTGCGGTCAATGTCCTGACCGGCGAACTGGACCGCCGCAACACCGGCCGCGGCCACCACCGCCGCCCAGATCGGCACCGGGTTGCTGTCCTGCCCCACTTCGGGTCGCAGCTGGTCGGCCAGGTCGTTCAACGGGCCCGCCGTCAGCACGGCCGTGGCCACCACGAAGGGGATCATGACCGCGAAGACCCAGTGCCAGCTCAGTGCCTTCGACAACCAGGCCGCGATCGGCGGCGCGATGAAGGCCGGCATCACCCAGCACAGGCTGAAGGCGGTCATCATCAGCGCCCGCTGCGCCGCCGGGAAGGTGCGGGCCACGACCACCAACAGCGCCACGTTGAATGCGCCACCACCGACACCCTGGATGAACCGGGCCACCAGCAGCACGTACATGTTCGGCGCCAGGGCGGCAGCCAGCAGCCCCGCCCCGAACAGCACCAGCCCGGCGCGCAGCGGCAGGGAAGGGCCGAGGCGGTCACTGAGCCGGCCCGACAGCACGGTCGCCAGCGCCATGCCGATCACGAACAGGGTGAAGGTCCAGGCGTAGAGGTGCAACCGGCCCAGGTCTTCGGCGGCCGCCGGCATGGCCGTCGCGACCGCCACCGCCTCGAAGGCGATCGCGACCACCGAGACCAGCAACCCGACGATCAGGCTGCGGGGTGGCAGCGTGGTGGGTTCGGGCACCGGCTCACCCTACCCGGTGGGGTGGGTTGCGCGGGCGGGACCATGGGGCTGATCCGGTGGCGGCTGGTGGCAGCTTGGGGCGGCTCACTAGAGTGGCTGCCATGAACCAGCAGTTGGCCCCCGGCTCACAGACCGTGATCGACGAGCGCACCAGCACCGATGGCCTGAACGCCGAGGACGGTGACCACGAACGGTTCTCGCACTACGTCCCCAAGGACAAGCTCATGGAGGCGATGGTGATGGGCACCCCGGTGGTCGCCCTGTGCGGCAAGGTGTGGGTGCCCCACCGCAACCCCGAGAAGTTCCCGGTCTGCCCCGAATGCAAGGAGATCTGGGAGTCCCTCAAGGACCTGTGAGGCTCAGCCGGTGGCCCCGGTGCCCAGTTCGGCGGCGACGTGCGCCAGGGCCAGGTCGTAGCCACCCAGGCCCAGCCCGGCGATGACCCCGACCGCCTTCGCCGACAGCACACTGTGGTGGCGGAACGGTTCGCGGGCGTACACGTTCGAGATGTGCACCTCGATGTAGTGCGCCACCTGCGCGGCAGCATCGGCCACCGCGATGGAGTAGTGGGTCCAGGCAGCGGCATTGAGCACCACCCAGCAACCCAGGTCGGCGGCCTCGTGCAGCCAGCCGACCATTTCACCCTCGTGGTCGGTCTGGCGCACCTGCACGTCGAGGCCCAGCGAGCGGCCGGTGTCGACCAGGTGCTCCGACAGGTCAGCGAAGGTGGTGTGCCCGTAGACATCGGGCTCGCGGGTGCCGAGCCTGCCGAGGTTCGGGCCGTTGAGCACCAGCACTGTGGTCATCTGTTCCTCCATCGTGATGGGCCTCTCGTGTGGGTGGCAGGGGCTCAGAGCCTGCCGAGGCCGATCGACAGCCAGGTGGCCCCGAACAGGCCCTGGTAGAGCAGTGAGGCGTAGCGTTCCATCGGTGAGGTGACCGACTCCCCGGCGCGCACGGTGACCACCCGCACCTCGTGGCGGGTGGCGAGGGTGACCAGTTCCCCCGCGGCCCGGCGGGCCTGGGCGTCGTCGGTGCCGTCGTCGAGGATGACCAGCACGGGCCGGATCGCCGCTGAGGGGTCGTCGAAGGGGTCGGCGAACAGGTCACGCGTGTCCTGGGCGGTGATCACCGGTTCCAGTTCACCGGTGTCGGCGGCCAGGGCCGCTCGTCCGGTGGAACGGCGCAGCGCCTCGGCGAGGCGGCGCCCGGCGCGGGCGGCCAGCACCGTGCCGCCGAAGACCAGTGGCTGGGCGTCGGCCAGGTGCAGCGCGAAGTCCTTGGCGGGGTTGACGGCCAGGTCACGGTGCGGGGACGAGGTCTCGGCCACCGCATCGGCGGCCGCGGCCACCGCTTCGGGCAGCACCGCCGGGCCCAGGCCCAACTCGTGCAGCACGGCCAGCACCTGCACGACCGCAGCCAGTTCGTCCCCGGTCTCGGTGGGGACCACCAGGGTCGAGCGGCTGGCGGCGGCCTCGACGATCGGTGACTCGGGTCGTCCAGCGACCAGCACCGAACTGCCACGCCGCGCGGCCTCCTGCACCGCCGACATCAGGTCGGGGTCGGACCCCTCGGGGGCGAGCACGACGACCAGGTCGAGTGACCCGACCCAGGCCGGCAGCCCTGAGAAGGGCCAGGCCACGAAGGGGCTGGGGCAGAACGGTTCGAGCACCGCACGGATCAGCCGGGCACCGCGGCCCAGGGCCACCACCCCCCGGGGACGCACCCCGCCACCGAACCCGGCGGCCAGCTCCTTGGCCGAGGTCGACGCCTCACGCCGAATCCGGGCGCCGGCACCGGCCAGGTGGCGCAACGCCTCGTCGGCGCGGGCGCTGACGGTGGGGGTGGCCAGTCGGGTGTCGTCGAAGTCCATCGGTCAGCTCTGGGTGGCGGCGCGGGTGTTGCGGGCCTCGTCGATCAGCAGGATCGGGATGCCGTCGCGCACCGGGTAGGCCAGGCCACACTGGCTGTTCGCGCAGACCATCTCACGGTTGTCGTAGTCGACAGCGAACCGGGAGTGGCACGCGGGGCAGGCCGCGATCTCCAGGAACTCGGGTGAGAGCTGCAGGTCGGGGGTGTGGTTCGGGTTGCTCATCGGGCTCTCCTTGCGCGAGTGGGCTGGTCAGGTGGTGGTGGTGCCGCGGACGAGGTCGAGCACGTCGTCACGCACGGCCTGCATCACGGCCGGGTCGAGGGCCTCAGCGTTCAACCGCAGGTAGGGCTCGGTGTTCGAGGGGCGCAGGTTGAACCACCACAGGTTGTC
The DNA here is from genome assembly GCF_050113895.1 of Aestuariimicrobium sp. Y1814. NCBI lineage: Bacteria > Bacillati > Actinomycetota > Actinomycetes > Propionibacteriales > Propionibacteriaceae > Aestuariimicrobium > Aestuariimicrobium sp. Y1814. The sequence continues at coordinate 16,708 of NZ_JBNJRW010000003.1, read as the reverse complement.
GTGGGCGTCGGTGCCGCGCACGGTCAGCCCGTCGGTGTGGTCGACCTCGCCGCGGCCGATGAAGGCGGCCTCGACGACCTCCATCACCTCGCCGGCGTCGCTGACCTGCGAGTTGATCTCACCGGAGGCCACGTAGCGCTCGTAGGTGTGCATCACCTCCGACAGCGGCTGGTCCTGGCTGCCCAGGATGCGTAGCACGTGCAGGGCGGCGAGCATGCCGGTGTCGGCACCCCAGAAGTCGCGGAAGTAGTAGTGCGCGGAATGTTCGCCGCCGAAGATGGCGTCGTGCTCGGCCATCAGCGCCTTGACGAAGGTGTGGCCGACCTTGCTGGTGACGGTCGTGCCACCCGCCTCGGCGACGACATCGGCGACGGTGCGGCTGGTGATGGTGTTGATGACGATGGTGGCGCCGGGTTCACGCTCGAGTTCGGCGCGGGCTATCAGCGCTGTGATCGCCGAGGGGCTGACCACCTCACCGCGTTCGTCGATGATGAAGCAGCGGTCGGCGTCACCGTCGAATACCAGGGCCAGGTCGGCACCGTGCTCACGGACGGCGGCCTGGGCGTCGACCAGGTTCTCCGGTTCCAGCGGGTTGGGCTGGTGGTTCGGGAAGGAGCCGTCCAGGTCGAGGTAGAGCCCGACCAGTTCGATGTCGGCGCCGGCCAGGACGGCGGCGACGGTGTGGCCGGCCATGCCGTTGCCGGCATCGACGACGACCTTCAGGTGCCGCAGGCCCTCGAGGGGGACCAGGCCGTGCAGGTGTCGGACGTAGTCGTCGAGGGTCTCGACCTGCGTCAGGCCGTGCTCGGGCAGGGCGGCATCGACGCTGCCGTGCAGTTCCAGCGCGCGGTCACGCAGCCGGGCCAGGAAGTCGGGGCTCACCGGGGCGGCGCCGGCCTGGCAGAACTTGATGCCGTTGTCGCTGGCGGGGTTGTGGCTGGCGGTGAACTGCACCCCGGGCAGGTCGAGCGAGCCGGAGGCGAACCACAGCTGGTCGGTGGAGGCCAGGCCGGTGTCGAGCACCTCGGCCCCGCGGCTGATGGCGCCGGCGGCGAAGGCGCGTGACATCTCCCACCCGGTCAGGCGCATGTCGCGGCCCAGCACGAACTGCTTGCCCTCGAGCCCAGCCAGTTCGACGAATGCGGCCCCGATGGCGGCGGCGCCGGCCTCGTCCCATGACTGGGGAACCGCGCCGCGGATGTCGTTGGCCTTGAAGACGCCCTCTGTGATCACCCCTGCAGCCTACCGACCGGCGGCACCTGCGCGGGTGAGGCTGACCGGCCCCGACCGGCAGAGGGGGCAGGGAATCTGTCGTCCGCCCGGCGAGGCAAGTGCCATGGCCCGGCCAGCACCCGTAATCTCACCTGAGCTGGCCCGGTGCCGGCTTCCCCGTACGGCACACCCCGTACCCGCATCGCAAAGGAACGTCATGAGGCGTTGGTGTTCACGCACGGCCTGCTCGGCGCGGGCCACCACCACCCTGACCTTTGACTACGCCGGCCAGTTGGCCGTGGTCGGGCCGCTGTCGCCGAGCGCTGACCCCAGCGCCTACGACCTGTGCCGCCGGCACGCCGACAAGATGTCGGCCCCCCAGGGCTGGGAGGTCGTCCGGTTGCCGGAACTGGACGAGGACCCCGCCCCGCCGGTCGACGACCTGCTCGCCCTGGCCGACGCCATCCGCGAGGTGGGCCTGCGCCACGACGACCCCGTGCAGCAGCCCCTCACCCCGGCGCACGCCCAGGCGTCCGAGTTCCGCGACAATGTGGTGGTCCTGGCCGAGAAACGGCACCTGCGCGTGATCGCCGAGCGTTGAGGGCCCGGTTCCAGATCAGCAGCCAGCGCCGGATCAGCATTAGGGTGTGCCCATGGTGAGCAGACGCGATCGACATGGCCGGGGCCTCCGCGGTCCCATCGCCGGCCTTTCTCCCTACGGGCCGCCGCGTCGCATCCCCAGCGCCTCCACCCGCAGCGAGACCTTCCTCGACGCAGTCTCCGATGCCATCGACCGGGTCCAGCAGTCGTGCCCGGAGGCGCTGGTCGGGGTCGACATCGGCGTCGAGGACGTGCCGGGTTCCCACTCGACCAGCGGGCACGTGCCGCTGGCCGCGGCCACCGGCGCCACCGCCGGTTTCCCGGCCCGGATCGTGATGTACCGGCGCCCCCTCGAGCATCGTTCAGCCACCCGCCGCGGGTTGCGGATCCTGGTCCACCGCACCCTGGTCGAGCAGTTGGCCGCGCTGACCGGCCGCTCGGTCGACGAGATCGACCCGATGGTCGACGAGGACGACGACTGAGGTGTAACCCCGGGCCCTACTGGGCCAGTTGCGGGTCCATCGTGCCGGGTTGGGGCACGACCACACCCGCCGGTGGGCGCACCCGGCTGACCGCCTGGCCGGTGCCGGCCACCCGCACCGCTGCCGCGATCGGGGCGGTGGAGGTGATCCTCACCTGGCCGGCGACCACCGGGAACTGCCCGCTGGCCCCGGCGGGAATGGTGAGGGTCTGCGGCGCGTCGGCGGTGCCGTCGGGGTGCACCTGCACCATGGTCACGCTCGCTTCGTCCGGTGACGGGTTGACCACTTGCAGGGTGCCCTCGGGCACCGCGTCCATCAGGTCGGTGGCCGCCTCGTCGGGCAGCATCCAGGCGATGTCGTTGGCGCCCTGGGTGGTGAGCATGCTCAACACCTCCGACGACCCGGTCACCACCAGGCCCATGTCCCGTTCGGTGAAGGCCGCACCCAGGTCGATCGCGACCGTCGTGTGCGGGGCCAGGGAGGCGGTGCCGTTCGCGGGGGCGAACCGGCCGCGGGGGCCGAGCAGTTCGATGGTGACCTCGGCCCGTTCGCCGCCCGGGTTGTGCAGCAGCAGCCGGGCGCCGGTGGGCCGGGTCGGCACGGCCGCGAAGACCGCCACCCGCTTGGGGGCGGTCGCCACCGCCTGTTCGGGGGCGGTGGTCAGGCTGCGCACTGCCGCCTGCACCCGGCCCTGGCTGGCCTGGTAGGTCGCGGTGACCGGTGCCCCGGCCGGGGCGTGCACCGAGATCGGCACCCGCACCATCGAACCAGCGGGCACCACGATGCCGCGCAGGCCCGGTGACTGGATCTGTCCGGTGGCGCCACTGAGGGTGATGTTGACCCCGGCATCGGTGCGGTCGGGGTTGACCAGCACCACCTCGGCGGTGGCGGGGTCGGGCAGCAGCAGGGACCCCGTGGTGGCGGGCGGGCGGCACTCGGCCCACATCAGCCCGGCGCTGGACTGGCTGCGTACACCGGCGGTCAGCGGCTGTTCGCCCGCCGCCCGCAGCACCACCGACCCGGTCACCGCGCCGTTGACGCTCGGGTCGTCGATCACCTGCCCGTCGAGCAGGGTGGTTTCGACCTCGGCGCCGGAGGCGACCAGTGCGCCGGGGGCGCCGGTGAAGGCGCAGGCGCGGGTCTGCACCGTGGGCCCGGCGTCGACCACCCGCGCCGTGGGCTGCTGGGCGGGCACGAAACTGGCGGCCACGATCAACAGGCCGGCGACCAGGGCCGGGACGACGACGGCCAGCAGGCTGTGGGCCCGGCGGCGAGGTGTGCTGGTCACAGGCTCCTCCTCGGGGTCTCCAGGCTGCGGGTCGGTGGGCGCGCCCCGGGCCTGCGGGCGGTCGGGGCGGCCAGCACGACGAGCAGCCCGATGATGACCAGGTGCGCGACCACGGCGAGCCAGCTCGGGGTGGTCGCCCAGGTGAGCGGGCCGGTGGGGCCGTTCACCTCGGCGCGGACCCCGAACCCGGACGGGTCGGCGACCACCGGCACCTGCTGCCCGCCGACGGTGACGACCCAGCGCTCGTCGGGCAGCTCGGCGACCCGGACGACGCCGGGGGCGCTGACCTCGGCCGAGGGCAGCGAGGTCAGTTCGCCGGACTCCCCCACCGTGGCGGCGCGGCTGACCAGGCCCTCGACGGTCCACACGGTGGTGCCGTCGTCCAGTTGGGCGGCGGTCAGCCCGGGGGCGTTGGAGACGCCCTGGATGATCCCGGCCTCGGCGCCTCGGGCGACGACATGGGCGATGCCGAGTTCGGCCAGTCGTTGGGCCAGGTCGTCGCCGGGGGTGCCGTTGGCGATGCGTGCCGCCAGTGCGGCGACCCGGTCGGACTGCTCGGCGCTGGCCAGCACCGGGAAGGCCTCGCCGGCACCCCAGCCGGGGGTGGTGCGGCTGGTGAGCATCCACTGGTGGGCGCCGTTGTCGACCTGCACGACCAGCGTGCGGGTCGCGCGGCTGGACTGCTGCACGTCGGCGACATAGGCCGGCAGCGGGTTGGGTTCGACGCGCAGCGGGGAGTTGCCCTGCCCGCCGACGGCGGTGGCGACGCCGAGGATGCCGACCAGGGCGGCGGCGAGGGTGGCAGCCAGGCTGCCGGTGGTCATGGGTTCTTCGGCGTGCTGGCCGACCGGCCGGCGCTTGGGGCGCATGGCGCTCAGGCACATGCACAGCACCAGCCCGCCGGCGATCAGCAACCACACGTCGAGGGCGGGGCGCACCTGCTGGCCGTCGATGGTGACCAGCAGTCGGGTGCCGACGGCCGCCAGCACCAGGCACGCGCAGGCCGAGGCCATGAACCCGAGCACCACCGAGACACTGAGCCGACGTCGCCCGAGCAGCACCGCCAGCAGGGTCACCGCGGCCATCCCGGCCAGGGCCAGCGCGGAGACCCACATCGGGGGCAGCCCGTCGACGGCTGCCCGGCCGAGCAGCACATGCCAGGCCGGGGCGACGTCACCGGGCAGCAGGCTGGTCGGGTCGGTGCCGGTCAGCAGCCGACCGGGGTGCTGGACCAGGCGCGGGGCCCAAGGCAGCAGCATCACCATCGGGCCGAGGGCAGCGACCAGCAGCCCGGCAGTGAACCTGCGGTGGACGACCCACCAGGCGATCGCCGCACCCAGCCCGACTAGGGCCGCCGCCGGGGCGCCCTGGGCAGCCAGGCCGAGCCACAGGGCGAGGCTGGCCGGTGCCCGCAGGTGGTCGCCGGGACGCACCCCCTCGTCATCCTGGGTGAACCAGCGCAGGCCGGCCAGTCCGACCAGCGGCAGCAGGATGACCAGCAGCGCCCCCGAGATCGAGCCGCGGAAGGTGGTGCCGGACAGGATCGCCAGCGCCGGCCAGACCGAGGCGAAGGCGGCCGCGACCCACCCGCGGCCGACGATGCGTTTGGCCAGCCGGTGTGCGAAGAAGGCTCCCAGCACGGGTGCGCCCAGCACCAGCAGCCGGGCGAAGACCTCGGGGCTGCCGCCGGCCAGGGTCGACCCGAGTGCGGTCAGCCCGAGCCAGCCGGGGTTGGCGCCGGCCTGGCCGGCGGTGGGCTGCAGCCAGGCCGCCCAGGCCCCGGACAGGCTGTCGGGGGCGGGCATGAGCCGCAACGAGACCAGCTGGCCGCGTCCGAACATGCCGCGCCAGGCGATCAGGAAGCCGACCACGACCAGCGCGGCGAACAACCGACCCGGGGTGACCAGCCGGGCGCGGCGGCGACCACCGGCGAAGTCGTCGCCGGTCAGGTCGTCCAGGCTAGTGTCAGAGTCGTCGTCATCACGTTCGCGCCATTCACCGGCCGTGTGGGTGAGCCGGTCGAGCCGGGAACGCCAGACCTGCAGCGGCCCGGGCCTCAGCGCGGCGGTGTCGACCTGCGGCTGGTGGCGGCTGGTGCTCATCTCCTGGATCAGCGCGCGGTCGGCCCCGACGCGGGCGGCGGCGCGGAACTCGGCCATCGCCTCACCGGGGGCCTTCCCGAGCAGGTAGCCCACCCCCCGCGCGACCGATCGTCCGCGCATCCGCGCGATGGTGCGGCCGGGGTTGGCCGAATGGGCGGCGAGCACCCGCATGCCGAGCAGCCGGTCGGTGGTCGCGGCATCGCCCACCAGGTCCGACGAGCGTTCACCGAAGCGACCCTCCTGCCGGTGGTGCACGGCGGCGTCAGGGGCGGTGACCACCCGGTGGCCGGCGGCATTGGCGCGCCACCCGAAGTCGAGCCCGTCGCGGAACAGCGGCAGGTTCGCATCGAGGCCACCGAGCTGGTCCCACACGTCGCGGCGGACGAGCATGGCGGCGGTGGAGCCGCCCAGCACCACCGTTGAGTCGGACTGGTTCTGGTCGATCTCACCCGGGGCGACGTCCAGGTGCCGGCTGGCGCCGCTGGTGATGGACGAGCCGACCTCGGCCAACTGGTCGGGGTGGTTGCGGCGGCGCGGCTGCAGCAGCTTGGGGAACAGGACGACCGGCTCGTCGTCGGCCGAGGCGCGCAGCAGCAGTTCCTCCAGGGCGCGGGGCTGCGGTTCGGTGTCGTCGTGGAGCAGCCACAGCCAGGTCAGGTCACCCTCGAGGGTGGCGATCCCCTGCTCGACCGCGGCCCCGAAGCCCGGCACCGTCCCGGCCCTCACGACCCGGTCGATGATGCCCTGTTCGACCGCGTCGTCGAGCAGCATGGCCGACCGGTCACTCGACCCGGTGTCCACGGCGACCAGTGCGCCGGGGCGTGACTCCAACCCGGCCAGCGCGCGCAGGGTCCGTTCCAGCCAGTCAGCGGCCTGGTGGACCACCATGATGGCCGCGACCTCGGCGGCGGGGATGTCGGGGATGCGGTCCGGGTCGGGTTTGTGCGCCCACGCCCAGTCCTGTTCCCGGGCCCTGGTGTGCTGCGAGGTGTCCGGCTGGTCATCCGGGTCCCGCGCCCACGCCCAGAGGTCCTGGGAATCGCCGTTCTCGGGTCCAGAAGTCACAGGCCATCCTTGTCCGGCGGTGTGGTGCCGATTGGGGTCAGGCACCCATCTTCGGTGATGGGGCCCTGCCTGACAACCAACGTGGGTCAGGCCCGCTTGCGCAGGCGGCGACGCTCACGCTCCGAGAGACCTCCCCAGATGCCGAAGCGCTCGTCATTGGCCAGTGCGTACTCCAGGCATTCCCGCTTGACGGTGCAGGTCTCGCAGACCTTCTTGGCCTCCCGGGTGGAGCCACCCTTCTCGGGGAAGAAGGCCTCGGGGTCGGTCTGTGCACACAGCGCCTGCTCCTGCCACGCGAGGACGCCGTCGTCGGCGGTGGAGAATACCGTCAGGATCTCGTTCATCTTTGTCCTCTCGACCCGGCTGTGGCCTCCAAGTTACACGGATGTGATTCCCCGCGGTCAAGCTGGGACAGGAAAGTTTCAGAGATAACGGCGTGTCGTCGGATTGGTGGCGACTTCGGGGGCTACCGGCAGGGTCAGTCGTCCGAATTGGACGAGAACCGCCGGCTCCACGGGTGCGGGGGGCGCGCGGCGATCGGCTTGTTCTCGACCTCCTGGTAGTCGAAGACGGGCAGGCTGAGCCGGTGGTGGACGGCGAGCATACGCATCGTGAACCCGGCCACCAGGGTGATGACCACCGCGGGCAGGTCGGGCAGCCCCACGGCGTGCAACCCGATGTAGAGCAGGGTCGCGGCCAGCGAGACGCTGGCGTAGAGCTCCTTGCGGAAGACCAGCGGCACCCGGTTGCACAACAGGTCACGCATCACCCCGCCGAAGACACCGGTGGTGATCGCGGCCACGCAGGCGATCACCAGCCCCAGTTCCATCTCGCGGGCGATCTTGGCGCCGAGGATCGAGAAGACCACCAGCCCCACCGCATCCAGCGCCAGGAACAGGGAGCGGAAGTAGCGCATCAGCGAGGCGATGGAGACGGTCAGCACCGCCGCCACCACCACCAGCACCAGGTAGAGCGGTTGGCGCACCCAGGTCAACGGGTAGTGGCCCAGCAGCATGTCGCGCAGTGACCCGCCGCCGATGGCGGTGACGGTGGCGATGATGATCACCCCGAACAGGTCCATCTTCTCCCGGCCGGCCGCCAGGGCACCGGTCATCGCCTCGGCGGTGATGCCGATCACGTACAGCACCGTCAGCAGCATGGCTGGCCCCTTCCCGTCCGGTGGGTTTGCGTGACAGGTTACTGGCCAGCGCCCGCGCCGGTCAGGTGCCCCGGACGATGGGGGCTGCCCGCGGCCGGGTTCACCTTGGTCGCCCGGTTCCGCCGGGTCCGCGGCCTAGGCTGGGGTGGTGCGCACCGCCGCGAACGACCCGCTCGACCTGGCCTACCCGTTCGTCGGGGCCTGGCTGGTGCGCAACAGCCCGGCCAGCCGGGTGCGTGTGGGCAACCCGTGCGGCTCGGGGACGTGGTCGCCGAGTGCGGCAACACGGGCAACAGCACCGAGCCGCACGTGCACCTGCAGGCGCTTGACCGGGTCGACATCGCCCGCGCCGAGGCGGTGGAGACCACCTTCGGCGGCACGCTGCCGCGCAACGGCGACATCGTCCGGGCCTGACCGGGCCGGAGTTGGAACCGTCGGGCAGGACGCAGCGAGGCGACCAGCAGGTGCTGGTCGCCTCGCCGATCAGGAACCGGGTCCGGTGGTCAGTGGTTCTGGCCGGGCCACTGCTGGCCCTGGTTCTGCTCCCCCGACCATTGCTGGCCGGGGTTCTGGGCGCCGGGGTTGGGGTTCGGACGCAGCACGGTGCCCTCCTCAGCGGTGTTCTCGGCCGACGGCTGGCTGGCCGGGGCCCACGCGGAACCGCCGTTCCACTCGTTCTGCTGGGGCGCCGACTGCTGGGGTGCAGGCTGCTCGGGCTGGCCCCACGGGCTGGCCGAGGGCTGCGGCTCAGCGGCGCTGGGCTGCGGTGAGGCGCTGGGCTGCCAGCCCTGGGACTGCTGCCCCGGGACACCCCAAGTGCTCGCCCCGGCCCCGGTGGCCGCGTCACCGGCGCGGTTCCAGGCCCCACCGGAGGCCTCGTGCGGCTGCCAGGTCGGCTGCTGCTGGGCCCCGGGCTGGGCCTGCTGCGGCGGCAGGCCCGGCTGGCCGGGCTGGCCACCGAACTGCTGCCCCGGCTGCCCGTAGGGGGTGGCCGGGGCCGGCGAGACCTGCTTCCAGGTGATGAAGAAGTAGCCCGCGACCAGGCCCACAACGATCAGGTTGGCGACCAGGGTCAGCAGCGAGCTGAAGATGCGCAGCCCGTTGGACTCGTCACCGCCCCACCCGATCAGGGTGAAGACCGCGAACAGCAGGCCGCCGGCACCGGTCACGCACAGCCCGATCAGGGACAACAGCGCGGCGTTCTTGGACGGTTCGCGCCAGTGGGCGACGAACCAGTTGGCCAGCGCGGCCACGACCAGCAGCACGAGCGGGGCGAACCGGCCGGCGACCAGGCGGGCCACGTTCGACAGGGGCCGGTTGGTGTCGCCCGGCCAGCTGTCATTCAGGTAGGCGATCTCGACGAAGGCACCCAGCATCACCAGTGCCACCGCGCCGATGGCAGCCCAGGCCACCAACTCACGATTCTTGTGGAACAAGTCCATGTTCTCTCCTCATTGGTCGGGGGCCACTTTAGGGGTCCTGTGGGTCAGCCGTGACGTTCCCCATGGTCGGCGACCACGCGGGCGACCAGGTCCTTGACACGCTCGGACTGGTCGAGGGGGATCACCAGGGTGGCGTGGGGGGTGGTGATCACCGCCATGTTCTCGATGTCTGCCACGGCGAGCACGTGGTCGGGTCCGCCCCGGTTGATCAGCAGGTTGTTGGCCGCATCGAGGCTGACGGTGGCCCCGGTGGCGGCGTTGCCGTCGGCGTCGTGATCGAGTTGCCCGGCCAGGGCCAGGAACGACCCGACATCGTGCCAGCGGATCGGCAGTTCGACTGCGACGACCTGCCCGGCCGCCGAGCCGGCGCTGACCGGTTCCATCACGGCGTAGTCCACCGAGATCTTGGGCAGTCGCGGAAAGATCGAGGCGAGCCGGTCGGGGTGGGCGGCCAGTTCACTGACCAGGGCGTGGGTGGTGGGCTGCAGGGTGGCCAGGGTCTGCAGCAGGGTGGCCGCGCGCCAGACGAACATGCCCGAGTTCCACCAGTACTCACCGGTGGCCAGGTAGGCCTCGGCGGTGGCCACGTCGGGCTTCTCCTTGAACTCCTGCACCTCGAAGGCGTGGTCGAACCCGTCGACGGGCGCGCCGCGGTGCAGGTAGCCGAAGCCGGTCTGCGGGCTGGTCGGCACCACCCCGAAGGTGACGAAGGCGTCGGCGCGGGCTTCGGCCAGCGCGAACCCCTCGTCCAGCCGAGCCTGGAACACGTCGACCTCGTCCATGATGTGGTCGGCGGTCAGCACGGCCATCACGGCCTCGGGGTCGCGCCGGGCGATCACGGCCGCCGTCCAGGCGACCGCGTTCAGCGAGTCACGCCCCTCGGGTTCGCCCAGCAGGTTCTCTGCGGGGATCTCCGGCAGCTGCGCGGCGACGGTGTCGGCGTAGGCGGCGCCGGTGCAGATGATGATGTTCTGGTCGGGCACGTAGCCCTGCACCCGTTCATAGGCGATCCGCAGCAGGCTCTTGCCCTCGATCAGCCTCAGCAACTGTTTGGGTTCACCCTGGCGCGACAGCGGCCACAGCCGCTTGCCCGAGCCACCGGCCATGATCAGCACGTAGCGCATGGCCATGACACTAGCGCCCACCTAGTCTGTGGGCATGCAATTGCGCGCGCCCTCCCCCTCGTCCCGCCCACCGGCCAGTGTCGGCCACTGGCTCGAGCAGCGCCTCAAGGACGACCCGGGTCGTCCGTTGGTGGTCTGGTACGGGCCGGCGGACGAGCGGGTCGAGCTGAGCGCGGCCACGTTCTCGAACTGGGTCGACAAGACCATCAACCTGGTCGACGACCTGGGCTGGGCGGACGCCCCGGTGGTGGCCGCCCCGCTGCTGCTGGAGCGCCCCGGGCACTGGGCCAGCCTGGTGTGGGCGGCCGCGGTCTGGTCGTGCGGGGGTGAACTGCGTGCCCTCGGGGCGAGCCAGTCGGCGGCGGTCGACCTGGCGGTGGTCGGGCCCCGGGCTCCCCGCCCCGTGCCCGGTGTCGACACCATCGCCTGTTCGCTGCACCCCCTGGGGCTCGGCTTCGAGGCGCTCGCCCCGGGCATGCTCGACTACCACGACGTGCTCGGCCAGCCCGACCTCCACACCCCCGCGCAGCGGCCCGACAGCGACGACGTGGCCTGGCAGGACGCCACGGCGACACTGACCCACGGCGACCTGCTGGCCGGGGTGGAACCGGTCACCGGCCGCGTGCTCGTCGACGTCGGCCCGGAGCCGGACGCGCTGGCCGTGCTGCGGCAGGCCCTGCTGGGCCCGCTGCTGGGCCACGGGTCGGCGGTCATCGTCGAGACGGCGGCCGGGAGCGGGACCGGGAGCACAGCGGGCGCCGAGCGGGTGCAGCGGATCGCCGCCGCGGAGAAGGCCGCGCTCGGCTAGCGGCGCGGGCGTGGGGCGGCGTCGTCGCGGACTCGTTCGTCCGGGTCGAGACCGCGCAGGAAACCGGCCCCCCAGCTCAGGTGCATGACCGCCAGTACCAGCGGCAACCAGGCACGGCTGCGGCGCTCGACCGGCACCTCGTCGGCGCCCTCGAGGCCCACCTGGCTGCCGATGGTGACCAGCGCCGCGTAGCCCAGCGGGGCGAGCGCCCCGGTGGCCCGCAGCCAGACCGGCAGGCGTGGGGCCAGCGCGACGGCGGTGCCCGCGACGATGCCGGACAGGGCCAGCGGCGGGGCGAGGTAGCGCGCCGAGGCGGTCGCGGGGTGGCGCCGGATGACCTCGCGGCGCCACTTGCCGGTCTGGAAGAACTGGCGGGCCAGCGCCCGGACCGAGCTGCGTGGGCGGTAGGTGACCCGCAGCAGGGGTGAGTAGATGACCTTCTCGCCGGCCTGGCGCAACCGCAGGTTCAGCTCCCAGTCCTGGGCGCGGATCATGTCGGGGTCGTAGCCGCCGGCGCTGATCAGCGAGTCGCGGCGGAAGCAGCCGAGGAAGACGGTCTCGGCCGGGCCCTGTGGGGTGTCGGCCAGGTGGAACCCGCCGCCGCCCAACCCGAGCCGGGAGTTGTAGGCCAGCGCGACCGCCTTCTCGAAGCTGGTGCGGCCCCGGGCCTCCATCCGGCCGCCGACATTGGCGGCGTCGGTCTGGTGCAGCAGTTGCACGGCGGTGGTCAGGTAGTCCTCGCCGAGTTCCCCGTGCGCGTCGACACGGACGACCACCGGGAAGCGGCTGGCGGCAATCGCCAGGTTCAGCGCGTCGGGGGTGGTGCCGCTCGGGTTGTCGATCACCCGGATGTGCGGGTTGTCGGCGGCCAGGGAGGCGGCGATCTCGGCGGTGCGGTCGCGGCTCGGGCCCACGGCCAGGATGATCTCGAGTTCGCCGGGGTAGTTCTGGTCCAGCACCCCCTGCACGGAGGTGGCCAGGTGGGCCTCTTCGTTGCGCACCGGCATGATCACGCTGACGGGGTCCGAGACGTTGATCCGGGGGCGAGTGGCGGTCTGCATGGGACCAATGATGACAGCGCCCGGTGCTGTGCGCCCACCGGGCAGTAGCCTCATCCCGATGAGAGGACGTGGTCGTGGCCGAACCAGCCATCGATGTACGAGAACTGCGGGTCACCCGGGGGCGCCGTGAGGTGCTGCACGCCTTGAGCTGCCGGGTCGACCCCGGCATGGTCACCGGGCTGCTGGGCCCCTCCGGCGGTGGGAAGTCGACGCTGATGCGCGCCATCGTCGGTGTGCAGGTCGTCCACGGCGGTGAGGTGCGGGTGCTCGGCCAGCCGGCCGGCTCACGATCCCTGCGCCACCGGGTCGGCTACGTCACCCAGGCACCCAGCGTCTACGGCGACCTGACTTTGCGGCAGAACGCCCGCTACTTCGCCGCGGTCGCCGGGGTCGGTGCCCGTGCGGCGGACGCGGCGATCACCGACGTGGGCCTGGCCGAGCAGGCCGGCCAACTGGTGACCACCCTGTCCGGTGGCCAGCGCAGCCGGGTGTCGCTGGCCTGCGCGCTGGTCGGTTCCCCGGACATCCTGGTGCTGGACGAACCCACCGTCGGGCTCGACCCGGTGCTGCGGGTGGAACTCTGGGAGATGTTCACCACCCTGGCCGGGGGCGGGGCGACGGTGCTGGTCTCGAGCCATGTGATGGACGAGGCGGCACGATGTGAGCGGCTGTTGCTGCTGCGTGAGGGTCGGCTGGTCGCCGACGACACCCCGGCCGCGATCCGCGCCGACACCGGCACCGATGACCTGGAGGAGTCCTTCCTGCGGCTGATCCAGCGGGCCGAAGCCCCGGGGTCGGGAGCCCAGTGGTCGGGAGCCCAGGGGTCGGGGGATGCGTCATGAACCCCCGCCTGGTACTCGCCACTGCGGCCCGGTGCCTGCGGCAGCTCGGCCACGACAAGCGTTCGGTGGCCATGATCATCGTGGTGCCGATCGTGCTGCTGTTCCTGCTCTATGCCCTGTTCGACGGGGCGCCGGTCTTCAACCGGATCGGGCTGATCATGCTGGGCCTGTTCCCGCACATCATCATGTTCCTGATCACCGGCATCTCGATGCTGCGCGAACGCACCAGCGGCACCCTGGAACGCCTGCTGACCACTCCCCTGCACCGGGCCGACCTGCTGGGCGGCTACGCACTGGCCTTCGGGGTGGCGGCGGCGGTGCAGGGTTCGGCCAGCGCGGGGGCGGCCTACTGGTTGTTCGACCTGCAGACCGCCGGTGAGCCGGTGTGGGTGGTGCTGCTGGCGATCATGAACGCCGTGCTGGGTGTCGCGATGGGGCTGTTGACCAGCGCCTTCGCCCGCACCGAGTTCCAGGCGGTGCAGTTCATGCCGGTGACGGTCTTCCCGCAGCTGCTCGCCGCCGGGGTGATCGTCCCCCGTGACCAGATGGCCGGCTGGCTGCAGACCCTCAGTGACTTCTTCCCGCTGACCTATGCGGTGCGTGCCCTGCAGGAGATCGGTGAGAATGACGAGCCGACGACCCGGATGTGGGCCGACATCGGCATCGTGTCGGGGGTGGTGCTGTTCGCCCTGGTGCTGGCAGCCCTGACCCTGCCGCGACGCACCCCCTGATCCACTCCCCCACGGGCCGGCTCAGGAGCAGACCGCGCCAAGGTCCTCGCTCTCGGGCGCCGGGGTGCCCTCATTGGTGGGCTCCTGGGTGGGCGTGGCACCCGTGCTGGCCTCGCCGGCACTGGTGGCGCTGGGAGTCGTCGAGGGGCTCGGCGCGCTCGAGGTGGCCGGGGTGCTGCTGCCCGGGTCACCGGCCGGGGTGGTGGTCGAGTCCAGCGCGTCGGACTCGGCAATCTTGGACGCGACCGTCTCGCGGATGACCTCGAGCTTCGGGTTCCCCGGGAAGATCAGCGGCGGGGTGAACGAGACCGAACTGAGCGGCAATTTGCGGGTCTTGTTGGCCAGGGTGGCGAGCTTGTTGACGTCCTTCGAGGGCACGTCGGTGTAGGCAATCTCGCCACTGGCGCCGGCGATCTCGTTGAACTTGGTCAGCACCGTGATCGGGTCGAGCTGGTTCAGCATGGCATTGACCACGCACTTCTGCCGCAGCATCCGTTCGTAGTCGGTCGACCCCTGCCGGGAGCGCGCGAACCACAGCGCGTGGTAGCCGTCCAAGTGCTGGTTGTCGCCGGGCTCGATCCAGCCGGTGATCGGCGAGGTGCCACCACCGATCGGCACCCGCTTGCCGACGTTGAGCCTGATGCCGCCCACGGCGTCGATCAGGGAGGTGAAGCCCATCAGGTCGACCATGACGGTGTAGTTGATATCCAGGCCCAGCAATTCACTGACCACCTCACGCATGGCCTGCAGCCCGGGGTCCTTCACGCCGGGGTACAGCTCGGCGTTGTCCTGGCCGAGGGTGTAGATGGCGTTGAGCATGCAGCTGTGGTCCTCGCACTCGTACCCGTCGGGATAGAGCTCCTGCAGCGGCGACCCGTCGGGGAACGTCGCGCCCTCCAGGTTGCGGGGCAGGCTGAAGATCACGGTGCGCCCGGTGACCTCGTTGACCGAGGCCACCATGATCGTGTCGGGGCGCAGTCCCACTCGTCCGTCGCCGGCGTCGGCGCCGAGCATCAGCACGTTGTAGCGGCCGGCGTTCGGGGTGGAGTCCCCGCCCCCGCCGAGGACGGTGTCGAGCAGCTCACCCTGCGCGTGGGAGGCCGAACCCAGGTTGAACCCGGCCGACCCGACGGCCAGGGCCAGCAGCAGGCTGACCAGCCCGAAGCCGAGGCGGCGCAGCCGTTCCATCGCCAGGGGTTGGGCGAGCCGCCAGGCGTCGGCGATCAGCAGCGCCCAGCCCAGGCCCAGGACGATCAGCACTGGCTGCAGCACCTTGTAGAACCAGCCCGAGGCCAGCACCGTCACCACGGCGCCGCGGCTGAACACGGCCACCACACCGGTGAGCAACAGCAGGCCAACCACGACCAGCCAGGTCCGCAGCGCCACCCGGCCCAGGGTCTTGTTGCCGGCCTGCAGTTGGGCGGACCCGGGCAGCACCAGGGTCGCCAGCACCAGGCCCACACCGCGCCGGAACGCCACTCGCTGGGAGTTGGGCACCGGGTCGGCGAGCTCTTCGGGCTGGACGGGTACCGCCTTCGATCGAGCCACGCGCAGGGTCCTTTCGGTGGGGGAAGTCCGACGCCGGTGCGCGGCGTCGACGGAAAGGCTTGCTCAAGTATGGTCGTGCGACTGTGGTCGTCCGGTGCAGGCACGCCGGGCAGCCCCGAGTCCGACGACGGCTGCTGGTGGGGGTGTCTAGGTGTTGGTGGCAGGGACGTTCATGACAGTTGTGCGGTTGACGTGAAGGGAGGACCCCCGCTGGGCTGTGGCTTGTCGAAGGTCACATCTCAACAACGGAGGTCCTCATGTCCCACCCTAAGGCCCGGTTGAACGTCAACGGGCGACTGTTGCTGGTCCAGCGTGTGCGCGTGCAGGGTTGGCCTGTCGCTCACGCCGCGAAAGCGATGGGCATCTCACGCCAATGCGCCCACCACTGGCTCAAGCGCTACGACCAGTACGGCGAGTCAGGTCTTCACGACCGTTCCAGCCGGCCCCACACCATGCCACGGCGCACCAGCCCAGCCGTCGAGGCCCGGGTCCTGGCCCACCGCGCACAGTATCGCCGAGGCCCTGCCCGGATCGCTGCTGCCACCAACGTTCCCGCCCGGACCGTGACCGCGATCCTGCGCCGCCACCACATGCCGCCCCTGGCGCACCTTGACCCGATCACCGGCGCGGTGATCCGCGGCAGTCAGGCCAGCAGGCGCCGCTACGAACGCCAACGCCCCGGTGAGCTCATCCACATCGATGTGAAGAAGATCGGCAAGATCCCCGACGGCGGGGGCTGGCGCCTGCACGGACGTGCCGCCACCAGCGCCGCCAAGAACAAGCGGGAACGGATCGGCTATGACTATGTCCACGCCGCCGTCGACGACTGTTCCCGGCTGGCCTATGTCGAGATCCACGACGACGAGAAGGGCACGACCTGCGCAGGCTTCCTCACCCGCGCCGCAGCGTTCTTCGCCAGCCAGGGCATCACCCGCATCGAGCGCATCATCACCGACAACGCGTTCGCCTACCGCAACAGCCGTGACTTCAAAGCAGCAGTCAAGGCCATGGACGCGAAGCAGAAGTTCATCAAGCCCCACTGCCCCTGGCAGAACGGCAAGGTAGAGCGCCTCAACCGGACCCTCGCGCTCGAGTGGGCCTACCGGCAGCCCTTCACCAGCAACCAGGCCCGCCGCGATGCCCTTGCCGACTGGCTCACCTTCTACAACACTGAACGAGGCCACAGCGCCCTCAACGGGAAACCTCCCATCACCCGAGTGTCATGAACCTGTCCGCCACCAACA